>DAIPIS010000041.1:7689-11202 GCA_036770665.1 Meridianimarinicoccus sp.
ACGATCGAAACGATGGCAGACACGATCGCGAACAAGCCCGAACAAGTGAAATGCTTCGTCGAGGGGTCCATCAAGGGCTGGTACAACTACCTTTACGGCGACAATGCCGCCGCGAACGCCCTGATCATTGCGGCCAATCCGGACATGACGCAGGACAAGATCGACTATGCGATCGAACGCATGCTGGCCGAGGGCATCGTGGACAGTGGCGACGCGCTGGAGATGGGGATCGGCGCGATCAACCCCGAGGTGGTCGAGGATTTCTATGGCAAGATGGTCGCGGCGGGCGTGATCGCGGACGGCATCGACTGGCAGGCAACCTATACTGCCGACTACGTCAACAAGGGTCTGGGCATGGACCTGAAACCCGCCAACTGACCCTTTGGATAATCGAGCAGCCGGGGGCCAGCGTGCCCCCGGACCATTTCCGACCCGCGCGGCTCCGGAGTCGATCCGTCCCGGTTTGGCCCCTTCATCCCGTCCATCTTGGGTATTCATGACAGACTTGCCGCCCCTCGATGACCGCGCGCCCGTGATGACCTTGCGCGGGGTATCCAAGACCTTCGCGGGCGGGGTGACGGCGCTGGACGGGCTGACGATGTCGGTCAAAGCGGGCGACTTCATTTCGCTGCTTGGGCCGTCGGGCTGCGGCAAGTCCACCGCGCTGCGGATCATGGCGGGGCTGACGCAGCCCACGACGGGCCGGATCGAATGGCATGGCGGGCAGCAGGCGGGCGATCTCGGCGTGGTGTTCCAGGAACCGACGCTGATGCCTTGGGCCACCGTGGCGGACAATGTCTGGCTTCCCTTCCGCCTGCGCGGGCAGACCTACTCCGCCGTGAAGGACGACGTGCTCGAGGTGCTGCGACTTGTGGGGCTGGACCGGTTTCTCAACGCCTATCCGCGCGAACTGTCGGGCGGCATGAAGATGCGGGTGTCCATCGCGCGGGCTATGGTGACCCGGCCGCGGCTGATCCTGATGGACGAACCCTTCGCGGCGCTGGACGAAATCACCCGGTTCAAGCTGAACAACGACCTTCTGGCGCTCAAGGCAAGGGTCGGCTGCACGGTCGTCTTCGTCACCCATTCGGTGTTCGAAAGCGTGTTCCTGTCGGACCGGATCGTCGTGATGGCGGCGCGGCCTGGCCGGGTGGTGCGGGAACTGACCGTTGATGCGCCGTTTCCCCGGAACGAAGACTTCCGGACATCGGCCGATTACGCCGCCCATTGCCGTGCCGCATCCGACGCGCTGCACGCCGCGATGGAGGTTGCCGCGTGACCATGGCCGACCGCGCAGCCGCCGTTCTGGACGCCGAGGAATCCCGCCGGCAAGCCCACGCGCGGGTCGAACGCATCGCCCGTTGGACCTTGCCGGTGGTGATGCTGCTGGCCACCCTGTGGCTGTGGGACCGCATCGTCGTGTGGAACGCGATCCCCCATTACATCCTGCCCGGCCCGGGGCGTGTCTGGGCCAGCCTGACCGGCGACTGGGCGATGCTGTGGGAAGCGGCGCTTCTGACCGGCAAGATCACGCTGATGGCGCTTGCGCTGGCGGTGGCGGGCGGTGCTGGGCTGGCTATCCTGTTCAACCAGTCGAAGCTGCTGGAACTGTCGCTCTATCCCTATGCGGTGATCCTTCAGGTGACGCCGGTGGTGTCCATCGCGCCGCTGATCTTCATCTATGTGGAAAGCAAGACGGCGGGGATGCTCTTGTGCGCGTGGATCGTGGCGTTCTTCCCGGTGCTGTCGTCCACGACGCTCGGGCTGAATTCGGTCGACCACAACTTGCGTGATCTTTTCCGCATCTATGGCGCGACCCGTTGGCAGAAGCTGGTGATGCTGCAACTGCCTTCGGCGCTGCCGTATTTCCTTGGTGGGCTCAAGATCGCGGGCGGGCTGTCGTTGATCGGTGCCGTGGTGGCGGAACTGGTCGCGGGCACGGGCGGCGTGGGCGCAGGGCTGGCCGCGCGCATCCAGGAAGCGGGGTACCGGCTCAACATCGCGCGCATGTTCGCGGCGCTGTCGATGATCGCGGCGATGGGGGTCGTGATCTTCGCGGCGCTGTCGCTCCTGTCGCACCTGCTGCTGCGCAAATGGCACGAAAGTGCCCTGAAACGGGAGACCTGATGGATTTTCGCGCCCTGCCCAGCGGCGACTACACCCTTGCAAACGTGACCGTGCCCGCCTGCCTGCTGGGGCAGGACGGCGATCTGGTGCGCACCGAGATCTCGGTCGTGGACGGCCGGATCGGGCCGCCGCAGGGTGTGGCGGTGGACATGGCGGGCGCGATGGTCCTGCCCTGCTTCACCGACATGCACACGCACCTTGACAAGGGGCACATTTGGGGCCGCGCGCCCAATCCGGACGGCACCTTCATGGGGGCGCTGAACACCGTGGCGGCGGACCGCGCGGCGAACTGGTCGGCCGCGGATGTGCGGACGCGGATGGAGTTTTCCTTGCGTTGCGCCTTTGCCCACGGCACGCGGGCGGTGCGGACCCATCTCGACAGCATCCCGCCGCAGGACGCGATTTCGTGGCCGGTGTTCCGCGACCTGCGCGCCGCCTGGGCGGGGCGGATCGACCTGCAGGCAGTCTGTCTTGTGGGCTGCGACGCGGCGGATGCGGACGGCCCGTTCCGCAACACCGCCGATCTGGTGGCGCAATCGGGCGGGGTGCTGGGCATGGTGACCTATCCCGTGCCCGACCTGCGCGCGCGGCTGGAGGGCTTCTTCCGGCTCGCCGCCGACCGGGGACTGGCCGCGGATTTCCACGTGGACGAGACGATGGACCCAGCCAGCGAAACCCTGCGCATGATCGCCGAAGTGGCGCTGGACATGGGGTTTGACGCCCCTGTCACCGTCGGCCACCTGTGTTCGCTGTCCACGCAAGCGGAGGATCGCGCGCTCGATACGCTCGATCTGGTGGCGCGGGCGGGGCTGAACATCGTGTCGCTGCCCCTGTGCAACCTCTACCTGCAGGATCGCCACGCCGGGCGCACCCCGCGCGGGCGCGGCATCACGCTGGTGCAGGAGGCCCGCGCGCGCGGCATCAATGTCAGCTTCGCGTCGGACAACACCCGCGATCCGTTCTACGCCTACGGCGACATGGACATGGTCGAGGTCATGCGCGAAGCGACCCGAATCGGGCATCTGGATCACGGGCGGTACGACTGGGTGGAGGCGTTCACCGTGAACCCGGCGCGCGCCTGCGGCTTCGATGCGCCGTCGCTGGCCATCGGTGCCCCCGCCGATCTGGTGATCTGCCGCGCCCGGAGCTGGACCGAATTCTTTGCCCGCCCGCAGTCCGACCGGATCGTGCTGCGCGACGGGCGACAGATCGACCGCACCCTGCCGGACTACGCCGAGCTTGACCCCCTGATGAGGACCGCATGAAACCCAATGTCGCCGCGGCCAAGGCCGCCCTGTCGCATCTGGACATCGAACAGAAGGACAGCGCCATCAAGGCGAAGTCGCGGGATTTCTTCTGGTATTCGCCCGTGTTGAAGGACCGGCT
>DAIPIS010000041.1:11302-16365 GCA_036770665.1 Meridianimarinicoccus sp.
GAACCGCGCGTGCTCAACTTCCGCGGGGAGGAACTGGCCCGCGTGTCCCATGCCTATGGCACCAACGGGATCATCACCGAACTGGAACTGCCGCTTGCCCCCGCCTATGACTGGGTCGACATGTTCGTGGCGTTCGACGATTTCATGCCCGCCGCGATCTTTGCCGAGGAACTGGCCAATCAGGACGGCATCCTGATCAAGCTCGCGTCGGTGTTCGAAGCCCCCATCGCACACGACTATTTTCAACGGGTCCGCCCCCACGTGACCCAAGGACAGGCCGTGGTCGGCCTGATGGTCGCGCCCCATTCGATGGATGGGTTCGACACGTTCCTGAACCGTCGCCCGCAGGCGTCGCTGATCTATCGGTCCGACGCCAGCACGTGGGACCGCACACCCGGTGCCGTGTTCGAGTACGGCTGGAACCACACGACCCTGCGCGCACTGAAGGTCGATCCTGCGATCACCTATCTTCAGGTGCGCTATGGCTTTCCGGATCACGTGTCGCTGGTGCAAAGAATCCGTGACCACCTGAGCCCCGAGGTGCTCCAGCATCTGGAGGTCATCCGCGAGAACGGCAAGGTCATGTTCGCGGGGCTTTCCTTGGTGAAATTCACCACCGAGTCCCGGCTGGACGAAATCGTGAAGATGCACGAGGACGCGGGCGCGATGATCTTCAACCCCCACCGCTACACGCTGGAAGAAGGCGGGCGGCAGACCGTGGACGACCGGCAGTTGCGCTTCAAGCAGGAGGCGGACCCGAAGGGCCTGCTGAACCCCGGCAAGATGATCGCCTGGGACGATCCCGACTGGGGCTTTGACCGGATGTATGCCTATCCGAAGCTGCAGGCGGCGGAATAAGGCGTCATGACCCGCGCGCTCGTCCTGTTCGCCCACCCGTGCCCCGAAAGCTTTTCCGCGGCGCTGCACGCGCGTGTTGTGGAGACGCTGACCTCGCGGGGCTGGGATGTGGACGATTGCGACCTGAACGCCGAAGGCTTCCACCCCGTCCTGACGGAAACGGAACGGCGCAGATACCACGACCCCGGCAACACGGACCCGGTGCAGGGCTACGTGGACCGGCTCCGCGCGGCGCAGGCGCTGGTGATGGTCTTCCCGGTGTGGAATTTCGGCTACCCGGCGATCCTGAAGGGGTTTCTGGACCGGGTGTTCCTGCCCGGCGTGTCCTTCCGGCTGGAGGACGGCAAGGTGCGCCCGAATCTGACCCATATCCGCAAGCTGGCTGCCGTGACGACCTATGGCGGCACGCGGCTGCGGGCGCTGCTGGTGGGTGACCCGCCCCGGCGCTGCGTGACCCGCGCAGTCTGGCATGTGTGCCGCCCGGACCGGATGCGGTATCTGGCGCTTTACGACATGAACCGCGCAAGCGCCGCGACCCGCGCCGGATTCCTAGCCCGCGTGGGCCGAGAAATGAAGGTGTTCTGATCCATGCGTGCCCTTGTGATCTATTGCCATCCCAACCCTGAAAGCTTCACCGCCGCCGTGCGGGATACCGTGGTCGCGGGCTTGGAGCGTGGCGGGGCCGAGGTGCGGGTGATCGATCTCTATGCCATCGGGTTCGACGCGTGCCTGAGTGCACGGGACCTGGCCGAGTACGAAAACGAGGCGGTGAACTGCGCGCCGGTGCAGGACCATGTGGACGCGCTGCGTTGGTGCGACACGCTCGTGTTCGTCTATCCGACGTGGTGGTACGGGCTGCCTGCGCGGCTGAAAGGCTGGCTTGACCGGGTGATGGTGCCGGGCGTCGCGTTCCTGATGCCCGACGCGGATCACGCCGATATCCGCCCCGGCCTGACCCATGTCACGACGATCGCCGCATACACGACCTGTGGGGCATCGCGCTGGCTGACGGCACTGGTGGGCGCGCCCGGCAGGCGGACGCTGTTGCGCGGGGTGCGGGCGATCTGCGCGCGCCGCTGCCGCACCAGTTTCGCGGCGCATTACCTGATGGACAGCTCGACCCCCGAAAGCCGCGCCGCGCACCTGAGGACGGTCGCGGCGCGCGTGGACCGGCTGGTCGGTGCGCCCGCGCGGCGACAGGCGGCCACGGCATGATCCCGGTTCTCAACTGGCAGCACTTTGCGGCGGACCCCGACGGATTCACCCGCGATGCGGGGGCCGCGTGTCGCGGGCCGGGGTTCTTCCTGCTGGCCGGTCACGGTATCGCGCCGGACCTGATCGCGGCGGTGTTCGCGCAGGCCGACCGGTTCTTTGCCCAGCCCGACGCGGCGAAGGCTCCGCTGTCGATCCTGACGGATGCAACGAACCGGGGCTGGGCTCCGTCCGGGTCCGAAAGGCTGGACGACACCGGCACGCAGTCCGACCGCAAGGAGGCGTTCAACATCGGGCTCGATCTGGCCACCGACGATCCGCGCGTGCTGCGGGGCGATCCGTTCCGCGCGCCGAACCGGTGGCCGGACCTGCCCGGCTTCGCCGACACCATGCGCGCCTATTACGATTCGTGCCTTGCGCTTGGCGTGCGGCTTCATCGTGTCTTCGCGCGGGATCTCGGGCTGGTCGAGGATCACTTCACCCCGCATTTCCGCGCCCCTCTCGCGACGTTGCGGCTGCTGCGCTACCCGCCCGCGAGCGGGGCCGTGGGCGAAATCGGGGCGGGCGCGCATACCGATTACGGATCGATCACGCTTTTGATGACCGATGGCGAGGCCGGGTTGCAGGTACGCCCGCGCGGCGGCGACTGGCGCGATGTGCCCCATGTGCCGGGGGCCTATGTGGTGAATATCGGCGACTGCCTGATGCGCTGGACCAACGACATCTATGTGTCGACGCCGCACCGGGTGCTCCCGCCCAAAAACCGCCGCAGGTCGGTGGCGTTCTTCCTTGACCCCGATCCCGACGCGGTGATTGCGGCATTGCCGGGCACGGGCGTCGCCAAGTATCCGCCGGTCACGGGGGCGGATTACCTGCGCAGCCGGTTGGATGCGACCTATGGGACGGGGACCGGGTGATGGCGCGGCGGATGGACTGGGCGGATTACCGCACGACCGAATTCCACGGGATCGATCCGGAGCGGGTGATCGCCGTGCTGCCCACGGCGGCCATCGAACAGCACGGGCCGCACCTGCCGGTGGGCACGGACACCATGATCGCCACGGGCATGCTGGACGTGCTGCGCGCGTGCTGCCCCGATGATCTGGACCTGCGCATCCTGCCGGTGCAGGCGGTGGGCAAGTCGAACGAACACCTGCACGCGCCGGGTACCCTGACGCTGTCGGCGGAAACGGCGCTGAGGGCGTGGATGGAGATCGGCCTTTCGGTGGCGCGCGCGGGTGTGCGCAAGATCGCCATCGTCAACAGCCATGGCGGGAACCTCGATCTCGTGTCGATCCTGTCGCGCGAATTGCGGGTGCAGGCCGGGATGCTCGCGGTGAAATGCCAGTGGGGCAGCTTCGGTCACCCTGAGGGCATGTATGCATCGGACGAATTGCGCTTCGGCATCCATGGCGGGGACGTGGAAACATCGCTGATGCTGGCGTTCCGGCCCGATACGGTGGACATGGAGGCCGCGATGCACAACCGGTCCAGCGCGCAGAATGGCGGCATCCCGCCCATCGGACCGGTCAGCTACGGCTGGATATCGTCGGATCTGAACCCGGTGGGCACCGTGGGCGACGCATCCATCGCCACGGCGGACAAGGGGCACGCCACGGCGGCGCACCAGGTGTCCGGCTTCGTGGCGCTGTTGCGGCAGATGCGCGACACGCCGCTGGACGGCATTGCACCGGTGCGGCCGGATTTCTGATTGCGCAGGACGCACCGCTTTGGGATGACCCTGTGCGACGGGAGGAACGCAATGGGATTCACGGTCGCGATCGACGGTCCGGCGGCGGCGGGCAAGGGCACCATCGCGCGCGCCGTGGCCGAACATTTCGGGTTCGGCTACCTGGATACCGGGCTTCTGTATCGGGCGACAGGCGCCAGGGTTGCGGACGGTCTCGACCCGCTCACGGCGGCCGAAGGACTGACCGAGGCCGATCTGGCCCGCGGCGACCTGCGCAGCGCGGCAGCCGGGCAAGCCGCCAGCCAGGTCGCGGCGCTACCCGAGGTGCGCGCGGCGCTGGTGGCATTTCAGCGCGATTTCGCCCGGCGCGACGGCGGGGCCGTGCTTGACGGGCGCGACATCGGCACGGTGATCTGCCCCGACGCCGACGTGAAACTGTTCGTGACGGCCAGTGATGTGGTGCGCGCCGAACGCCGCTGGCGCGAACTGGACGATCCCGCATTGGCGGTTGAAAGTGTCCTCGATGACCTGCGCGCACGCGATCGGCGAGACAGCGAACGGACGACGGCGCCGTTGCGTCCTGCGGAAGATGCGGTGATACTCGACACGTCAGCTCTGGACATCGCGGCGGCGATCGCCGCGGCGGTGGGCCATGTTCAGGCGCGCCTGGGGCGATAAGGCTTGCCTGATCGGCTCCGAGCAGCTATAGCGCGCAGCGTCAACACGGCGTCAAGTCGGGACAGGAAAACGCGGGCAGGGTCGGCATCTCACCGGCCCTTTGCGTTTTTTCCGAACCGCACGGCGGCGCGACCAATCCAAGACCGGCGGAGACAACCGCCCGGCCAGCAAATCGAACCCGAAGGAAACCGAAGACTTATGTCGCAAAACACATCCATGGAAGAATTCGAAGCCCTTCTGCAGGAGAGCTTCGAGATCGACACGCCCGACGAAGGGTCTGTCGTCAAGGGCCGCGTGATCGCCATCGAGGCAGGTCAGGCCATCATCGACGTCGGCTACAAGATGGAAGGCCGTGTCGATCTGAAGGAATTCGCGAACCCGGGCGAAGCACCGGACATCAACGTCGGCGACGAGGTCGAGGTCTACCTCCGCCAGGTCGAGAACGCCCGCGGCGAAGCCGTCATCTCCCGCGAGATGGCACGCCGCGAAGCCGCGTGGGACCATCTTGAAAAGGCCTATGCCGACGAAAGCCGCGTCGAAGGCGCGATCTTCGGGCGGGTCAAGGGCGGTTTCACCGTCGATCTGGGCGGTGCCGTGGCCTTCCTGCCGGGCAGCCAGGTCGATG
>DAIPIS010000200.1:0-3759 GCA_036770665.1 Meridianimarinicoccus sp.
CACGAAGCTGGAGGATTTCACGGCGTTGAAGCTGCCGAAATCCTTGCGCAAGTTCCTGATTTCAATACGGGCCATGCATCACTCGGGAAAATGGGACACGATAAGGAACATCACCGTCCCGGTCAGGGTCACGATGAAGGAATAGGTATAGGCGACCATGACGAAGGGCTGCATCAGCATCACCACGCCCAGCCCGATGAGGGCGGAGGCGACGGCTTCCCACGGGCCGCGACGCAGGCGGCGGAGGCCGGTGAGGAAGTCACGCATGGCGGCCTCCATGACCGAAAACCGGTTGTAGGAGTCCTGTAGGAGTCCTGTAGGAGTCCCGTAGGAGGATGATGGGCACGGGCTGGATCACTTCCGCACCGCCCCGAAGGGTGACGACCGTCTCGGAAACGCTCCGGGGGAGCGTTTCAGGTCGGAACGGGCGGAGCCCGGGGAGACCAACGGCCCGGATCATTTCCGCACCGCCCCGAACGTGATCCCGCGCAGCAGGTGCTTGCGCAGCAGGATCGTGAAGACCATCACCGGCACCAGAAAGATCGTGGCCCCGGCGGCGACGGCGGGCCAATCCTGCCCGCCCACGCCGATTATGGTCGGGATGAAGGGCGGCGCGGTCTGCGCGTTGCCGGAGGTCAAGAGCACCGCGAAGGCGTATTCGTTCCACGCGAAGATCAGGCAGAAGATCGCGGTGGACGCGATGCCGGTCGCGGCCTGGGGCAGCACCACCTTCACGAACGCCTGAAAGCGGGTGTAGCCGTCGATCAGCGCCGCTTCCTCGTATTCGCGCGGGATTTCGTCCATGAACCCCTTCAGCAGCCAGACGGCGAGCGACAGGTTCACGGCGGTATAGAGCAGGATCATGCCCGCGTGGGTGTCGGACAGACCCAGCGTGCGGAACATCAGGAAGATCGGGATGGCCACGGCGATGGGCGGCATCATCCGGGTCGAGAGCACGAAGAACAGAAGGTCGTCCTTGAGCGGCACCTTGAAGCGCGAGAAGGCATAGGCCGCGAGCGTGCCGAGGAAGACCGACAGGAAGGTGGACCCGAAGCCGATGATCACCGAGTTCATGAACCTTTCGCCGAAGCGCGACGGCCCGGCGATGACCATGTCGTACTGGCGCACGATGCGATCGTACCACGTGGTCGGTTCGCCGAGTTCCGCCAGCGTTTCCGGCGTGACACGGGTGCGGGTGGTGAAAAGGTTCACGTAGCCTTCGAGGGTCGGCGCGAAGGTCACTTTCGGCGGATAGGCGATGGCATCGGCGGGCGACTTGAACCCGGTGGTGATGATCCACAAGAGCGGCAGGATCGTGATGAGCGCGTAGGCGATGACCAGCGTGCCGGCGAGCCATTTCTGCGCGGGGCTGGCGGCGGTGACGGAGTAATCGCTCATGGGGTTGCTCCGATCCGACCGGAGTGCACCGGCGCAGGACATTGTCGCGCGGCGTGGCGCGTTGGCATGGCGTTTGCAGAAAACCTGTGTGCCGGGTTCCTCCCCCCGACATGCTCAGCCGGGCGACGCAGATAGTGTTTCCCGTACCGTCCCTCAGAGGCGGTGTCGCCCGGCTGAGCCGCGGCCCTTCCCTGCCCCCGCATGGGTGTCGCGCCGCGATCAGCCGTGCGCGGGCGAGCGACAGGCGATGCGACGGCGGATGGCGCGCGCGCACCCATCCTGCGCCCTGCGGCAGACGCGACCGGCGGGGTGCCAGGGGTGCGACCGATGCGGCAGGTCATCGTTCCTTCACCCTGTTCAGTGCCTTGACGTAGATGGACGCCAGCCCGAACACCGTGACGAACAGGATCACCGCATAGGCGGAGGCGTAGCCGGTGCGCCATTTCTCGAACGCTTCGCGCTTGAGGTTGATGGAGGTGAGTTCGGTCACGGAACCCGGCCCGCCGCCGGTAAGCTGCACCACGAGATCGAACATCTTGAAGTTCTCGATCCCCCGGAACAGCACCGCGAGCATGAGGAACGGCAGCGCCATGGGGATCGTGATGGTCCAGAACTGCCGCCACTTTGACGCACGATCCACCTCGGCCGCTTCATAGATGTAATCGGGGATCGACCGCAGCCCGGCAAGGCAGATCAGCATGATGAAGGGTGTCCACATCCACGTGTCGACGATCACGATGGCCCAGGGTGCAAGGTTGACCTGCCCGATCATGGAAAAGGACGACGGGTCGGCACCCGTGAAGAAGGACACGGCATAATTGAAGAGCCCGATCTGCGGCTGGTAGAGAAAGGTCCAGAAATTGCCGACCACGGCGGGCGACAGCATCATGGGCAGCACGATGATCGTGGTCCAGAGATCGTTGCCACGAAACTTGCGGTTGATGAGCCAGGCGAGCGTGAAGCCGATCAGGACCTGGATCAGGATGGTCCAGAACAGGAAGTGTGCTGTGGCCTGCATGGTCAGCCAGATGTCGCTGTCGGTGAGGATGCGCTGGTAGTTCTGGAAGCCGATGTATTCGACCTCGCGGTTGCGGTTGGCGCGGAAGTTGGTGAAGGACAGGTTGATCGTCCAGATCAACGGAAAGATGTTGACCGCCAGCAGCAGGAAGATTGTCGGGGCCACGAAGATCCACGCAATGGCCCGGTCGGACAGGCCGCGGATCTTGCGGGCGACACGCGGGGGTGTCGCGCGGGCGATACGGTCGGCCGGGTTTGCGGCAGGTGTGTCGGTCATGGCGACCCCTCGGGCGTCGTTCGGCCGGTGTCCCGGGCTTGACCCGGGACCTCTGGCCGGTGTGCGCGATGGCGTGGGCAGGGATGGACGGCAGGCGGCCCCGGGTCAGGCCCGGGGCACCCCGTCGCGTCGGATCAGAGCTTGCCTTCGTCCTCGAAGGTTTCGGTCCAGTCCTCGATCAGCAGATCAAGCGCTTCCTGCGCTGTGCCCACATCCGCAACGACGTAGTCGTGCAGGCGTTTCTGCATCGCCAGCAGGAGTTCGGCGTAGGCTGGTTCCTGCCAGAAATCCATCACGTTCTCCATCGCCAGCAGGAAGTCGGCGGCGAAGGGCGCGCTGTCGGCGAAGCCCGGATCGGTCAGCACCGAGTTGTGAGCCGAGTATCCGCCGAGCGACCACCACTTGGCCTGCACCTCGGGCTGGGCGAACCACTTGATGTATTCCAGCGCCGCGTCCTGCTTGTCGGAATAGGACACGACCGAGATCCCCTGCCCGCCCAGCGTGGAGGCCGGGACATTCTGCGGCGGGTTCACGAAGAAGCCGATCTTGTCGCCGCCCACGTTCGGATCGGCATAGAGGCCGGGGAAGAAGGCGAACCAGTTCATCGCCATGGCGACCTGCCCGGATTTGAACGCGTCGAGCCCCTGTTCCATGTAGCTGTCGGTGTATCCCGGCGGCGTCGCGGTCTTGTAGAGTTCCTTGTAGAATTCCAGTCCCGCCACGGCGTCGGCGGAGTTCACGGCACCGTCCATGTCGTAGCTGCCCGGCGTGTTTTCGTACTTGAACCCGAAGGTGTAGAGCGCGTTCGTGGCGCCCATGGTGATCCCTTCGGAACCGCGTTCGGTGAAGATGGCGGCACCGTAGCGGGTCTGTCCGTCGATGTCGCGGCCCTGGAAGAACTGCGCGATCTGCAGCAGTTCCATCTGGGTCTGGGGTTCGCGCAGGTCGTCGCCGGTGGCTTCCTTGTAGGCGGCCATGATATCCGGATTCTCGAACCAGTCGCGGCGATAGAACCAGCCGTTGGCGTCGCCCATGGCGGGCAGCGCATAGTAGTTCGGGGTGCCCTT
>DAIPIS010000201.1:0-1159 GCA_036770665.1 Meridianimarinicoccus sp.
AGCTTCATCGAACTGTTCCGCGCCGTGCCCCTGATCACCGTGCTGTTCATGGCCTCGGTCATGCTGCCGCTGTTCCTGCCCGCGGGCTTCACGCTGGACAAGCTGGTGCGCGCCCTGCTGGGCGTGGCGATCTTCAACGGCGCGCTGATGGCCGAGGTGGTGCGCGGCGGGTTGCAGGCGATCCCGAAGGGTCAGTACGAAGCCGCGACCGCGGCTGGCATGGGATACTGGCGGATGACCGGCCTCATCATCCTGCCGCAGGCGTTGCGGCTGGTGATCCCGGGTCTGGTCAACACCTATGTCGCGATCATCAAGGACACGACGCTGGTGCTGATCATCGGTCTGTTCGACCTTCTGGGCATCGTCCAGGCGGGGGTGGCGGACTCTAGCTGGCTGTCCGCCTCGGTGACCAAGACGGGATATGTCTTTGCCGGGTTCGGCTTCTGGATCCTGTGCTTCGGACTGTCGCGCTATTCGATGCATCTGGAACGGCAACTTGGCCAGGGCGGTCGGCGATGACGCAACCGCCCGCGATCCAGATGACCGGCGTCAACAAGTGGTTCGGCGACCTGCGGGTTCTGGCCGATATCGACCTGACCGTGGCCGAGGGGGAAATCGTCGTCATCTGCGGCCCGTCGGGATCGGGAAAGTCGACGCTGATCCGGTGCATCAACCAGCTGGAAGAACACCAGCTTGGGGAAATCGTGGTGAACGGCGTCACCGTCCATTCCGAGTCGAAGACCCTGGACGCGGTGCGCCGCGACATCGGCATGGTCTTCCAGTCCTTCAACCTCTACCCGCACATGACCGTTCTGCAGAACCTGACGCTGGCGCAGGTCTGGGTCCACCGTACCCCGCGCCGCGAGGCAGAGGATATCGCGCGTCATTTTCTGGCGCGCGTGCACATCCCTGAACAGGCAGACAAGTATCCCGCGCAGCTTTCCGGTGGCCAGCAGCAGCGCGTCGCCATCGCCCGCGCGCTGTGTACCAGACCGAAGATCATGCTGTTTGATGAGCCGACCAGTTCGCTCGACCCCGAAATGATCAAGGAAGTACTTGATGTGATTGTCGAACTTGCCGACGACGGCATGACCATGGTCTGTGTGACCCACGAAATGGGATTCGCACGTCGCGTGGCCGACCGGGTGATGTTCATGGA
>DAIPIS010000201.1:1259-3756 GCA_036770665.1 Meridianimarinicoccus sp.
TATCCGGCCTCGCTGGACGAACGCATTCGCCATTCGCAGGGCGAACAGGTGATCCCGGACGCCAACGACGTGGCCGCGATCGGGCGGTCCTTCGCTCAAGCCAACATCGCGTCTCTGGCCCATCTGACGGACCGTCTGGGGGCCATGCCGCTCGACTCGGCGATTGATCTGCTGCTTGGCGCCCGGGTCATCTACGTGATGGGCGTGGACCGGTCCTATGCGGCCGCATCCTATCTGGCCTATGCGCTGAACCGGACGGGGCAGCAGACCATACAGATCACGGGCATGGGCAGTGCGATCCTCGACCACGTCGCGGTGATGGCCCCGGACGACGTCCTGATCGCCATCAGCTTTCCGCCCTATGCCCGCGAAACCGTCGCCGTCACCGCGGCCGCACGGGCCAAGGGAAACCCGGTGCTGGCAATCACCAACTCGACCGTCAGCCCGATCACCGAAGGCGCCGCCGAGGTGCTGATGGTGGACGACGCCGAACTGCACGGGTTCCGGTCGCTGACCGCCCTGCTCACGCTGGCGCAAACGCTGGTCATGGGGATCGCCTATCGCAAGCGGCGCGAAAAGGGCGATTTCGACATCGACATCATCAATGCCTGACAGGAAGGCCTGACCATGACATTCGATCTGGTGATCCGCGGCGGCACCATCGCAACAGCGGCCGACGTGTTCATGGCCGACATCGGCATCCGCGACGGCGTCATCCACCAGATCGGGCACGATCTGGGACCCGCTACCGAGGTGATCGACGCGACTGGGCGACATGTCCTGCCCGGCGGGATCGACAGTCATGTGCACCTGGCACAACCGTCGGGCGACGGCATCGTGATGGCCGACGATTTCGAAAGCGGGACACGCTCGGCGCTGTGCGGCGGCAACACCACGGTCCTGTCGTTCTGCCTTCCCGAAAAAGGGCAGCCGCTGCGGGCTGCCCTGTCGGACTACCATGCCAAGGCCGAAGGCAGATGCTACACCGACGTGGGGTTTCATGTGATCGTCAACGACCCGACCGACGCGATGCTGGGGCAGGAAATTCCGGCGCTGGTGGCGGACGGGTATCCGTCGTTCAAGGTGTTCATGACCTACGAGGGGTTGCGCCTGAACGATGCGCAGATCCTCGCCACGATGGATGCCGTGCAGGGTGCCGGCGGCCTGGTGATGGTGCATTGCGAGAACGAGGACGTGATCCGCTTTCTGGTGGACCGCTGCGAACGGCAGGGCGACGTCGTGCCTGCCGCCCATGCCCGCAGCCGGCCTGTCACCGCCGAACGCGAAGCGACGCATCGCGCGATCTCGTTGGCCGAGGTCACGGCGACGCAAGTCGTGATCGTCCATGTCTCGAACGGCGAGGCGATGGAGGAAATCGCGCGCGCCCGGATGCGCGGGGCGCGGGTCGTGGGCGAAACCTGCCCGCAGTATCTGGTCCTGACCGCCGGGGATCTGGAGGGGATGGATTGGCAGGGCGCCAAGTACGTCTGCTCACCGCCACCACGCGACGCCGCCGAACAGGCCGCCTGCTGGCGCGGGATCGAAACCGGCGTGTTCGACCTGTTTTCGTCGGACCATTGCCCGTTCCTCTACGAAGGCGACACCGGCAAGCGTGCCCCGAAGGGCCTGAAAAGCTTTCGACACATTCCGAACGGCATTCCTGGCGTCGAGACGCGGTTGCCGATCCTCTTTTCCGAAGGAGTCAAGACCGGACGGATCGACATCTGCCGGTTCGTGGCGCTGACCTCGACCAACCAGGCGCGGACCTATGGGTTATATCCGCGCAAGGGCACCATCGCCATCGGCTCGGACGCCGATCTCGCGATCTGGGACACTGAGACCCCGCGAACCATCCGCCATGCAGACCTGCACGACGGATGCGACTACACGCCGTACGAGGGGCTGCGCGTCACTGGCTGGCCGCAGACCGTGATCCTGCGCGGTCAGGTGATGGTCAGGGACGGCGCGCTGACCGGGGCGCGGGGAACCGGCCAGTACATCGAACGGCATATCCACCCGACCCGCTGACCCGCCGCCGGTGCGGCTGCCGAATTGCGCAGGCGACCGCCACCTGTGCGCCGCCATTCACACGTGACATGAAATATGGGTATGGGGCATACGACGCATCGCCATGTCGCCTGATCCTCATGCGGCCCTGATGCAGGGGACTACGAGCACTCGCGTTTAGCGCTGGGTGACCCCGCCAATCGTCATGCTCCAGTGGAAATCATCTCCACTGCCGCAGCATCGCCAAAGGCCGCATCCAGAAACCGAACGCTCGCCCACCTCCCGATGCAGGCCGCGCCCACTCGTGCTTCCGCGCCGCTTGAGTGCGACAGCTTCCAAGAGTTCTTGCGCGCGCGTTGTCGCGGCGCCTTCAGACCCCATGCCGCCCACTTTGTCAGGTCCGGTACGCGAACGCCATTTTGACGAGGATGGGAAGCGCTCTGGTAGGCCAGGTTGCGTCGTGGCAGCAGTCACCCTCCCGTCCCTTCCG
>DAIPIS010000202.1:0-3753 GCA_036770665.1 Meridianimarinicoccus sp.
CGAATTCCTCGGCCAGCGTGGTGAAGATGAAATCGGTGTGCTTTTCGGGCAGGAAGTTCAGCCGCGTCTGGGTGCCCTGCATGAAGCCCCGCCCGGTGAAACCGCCCGATCCCAGCGCGATCTTGCTCTGGGTGATGTGATAGCCCGCCCCAAGCGGGTCCGACGCCGGGTCAAGAAAGGTGTCGATCCGCCGGTACTGGTAATCCTTCAGCAACTGCCAGTCCGTGCCGCGCGACCGCACCACCGCCGTCACCAGCCCGGTTCCCCCGGCGATCACGGCGGCGAAATAGGCCCAATGCACCCCTGCGAGGAACACCACGAACCCGCCCCCCGCCAGCAGCAGGATCGCCGTGCCAAGGTCGGGCTGCTTGAGCACGAGCGCCACGGGCACGAGGATCAGCAGCGCCGGAATCGCAAGCCACAGCGGGCGCGAGGTCTTCGCAAGATCCAGCCAGTCGTAATAGGCCGCCAGCATCATCACGAGCGTGATCTTCATCAACTCGGACGGCTGCAGGCGCATGAACCCCAGATCGATCCAGCGCTGCGCGCCCATGCCCACGACGCCGAAGAACTCCACCAGCACCAGAAGCACCAGCGCCACCAGATATCCCAGCGCCGACAGGTTGCGCCAGATCCGGATCGGCACCATGGCCACCACGAACATCACCCCAAGCCCCAGCACGAACCGCTTCGCCTGCGGTTCGACCCAGGGTCGGAACGATCCGCCCGCCACCGAATACAGCATCAGGAACCCGACGCAGGCGATGGCGCACAACAGCAGGATCAGCGGCCAGTTGAGGTACAGCACCTTGCGCGGACCGCGCGGCACGGTCTTGACGGCATACTCGAGATAGCTCATCGCGCAGCCCCCCCCGACCCGCGCCGCGCGAAGCCGCCCGAAGACCGGGACGCGCGTGCCGCCGTGCCACGGCACCCGGCCCGGCCGTTGCGCGGATCGCCGAAGGCGGCCCTGCGCCCACCGGTCCGGACCCCGTGTCCGGGGGACCGGCCAACGGCGTCCTGCGCCGTATCTGCCATCCCGTGCGGTGCGCCCGCCATGTCAGGCCCGGTCCCGTGGCGTGCCGGAGGCGGCGCGATCGGTCCCACCCGGCGTGCCGGGCGCATCCGCAGGGCTGCGCAGCCGGGGGCGCAGGGCCTCCAGCCGTTCCTCCGCGGCGGGGCGTTCGCCTTCGGGATAGGCGGACAGCGGCGGGATGTCGCCGTGCAACGCGCGCAGCATCACGTCGCGGGCGACAGGGGCCGCCGCCGCCGACCCGCCGCCGCCGTGTTCGATGACCACCGCGATGGCAAAGCGCGGCCGGTCGGCGGGGGCATAGCCCACGAACAGCGCGTGATCGCGCCGGTTCCATGGCAGGTCCTCGTTGCGAAAGACACCCTGCGCCCGTTCCGCGGCGGTGATGTTGCGCACCTGGCTGGTGCCGGTCTTGCCGGCGAAGACCATCGTCGGATCGACGATGCGCGACCGGTAGGCGGTGCCGCGGTTGGAGTTGTTCACGGCCACCATGGCGCGCTGCACCGCCGCAAGATGGGCCGGGTTCACCCCGAGATCGCCGGTCATCCGCACGGGTTCGGGCGCACCGTCCACCGCGCGCACCAGCCGCGGCGCGATATCGGTCCCGCTGGCCAGTCGCGCCGTCATCACCGCAAGCTGCAGAGGCGACGCCAGCACATACCCCTGACCGATGCTCGCGTTCACGGTGTCGCCGGGGCGCCAGGCCTCGCCGCGCCGTTCCCGTTTCCATGTTGTCGAAGGTATCAGCCCTTCGGCCACCGCCGACATCGGAATATCGTGGCGCACGCCAAGGCCCAGCCGCTCGGCCATGGCGCTGATCCGGTCGATCCCGATGCGCTGCGCGATGTCGTAATTGTAGACGTCGCAGGACTGAACCAGACTGTCGTGCAGGTTCATGTGCCCGTGCCCGCCGCGTTTCCAGCAGTGGAACCGTCGCCCGCCAACGTCCAGGTGTCCGGGGCACCAGACCGTGTTGTTCACCCCGATGGCCCCGGCTTCCAGTGCCGCCAGTGCCGTCACCATCTTGAAGGTCGATCCCGGCGGATAGACGCCCGACACGCTCTTGTTCGCCATCGGGCGATAGGGATGATCCATCAGCGTGCGGTAATCGGCGACCGATATGCCGCGGACGAACAGGTTCGGATCGAAACTCGGGGCCGACGCGACGGCGACCAGGTCGCCCGTGTCCACGGCCATCACCACCACGCCCGCACTTTCGCCCTCCAGCCGCGCCTGCACGAAGTTCTGCAATCCCGCGTCGATGGTCAAATGCAGGTCCTGGCCGGTCTGGCCGTCGTCGCGCGCCAGTTCGCGCATCACCCGCCCCGCGGCGTTGATCTCGATCCGGCTGGTGCCCGCGCGCCCGCGCAGGTCGTCGTCCAGCCGCGCCTCGACCCCGCTCTTGCCGATCTGGAAACCGGGAAGCTGCAGGACCGGTTCCGGGTTCTCGAGCTTTGCGAGGTCATGATCGCTCACCGGGCCGACATAGCCGACCACATGGGCGAAATCCGCCCCCATGGGATAGGCGCGCGACAGGCCGACCTCGGGGTTTATGCCGGGCAGGGCAGGCGCGTTCACGGCCACGCGCGCAAGATCGTCCCAACTGAGCCGTTCCGCCACGGTCACCGGCACGAAGCGCACGCGGCGCTGGGTTTCGGCGATCACGGCCGCGATCTCGGCGTCGCTCAGCGGGATGATCCGGCGCAGGCGGTCCAGCACCGCCGCCACGTCGCCCGCATCCTCGCGCACGATCACGACCCGGTAGTTCTGGTCGTTCACGGCGATCGGCGCCCCGTTGCGGTCGAGGATCAGGCCGCGCGTGGGCGGCAGAAGCCGCATGTTGATCCGGTTTTCCTCGGCCAGCAGGCGAAAGGTCTCAGCCTCGTCGATCTGGATCTGGCGCATCCGCAGCCCCAGAACCCCGGCGAAGCCCATCTGTGCGGCACCCAGAACCAGCGCCCGGCGCGACACCCGGCGCGCGCTGTCCTCGGTTTCGCGGGGCGGGCGTCTCATGACCGGGCGGCCCGTCGGCCGAAGCCGTCGATCACCGGGCGGCGGCGCAGACCCAACCCGGCCTGCAGCACGACCGCGACAACCGGATAGGCCAGCACGGTCACCGGAACCTGCAGCAACTGCCAGCCCAGCCGCGGCTGGTCCACGAACAGGACCGCCAGCACCGCCCAGTGGGCCAGCACCATCGCCACCATCAGCCCGGCCAGCAGCCCCGGTTCGGCCAGGAGCGGGGCCGCGCGCAGGCCACGCTGGCGGCGCCGCAGCCATTCCCCCGCCAGCACCGCAAAGGCCGCCCACAACCCCGGCGGGCGCATCAGCATCAGGTCGGCCCACAGGAACACCACCGCCACCAGCGGCATCGG
This sequence comes from Meridianimarinicoccus sp., assembly GCA_036770665.1. Taxonomy (GTDB): domain Bacteria; phylum Pseudomonadota; class Alphaproteobacteria; order Rhodobacterales; family Rhodobacteraceae; genus Meridianimarinicoccus. The sequence goes on from DAIPIS010000202.1 coordinate 3,409, forward strand.
CAGCAGGTCGGGTCGGCGGATCATCCACGCCACCAGCAGGCACATCAAAAGGTCGGGTGCGGGCCAGCCATCGGTCCCGCTGCCCAGCGGCAACAGCTTCACCAGCACAAGACCCGCCGCCAGCGCCGCGAAGCCAAATCCCCCCAGCGCCATGGCCTGAAGCCGCGGCCCGGTCATTCGCGCCCCTCGCCCGCGTCGGGCAGGTCCGGGCCCTGCACCGGGTCCAGCGCCGCGGCGGGGCGCACCAGACCACCGGAGTCGCCGATCGTCTCGGGCCCGCCGTACCGCAGCACCCGCAGGAATTCGAGCCGCCCGTAATCCGCCGCCAGCCGCACCCGCAACCGC
>DAIPIS010000203.1:0-3742 GCA_036770665.1 Meridianimarinicoccus sp.
CGAACCGCGCTCAGGTGCGCAGGTCGATGCCGCCGGGGGCCGCAAGCCGAAAGGTCGCCGTGCTTGCCCGTGGTGTCATGGGCCAGAATGTCGACGGCGAAGGCGTTGGTCGCGGCGGGACACAGGATGGTCAGCGTCTGCTCGCAGGATTGCCGAGCACCGAGACACCGCAAGCGAGGCGATATGGCGATGTGGCACCGGCGAAGGTCTGGACATCGGGGTCCGTTCCGGCCGAGGTCGCGGCGAACAGGGATCAATTGGTGCCGGCACCGCCTTTGCATGGGAAATCTTGCGTCGTGAAGGCTTCGACACTCTCCGTCGCGGCCAGACCCGGGCGTGCGAGCAGAAGGGGGCCGCCAAGCACGTCCGTCCACATGGTTTCCCCTGTGAACATCACGCCGGAAATCCCAGACGCTGCCTGTTTTTCCAAGCCTGGACTACCTTCCTCATCGGCTCTTCGTGCTGGCTTCACAACCCGCGCGATCAGCCCGGCGTCATCCGGTAGATCGCGCCGTTGTTTTCCGAAATGAACCAGATCGCGCCGTCCGGGCCTTCGCGGATGTCGCGCACGCGATCGGTTTCGGGCCCCTCGATCCGCTCGGCCTCGCGCAGTCTCTCGCCGTCGACCCGGCTGATCAGGCCGGAATTCAGGCTGCCGGTGAACATGTCCCCCCGCCATTCCGGCCAGAGCGCGCCGGAATAGATCATGAAGCCCGACGGCGCGATGGAGGGGTCCCAGTAATGGGCGGGCTGTTCCATCCCCGCCTTCTCGGTGCCTTCGCCGATCCGGGCACCGGAATAGTGACGACCATAGGAAATGACCGGCCAGCCATAGTTCAGCCCGCGCTCCACGCGGTTGATCTCGTCGCCGCCGCGCGCCCCGTGCTCGACCACCCAAAGTCGCCCGTCGGCATCAAGCGCGGCACCCTGCGGGTTGCGATGGCCATAGCTCCAGATCTCGGGCTGCACGTCGGGTTGACCCACGAACGGATTGTCGCCCGGCACCGATCCGTCGCGGGCGATCCGCAAGACACTGCCTTCGTGGCGCGCGCGGTCCTGCGCGGTGTCGTCGTCGCCACGGTCCCCCGTGGTCAGGTAGATCATCCCGTCGCGCCCTTCGACCATCCGGGACCCGAAGTGCCGCCCGCCGCGGCTGCCCGGTGCCATCTCGAAGATGACGCGCAGGTCACGCAGAGATGCGCCATCTTCGGACAGCACCGCCCGCGCCAGCGCCGTGCCCGCCCCACCGCGCGGCTGGGGTTTGGCGAAGCTCAGGAAAATCTCGCGGCTGGTGGCGAAGTCGCGCGGCACAAGCACGTCCAGAAGCCCGCCCTGCCCGACCGCCGCGACCTCGGGCACACCCGCCACGGTCTGCGCGCGCCCGCCCGCCACATGCACAAGACGCCCGTCGCGTTCGGTGACAAGCAGACCGCCATCCGGCAGGAACCCGAGTGCCCAAGGCGTATCCAGCCCGGACACGACACGTTCCACCCGCAGCGGCCCGGCAGTGCTGTCGAGGGTTTGCGCCGCGCCCGCGTATGCCCAGATCAGCGCGACGCCTGCCGCAACCGCACCGATCACCCGCGACACCGTTCCACCCATGATTGCGATCCCTTTTTTCCGACGATGCAAAGGTTAGAACGCTCCCGCCCGTCCGGCGACCCACGAATCCGTGTGCCCGCCCGCCAAGGCCGCTTTTCATTCCATTCGACGCACACTAGCCTGCTCTGCGGACGATGTTCCGACAGGATTCCACGACAGGGAGACAGACATGAAAATCATGACGACAGGCGCAACGATCGCCGCATTCCTGTGCAGCGCCGCGACGGTGCACGCACAGGACATCAAGGTCGGCGTCGTGCTGGGTTTCACCGGCCCGCTCGAAACGCTGGCCCCCCCGATGGCGGGCGGCGCGGAACTGGCCATCGCCGAGGTCAACGCGAGCGGTCTGCTGCTGGGCGGCACGACCGTGACGGCGGTGCGCGGGGACAGCACCTGCGTGGACGCGGCCGCGGCAACGGCGACGGCGGAACGGCTTGTGACGTCCGAAGGCATCGTGGCGATGGTCGGCGCCATGTGTTCCGGGGCAACCGGCGCGATCCTGAGCAACGTGGCGCTGCCCAACGGCGTGCTGATGATTTCGCCCTCCGCCACGTCGCCGGGCCTTTCGACCGTCGACGACAACGGGCTGTTCTTCCGCACCGCCCCGTCGGACGCGCGGCAGGGCGTGGTGATGTCGGACATCATCATGGAACGCGGGATGACGTCGGTCGCGGTGACCTATACCAACAACGACTATGGCAAGGGTCTGGCCGACAGCTTCCAGCAGGCGTTCGAAGCAGCGGGCGGCACGGTCACGCTGTCGTCGCCCCATGAAGACGGGCGCGCGGATTATTCGGCGGAAATCGGGGCGTTGGCGTCCGCGGGTGGCGAAGCGCTGGTCGTCGCGGGCTACGTGGACGAAGGCGGTTCGGGCATGGTGCGCGCGGCACTCGACAGCGGCGCGTTCGACATGTTCGTGTTTCCGGACGGCATGGTGGGCGACGCACTGAGCGCGAATTTCGGCACCGAGATCGAAGGATCCTTCGGGCAGAACCCCGGATCCGACAGCGACGGTGCTGCGGTCTACGAAGAACTGGCAGCCGCAGCGGGCGTGAACGGTGCGTCGGTCTATTCCAAGGAAGCCTATGACGCGGCGGCGCTGATCCTGCTGGCGATGCAGGCGGCCGGGTCCTCGTCGGCGAGCGATTTCAAGGATCACGTCATGTCCGTGGCGAACGCACCGGGTGAGCAGATCATGCCGGGCGAGCTTGCCAAGGCACTGGAAATCCTTGCGAATGGTGGCGATGTCGATTACGTCGGCGCGTCGGCGGTCGAACTGATCGAACCGGGCGAGGCCGCGGGCGTCTACCGCGAGATCGAGATCAAGGACGGTCAGGTCTCCACGGTCGGCTTCCGCTGATCCCACCGGGCGTGGCCGCACGCGTGGCCATGCCCCTCCAACGCCAGCCGGGCGTGGCGGCCGCCGCCATGCCCCACGAAGAAAGGAGCAGTCCACGATGATCGCGGTGGACAACCTGCACAAGCATTTCGGCGGGTTCCACGCCGTGGACGGCGCGAGCCTGACCATCCGGGACGGGTCCATCACCGGGCTGATCGGCCCGAACGGTGCCGGAAAGACCACGCTTTTCAATGTGATCGCGGGCGTTCTGAAACCGACCTCGGGACGCGTGACCATGGCGGGGGACGACATCACCGGCCTGCCGCCCCATGAGCTGTTCCATCGCGGGCTGTTGCGGACGTTCCAGATTGCCCATGAATTCAGCAGCATGACGGTCGCGGAAAACCTGATGGTGGTGCCCGGCCATCAGGCGGGGGAGACGCTGTGGAACGCCTGGTTCCGGCGCGCGCTCATCGCCGAGGAAGAGCGGAGCCTGATGAAGAAAGCCCGCGAAGTGCTTGAATTCCTGACCATAGATCATCTGGCCGACGAGAAGGCCGGGAACCTGTCGGGCGGACAGAAGAAGCTGCTGGAACTGGGCCGCACCATGATGGTGGAGGCGAAGATCGTCTTTCTGGACGAGGTCGGCGCGGGCGTGAACCGCACGCTCCTGAACACGGTGGGCGATGCGATCCGGCGGCTAAACGTCGAGCGGGGTTACACTTTCTGCATGATCGAGCATGACATGGACTTCATCGGGCGGCTCTGTGACCCGGTGATCTGCATGGCCGAGGGCAAGGT
>DAIPIS010000204.1:0-3734 GCA_036770665.1 Meridianimarinicoccus sp.
ATGACCGAGATGCGCGAGCCGCAGAAGGTGCTGGACCGCGCGCAGGGCAATCCTGTCGCGGTGATGAAGAACTCGCGCCTCGTAGGGTATTTCGTGCCCGCCGAGGCGGTGGCGGACCCGGGCGCGCACCGGGTGGCCACGCTGGAGGAGGTGATGGCCGTGCTCGCGGAACGGCGGGAGGTGAACCAGCCGGTGCTCGACTACCTGCGCGACAAATGACCTTCACGCTGTTCGATGCGGCGCTGGTCGAAGCGATCCACGACGCGGTTCTGAACCCCGGCGAGTTGCCCGGGCGGGCGCGGGACAAATCGCTGGAGGGCGCGCTGGCGCGGGTGGAGAACCGGCTGGCGTATGGGATGATCGAGGACGCGTTCGATCTGGCCGCCGCCTATGCCGTGGCCATCGCCAACGGGCCTTGCTTCAACGACGGCAACAAGCGCACGGCGCACCAGACGATGGACGCCTGTCTGGTGCTGCACGGCATCCGCATCCCGTGGGAGACGGAGGCCGTGGGGCGCGTCATCATCGACGCGGCGCAGAGACGGATGGAGGCCCCGGATTTGGCGGACTGGTTGCGCGCGCGGGCCGGTCAGCCCGGGGGCGTCACGTAGCGCCGCCAGGGGTGGTCTTCGACGAAGCCCAGCATCTCGCGGATTTTCGCGTTGGAATAGATCGCCTCGTGTGGGCCGAGGGGGCGGGTTTGCGGCACGTCCTGGTAGTAGCGGGCGATGATCTCGGGCGTGGTGAGGGCGACGGAGTTGTCGTCGTTCCCGGCGTTGAAGATCTGGAAGCCGAGGCCGGGGGTCGTGAGGCAGCGGTGCACGATCTGGCCCAGATCGCGCGCGTCGATGTAGCAAAACGCGTTGCGCAGGCGCTGGTCAGGGTCTTCGAGGAAGCGCGGGAAGAGGGTCGCGTATTCGTGCGGTTCGATCACGTTGCCGATGCGCAGGCCGTAGATGTCGGCCCCCGTGCGGCGCTGGAAGCCCTGGGCCGTGATCTCGTTGCAGAGCTTGGAGAGCGCGTAGGCGTCGCTGGGCGCGGTGGGGGTCGTTTCCGTGATGGGGATCTCGGGCGGGTCCATGGGGCCCTGGGCGAAGCACATGCCATAGGTGGTTTCCGACGAGGCGAAGACGATGCGGCGGATGCCGAGTTTCGTGGCGGCCTCCAGCACGTTGAAGGTGCCGGTGGTGTTGACGCGGTAGGTGTCGGCGTCCGGGCGGATCAGGATGCGCGGAACGGCGGCGAAATGGACGACGGCGTCGAAGGGGCGCGGCGGGCCGGATGGCAGGTCCGAGAGCTGGCCGTGGCTGGTGAGCGCGCCGAAGACCTGGCCGAGATCGGTGATGTCGGCGATGCGCGTGGGGACGGCGGGGTTGTCGAGCGGGACGAGGTCGAGGTTCACGACGCTGTGGCCGCGGGCGACGAGGTCGGCGATGACGTGGCGGCCGGCCTTGCCCGAGCCGCCGGTGAACAGGATGTGCATGGGGGTCTCCGGTCTGCTGTGCGGATGGCTTGCCGCGCGCGGGGCGCGGGTGCAAGCGGTGATGGCGGACGGGGCGGGGTGCGCCACCGCCACGGGTCCGGACGCCCGGAGGCCGAAGGCATCCGGGCCGGGCCCAACGGGAGGGGTCGTCGCAGACGACGCCGACGGGCGGGAGCGCCCCTTGCCCGGTTGGCCGCCCTGCCCCGCCCGGTTGCCGGGTGCGCTGCCTCGTGTCGGGCGGGCGCTGCGCGCGATCCGGCCGCGACCCCTCCACGGTCGGGTTTGCCGCTGCGCGGACCGGGCGTCCCGGCGCTCCGCGCGTTCCGGCCTCAAACCCTCCACGGTCGGGTTTGCCGCTGCGCGGACCGGGCGTCACACCGCCATGGTGGCCTGCACGGCGGCTTTCCAGCGGGCGTAGCGGGCATCGCGGTCCTGTGGCGTGAAGGCGGGTTCGAACCGGCGTTCGAGCCGCCATGTGGCCGCGAATTCGTCGCGCCCCGGATAGACGCCCTTGTGCATGCCTGCGAGCCATGCCGCCCCGAGCGCGGTCGTTTCGGTAATCTCGGGCCGGTCCACGGGCGCGCCGAGGATGTCGGACAGGAACTGCATCGCCCAGTCCGACGCGGACATGCCGCCATCGACGCGCAGCACGTCGCCCGCCCCGCCTTTCATCGTGTCCGCCTGCCAGTCCGCCGCCATCGCCTCCAGCAGGTCGCGGGTCTGGAAGCCCACGCTTTCCAGCGCGGCACGGGCGAATTCCGCGGGCCCGGAGTTGCGGGTCAGCCCGAAGATCGCCCCCCGGCAGTCGGCGTTCCAGTAGGGCGCGCCCAGCCCCGTGAAGGCGGGCACGAGGATCAGGTTCTGGTGCGGGTCGGCGGTTTCCGCGAGCGGCTGGGTTTCGGGCGCGGCGCGGATCACCTTCAACCCGTCGCGCAGCCATTGCACCACCGCGCCCGCGATGAAGATCGACCCTTCGAGCGCATAGGTCGGCGTGCCGTCGAACTGGTAGGCGATGGTGGTCAGGAGCCGGTGGGTCGATGTCACGGGGGCGGCGCCGGTGTTCATCAGCGCGAAGCAGCCGGTGCCATAGGTGGATTTCAGCATCCCCGGCGCGAAGCACGCCTGCCCGATGGTGGCCGCCTGCTGGTCGCCCGCGACGCCAAGGATGGGGATGGCGTGGCCGAAGAGGTCTGGGCGGGTCTGGCCGAAGGTGCTGGCACAGTCGCGCACCTCGGGGAGCATCTCCATGGGGATGTCCAGAAGCGCGCAGATGGTGGAGGACCAGCGGCCCTTGTGAATGTCATAGAGCATGGTGCGGCAGGCGTTGGTGGCGTCGGTGACGTGGCTTTCGCCGCCGGTCATGCGCCAGATCAGCCACGTATCCACGGTGCCGAACAGCAACTCGCCCGCGCGCGCGCGGTCGCGCGCGCCCTCCACATGGTCGAGGATCCATTTCAGCTTGGTGGCCGAGAAATAGGGATCAAGGAGCAGGCCGGTGCGCGCGATGATCGTGGCCTCGTGCCCGGCATCGCGCAGCGCGCGGCAGGCGTCAGCGGTGCGCCGGTCCTGCCAGACGATGGCGTTGTGGATGGGCTTGCCGGTGGCGCGGTCCCAGACCACGGTGGTTTCGCGCTGGTTGGTGATGCCGATGGCGGCGATGTCGCGGGGCGCGATCCCGGCGCGTTCGATCACCTCGCGGCAGGTGCCCGCCGTGGTGGACCACAGGTCCGACGGGTCGTGTTCCACCCAGCCCCCGTCGGGATAGTGCTGGGCGAATTCTTCCTGCGCCTTGGCCGCGATGCGCATGTCGGCATCGAACAGGATCGCGCGGCTCGACGTGGTGCCCTGGTCGATGGCGAGAATGTAGGTCATGGAACTGCCCCCGAATGACGCCGGAGGGCGGTCGGGCCGCATGTCCGGGCGTGGTGCCGACGTTGACCGCCGGTCCAGATGCAACCCGCACGGCGGGTGCGAGGATAAGGGCCGGGGCGCCCGTCGCAAGGCGCCCCGGCGGTCTGATCAGGGGATCGGGCCCGTGGGCCCGATCCGGCGGGTCAGTTGGACTGGGTCCAGCGCTGGATCAGGTCGTCGTACTTGACCGTGATCGGTTCCGGGTCTTCGTTGTCGAGCTTGGGCTTGGGGGCACCGGGCTGGGCCAGCCAGTGGTCCGCGCCCATCTCCTCGTTCAGCTTGGGGCCGATGTCGCCCTGCACGCCGGACCGTTCGATCCGGGACATGACGTCTTCCTGCT
>DAIPIS010000042.1:0-16251 GCA_036770665.1 Meridianimarinicoccus sp.
CGCCGGGCTTGCCGGGGCCACGGGCGTTTCGATCTTTTCCAGCGACCGCGCCGATCCGGGATACGACGACATCTCCACCGATCCGGCCGCCCCGCAGGTGCTGTTGCCTGCGCCGCCAGCCGTGCTGGTCGCGGGGGATCGGCGCGCCGGGGCTGACCCACGCGCTTCGCGTCTAGCGCGTTTCCCGGTCCGTGGCGAGAGTGCCGCGCTCCCGGTAGGGGGTCGTACAGTACTGCGCCCGGTAGCATTTCGAAAAATGGGATGGCGAGGTGAAACCACAGGTCAGCGCCACATTGATCACGCTCATGTCGGTCTGCATCAAGAGGTTGCGGGCCTTCGCAAGCCGCAGTTCCATATAGTATTTCTTTGGGCTGCGGTTGAGATACCGCCGGAACAGCCGCTCCAGCTGGCGTGTCGACAGGCCCACGTCGCGGGCCATCACGGCGGGGCTGATCGGGTCCTCCACATGCGCCTCCATCGTCGTGATGACGCTGGCGAGCTTGGGGTGGCGCACCCCGATCCGCGTGGGGATCGACAGGCGTTGCGCATCGCGGTCGGTCCGGATCGCGGAATGGATCAACTGGTCCGCCACGGCCGAGGCCGTCGCCTCGTCCTGCTGCTTGGCGATGAGTTGCAGCATCAGGTCCAACGCCGCGGTTCCCCCCGCAGCGGTATAGCGGTCGCCGTCAATGGCGAAGACCGACCGCGTCAGATCCACGTCCACGAAATCTTCGGCGAAACCGTCGAGGTTTTCCCAATGGATCGTCGCACGCCGCCCGTCGAGCAGCCCCGCCGCGGCCAGCGCATGCGCCCCGGTACATACCGCGCCCATGGCGCAACCGCGCCGCGCCTCGCGCCGTAACCAGTTGACCAATCTGCGGGACGTGGAGTCCTGCACGTCGATGCCGCCGCACACGATCACGGTGTCGTCGCGGTTCAGCACGTCGAGATCGCCATCCAACCGCATCGCGACCCCGGCGGAACAGGCCGCCTCGGCCCCGCCATCGCCAACGAGCGTCCACGTGTAGCAGATCCGGCCCGTGATGCGGTTCGTGACGCGCAGCGCTTCGACCGCCGCGGCAAAGGCCAGCAGGCTGAACCGCGGCAACAGCACGAAGACGACGTGCACGGGCTTGGTGGCGGTGGCGGTCATGGGCGTGTCCTGCCGTCGGTCTGTGCGCCGGGCCCGACCTGACCGGCCGTGCCCCGCGTCTGCCTAGCCCAGCCCGCCGGACCGTGAAAGATCCAGATTGCGGGATCGCGCCCGGAAACGACACCAGCATGTCGTAATCCGGCGACCCGTCCCGGTCGAAGCTGCCCGACCGGGGCGATCCTGCGGGGCCCGCCCGGTGTGCGCGGAGTGGGGCGCCGGGGGCAGTTTGACTTGACAGCGCGGGACGGGCCACGCAATCAGGCCCAACCCCGCCCTGACCCGGTCGGGAAGATCGTTTCGGAGGACAGCATGGCACAGACCTGGAACAAGTCGGACTGGCGCAACAAGCCGCGGGTGCAGATGCCCGATTATCCCGACGCCGCCGCTCTTTCCGCCGTGGAGGCGCAACTGGCCTCCTATCCGCCGCTCGTGTTCGCGGGCGAGGTGCGCACGCTCAAGCGCGAGCTGGCCAAGGTCGCGCGGGGCGAGGCGTTCCTGCTGCAGGGCGGCGACTGCGCCGAAAGCTTCCAGCAGTTCAGCGCCGACACGATCCGCGACACGTTCAAGGTCATGCTGCAGATGGCGATGGTGCTGACCTATGCCGCCAAGGTTCCGGTGGTGAAGGTCGGGCGCATGGCGGGGCAGTTCGCCAAGCCGCGGTCTGCGCCAACCGAAATGGTGGGCGGCGTGGAACTGCCGTCCTACCGCGGTGATATCATCAACGACATCGCGCCGACGCCCGAGGCCCGCATGCCTGACCCGCAGCGGATGCTGCAGGCCTATACGCAGGCGGCAGGCACGCTGAACCTGCTGCGTGCGTTTTCGACCGGGGGCTATGCGGACATGGCCAAGGTCCACGCATGGACGCTGGGCTTCACGGAACACGACGAAGCCGAACGGTACCGGGATCTGGCGAACCGGATTTCGGACGCGCTCGACTTCATGCGGGCCGCCGGCGTGAACCCCGAGAACGCGCCGACCCTGCACGAGGTCGATTTCTACGTCAGCCACGAAGCGCTGCTTCTCGAATACGAACAGGCCCTGTGCCGGATCGACAGCACCACGGGCCTGCCGGTGGCGGGGTCGGGGCATCTCATCTGGATCGGCGACCGCACCCGGCAACCCGATGGCGCGCATGTGGAATTCTGCCGGGGCGTGCAGAACCCGATCGGTCTGAAATGCGGGCCGACCACCACCGTCGAGGATCTCAAGGTGCTCATGGCGCGGCTGAACCCCGCCAATGAGGCAGGGCGGCTGATGCTGATCTCTCGGTTCGGGGCGGGGGCGGTGGGCGACCACCTGCCGCGGCTGATCCGGACCGTGCAGGACGAAGGCGCCAACGTCGTGTGGACCTGCGATCCGATGCACGGCAACACGATCAAGTCGGCCAACGGGTACAAGACGCGGCCCTTCGACAGCGTGCTGCGCGAGGTGCGGGAATTCTTCGCGATCCACAAGGCGGCAGGTACCCATCCCGGCGGCGTGCATTTCGAGATGACCGGGTCGGACGTGACCGAATGCACTGGCGGCGTCCGCGACGTGACCGAAGATGACCTGTCGTCGCGGTACCACACGGCGTGCGACCCGCGGCTCAACGCCAGCCAGTCGCTGGAACTGGCGTTCCTCGTGGCCGAGGAACTGACGGTCGCGCGGCAGGCTCTTGCCGTGAACGCGAACTGACGGCGCGCGACGCTGTGGTCGCGCCGCGGACAGCCGCGGCGCGCGCGTCGTTCGCAGCCGTCAGTCCCTGCGGTCGTTGCTGTGCACGAGCCGCAGATAGGGCGGCAGTGCGGGTGCTGGTGTGGCGGGGGTGAACGCCACGGCGCCTTCCTGCATGGATTGCGCGGGTTCCGGCCGCGTGGGTGTGGGGCGCGCATAGTGCGGCTGGGTGACCGACCGGATCGTCCCATCGAGCGGCAGGATTTCACGCGCGGCGACGGTGAACCTGTGCGGCGCGCGCCCGATCGGTATCCCGTCGGTGACAAGGCATCCCAGCGCGCGGCTGATGTCGCCCAGATCGCTGCGCAGCGGCAGAAGCAGCAGTTCCCCGGCTGTCCCGGCGTGTCCCCATGTTCCGGGTGCCGTGCCAAGCCGCAGGCGCGCCTTGGCCGGTTGTTCGAACACATGTTCCAGCAGCGTTGTGACGCTGGCGCGGTCGGCAGGTTCGAACAGGGTGGTCACGGGCATGCCGCGCACTTCCATCCCCATCAATTCGTTCAGATGCATCCCCGCAAGCCGGAAGCGCGCGACCTTCGGCGCGATCCGTTCGAGGATGAAGGCGTATTCCAGCGCCTGATCGATGCCGCGCGGATCGATTTCGGCCCGCAGCGGAACCTGCCGGTCGCCTCGCAGCGCTTCCCAATAGGCGTCGATCTGCGCGATGGCCGGATGCTTCATGTCGAAGGCACGCATGCAGAACCCAATGACACTGTTCGTTTCGAAATCATGACCGTTGTCTCGCATAACACACTTCCCGAGAAAATCCGATCCCGCAACGGTCCGAAACCTGACCTCGGAAAACGTGGGCGAATGGATCGTTACTGGTGACGCGCTTCCATGAGGTTTTTGTCACAAGATTGGGTCGAAGTGTCTTGGTTTGTTGACCAATGGTTAATTCCTCGGGCTGCCGCGCAGGCGTCTCGCGATGTGATGCGACGGCGTCGTCTTGACCTTGGTCCGGCTTCCAGCCCAAGTGCTGGCATGACCACCAACGCGGTGCACGGGGGAACGATGGCGGATCGGCGTGGCTTGCTCATCATCCTGTCCTCGCCTTCGGGCGCGGGAAAGTCGACGCTCGCGTGGCGGCTGCGGGCCTGGGATCCGTCCATCCGGTTCTCGGTGTCGGCCACCACGCGTCCGCCCCGGCCCGGTGAAACCCATGGTGTCGAGTACTTCTTTCACGGTCGCACGGAATTCGACGCGATGGTGCGCGACGGGGCGCTGCTGGAACACGCCGAGGTGTTCGGCAATCTCTACGGCTCGCCCAAGGGTCCGGTTCTGGCCGCGCTTGACGCAGGGGCCGACGTGCTGTTCGACATCGATTGGCAAGGCGGGCAGCAAGTGCGCAATTCGCTGCGCGCCGAAGACGTGGTGTCGGTCTTCGTGCTGCCGCCGTCCATCGCCGAACTGGAAGCGCGCCTGTCGTCGCGCGGGCAGGACAGCGCGGACGTGATCGCCGGGCGCATGACCCGCGCGCGCGACGAGATCAGCCACTGGGCCGAATACGACTATGTTCTGGTGAACAGCGATATCGACGCGGCCGAAGCCGACCTGCGCGCCATCGTCACTGCCGAGCGGCTCAAGCGCAGCCGTCAGGGGGGGCTTGTGGAATTCGTGCGCAGACTGAACACCGAATTCGAGGACCGCACATGACGCTCTATGCCCTTGACGGCTTTGCCCCGGAACTGCCCGAGGAGGGCGAGGTCTGGATTGCCCCCGGGGCCCATGTGATCGGCAGGGTGATCCTGCACGCGGGCGTGTCGGTGTGGTTCGGCAGCACGTTGCGCGGCGACAACGAACCGATCACCGTGGGGGCGGGCACGAACATCCAGGAAAACTGCGTGCTGCACACGGACATGGGCTATCCCCTGACCATCGCCGCGGACTGCACCATTGGCCACAAGGCGATGCTGCACGGCTGCACCATCGGCGCGGGCAGTCTGATCGGCATGGGTGCCACGGTTCTGAACGGCGCGCGCATCGGGTGCGGCTGCCTGATCGGCGCGGGCGCGCTCGTGACCGAAGGCAAGGACATCCCCGACGGGTCGCTTGTCATGGGCGCACCGGGCAAGGTGGTGCGCCAACTGGACGCCGACGCACAGGCGGCGCTGATCGCATCGGCCACGCGGTATCGCGCCAACGCCCGCCGGTTCGCCACGGGACTGACGGTGCTGGAGGCGAGGACATGACCCTTCCCCGCAACCCGCTGCGCGGCCAGCCCTGGCCGGACAGCACCACGGCCCCCATCGGCACGGCCCTGCAGCCGTCCGTGGCCTATACCGCCGCCGATCCCGACGCGCTCGATGCGCTTTATACAGGACAGGTGGCCGGCTTCAGCTATGCGCGCGAAGGCCATCCGAACGCCACCGTGCTGGCGCGCCGCATCGACGCGCTCGAAGGGGTGGAGGGCGGGATCGTCACAGGTTCCGGCATGGCGGCGGTCGCGGCGGTGATGTTCGGCCTGCTGAAGACCGGCGACCGTGTGCTGGGGGGCACGCAGCTTTATGGCCGGTCGCTGCGCCTGATGCGCGAGGACCTGCCGCGCATGGGCATCGACACCGTCTTTGCCGATCCGACCGATGGCCCGGCCTTTGCCGCCGCGATCACGCCGGGGACGCGGCTGGTGCTGGTGGAGGTCGTGTCGAACCCGACCCTGCGCGTGGCCGACATGGGTGCCATCGCGCGGGCGGCCAGGGCAGCCGGTGCGGTCCTTGTCGTGGACAACACCTTCACCACGCCCGCCGCGATCCGGGGCATCGACATCGGGGCCGACGTGGTCATCCATTCGGTCACGAAACTGCTGGCGGGCCATTCCGACGTGACGCTGGGCTATGTCCACGCCCATGATCCCGCGCAGCGCAAGGCGATATACGACACCGCGACCACGCTGGGCCTGACCCCGAGCCCCTTTGACTGCTGGCTTGCGGAACGCGGGCTGATGACCTTCGGCCTGCGGTTCGAGCGGGCGCAGGCCAACGCGGCGATGCTGGCCGACATGCTGGCCGCGGCGCCGCAGGTGGCGCGCGTGCTCTATCCCGGGCGCGCCGATCACCCGGACCATGCCCGCGCCGCGGCGCTGCTGGACGGGCAGTTCGGCAACATGGTGACCTTTGATCTTGCCGACACGGCGGATGGCGGGCGGGCCGCGGCGAACCGGCTGGTGCGCGCGGCCGCCGATCTGCCCTTCGCGCCGACCCTGGGTGATGTGGCGACGACCCTGTCGCATCCGGCATCCAGTTCGCACCGGGCGCTCAGCCCGACCGAGCGCGGCGCCATCGGGATTTCCGAAACGACCTTTCGCGTGTCGGTGGGGATCGAACCGCCCGAATTCCTGCGCGATGCCTTCGCGCGCGCCCTGGCTGCGGTCTGATCCATGCCCGACACCGATCTGGTCCGTTCCATCCTCGCCGGTGTGCCGCTGCCGCTGGTCACGGTCGGGCGCGACGAACGCATCGCGCTGGTGAACCCGCGCGCGGCCGACCTGTTCGGGCACAACCTTGAAGGGCGGCATTTCCTCACCGTTCTGCGCCAGCCCGCCATCATCGATGCGATCGCCGACACGCGCGCCGGGGGCACCGCGCGCGAAACGCGCTTCCACAGCAAGGACCACAGCGGCGAAACGGTCTATCGCGTGGTCTGCACGCCGCTCGGAGCCGACGGGGATCGGGGCGTCATGGTCAGCTTCGAGGACGTCACCTCCATCGAAACCGCGGGCCAGATGCGGCGCGATTTCGTCGCCAACGTCAGCCACGAGTTGCGCACGCCGCTCACCGCGATCATCGGGTTCATCGACACCCTGCGCGGCCCCGCCCGCAACGACGCGGCCGCCCGGGACAGGTTCCTGACCACGATGGAAGGCGAAGCGCAGCGGATGAACCGGCTGGTGCACGACCTGCTGTCGCTGTCCCAGGTCGAGACGGAGGAACGCATCCGCCCGACCGATCTTCAGGACCTTGTGGAGGTCGCGGCCAGCGTCTGCCACAGCCTGCGCCCGCTGGCCGACGAAGGTGCCGTCGCGCTGACGGTCGTGCCGCCCGCAGCACCCTTGCCGCGCATCCTGGGCGATGGCGACCAGTTGCGGCAGGTGTTCACCAACCTGATCGAGAACGCGATCAAGTATGGCCGCGACGGCGGTCGGGTCGAGGTGAGTTTCGCCACCCTGGCGCGCGACCCGATCCTTGCCGGCCCCGCCGTGGCGGTTGCGGTGCAGGATTTCGGGGCGGGGATCGATTCCATCCACTTTCATCGGCTGACCGAACGGTTCTACCGGGTGGACGGACATCGCGCCAAGAAGATGGGCGGGACGGGGCTGGGGCTTGCGATCGTCAAGCACATCATGAACCGCCATCGCGGGCGTCTGAAGATCGACAGCCAGCTTGGACGGGGAAGCTGCTTCACCGCGATCTTTCCGCAGCCCGCGGGCGGACGCACCTGAGCGGGACTCAGTAGTTCCGTTCGAACGCCAGGCCGATCCCGGTTTCGCCCGCGTTGTCGAACCGGCCGCGCGCGGTCAGGGTCGAATTGATGTCGAAGTTGAGCTGGATTTCGGACGTCCCGTCCGACCCGACCGTCACATCCGTGTAGACCCGTTCGTTGATGTAGCGGCCCGCCGTGACGGCGGTGTTCCCGTCCTCGTCGGTGGCGACGCTCAGGTCGTCCACCCCCAGTGTTTCGCGCGCGAAGCCGAACACCCCGCCACCGCCGCCCTGAAGCCGGTTGATGGCCGACGCGAGCTGCGCCAGTTCCAGCGGCGTCAGATCCTGCACGGGCTTGCCGAAGAAGAGTTGCGCCAGCACCTCGTCATCAGGCAGTTCGGGTTCGGATGCGAAACGGATGGCCGGGTTGTCGAGCGGCCCTTCGATGATGATCTGCGCGCGCACGCCGCCGTTGTTGGAACTGGCCAGCATCGCGATCTCGGGTGCGAGGTCTCCCTGCAACGTGATTTCCGCCTGGTCGAACACCAGTCGTTCCGTCAGCAGGTCCAGTCGGCCGCGGATCAGCCGTAACCCGCCATCGGGAACAGGGGCTGCCGTGGTGCCGCGGATGGCGATGGCCCCGCCCACTTCCACGTCCAGACCGCGCCCGCGCACGAAGATCTGACGCGGTGCCGAGATGAGCAGGTCAAGGCCGTAGACAGGACCGCTGGCGCCACCCCCGCCACCCGCCGCGTCCCCGTCCCGCACGACCCCGGCGCGGATGCGGGTCTGCAGGCTCATGGGGGTTTCGTCGATATGGACGATGTCCGGCAGTGCCCCGCCGCCGCCCACCACGTTGGGAATGCGGATTTCGCTGCGCCCGATGTCGATCCGGCCCGAAATGGCGGCACCGCCCGCGAGCGGGCCGCGCATGTCGATCTGCCCGCCCAGTCCGATTTCGTAGAGCGCGGGGTCCACCAGGGTCACCGAAGACAGCCGCGCCGTCAGCGCCGCGTCGTACCCGCCAGTCAGGTTCACCGGGCCGGTCACCGTGATCCGCCCGCCGCTCGCCACGTCCGCGCCAAGGTCGATCTGTGCCCGCGACTGCGCCAGTTGCACCGTCAGCCCGAGGTTCTCCAGCGCCACGCGGAGGGTCGGATCCGCCACCCGTGCGCCCGCGACCCGCACCGTGCCCGACACGGCATCGAGCGCAGGCGGGCCATTCACCGTGACGTCGAAGGTCGCGCGCCCGTCCACCGTGCGCGGCAGGATGAACCGGTTGGCCAATCCCAGCGGAAGCCCGCCGGTGGCGCGCAGGTTCATCGTGCCGTCCGGGCGCCGCGCATCGCCCACGACCGTCGCCGTCGACCCTTGCGGCCCCGTCAGGTTGCCGTCGACGGACCAGATTTCGGTCGCGTTGCGCGCCGTGGCGGTCACGGTCAGCGGCCCGTTGAAGCCCGGCGCCAGCAGCCCGAGGTTCCGCAACGCGGCCTCCAGCTGCAGCGTTGTCACGTCATCGACCAGATCCCCGGTCAGGGCTGCCGTCAGTTCGCGACTGGTCAGCGTCGCCTCGTCGATGCGCAGCCCGTCTGCATCACGAGCGGCCCGGGCGACGATCCGCGTCGCGCCGCCAATGACCTGGTCCGCCTGCGCGATGCCTGTCGCCAGATCGACGGCGTCCGCCCGCAGGTCCACGTCGAAAAACCCGCTGCCTGGCGCATAGCGCAGCGTGCCCTGCGCATCGGCGCGCCCGCGCAGGTCAAGCCCCGCGAGCGCAGCGAACCGCTGCAGCGGACCGGTGCCTGCGTCGATGCGGGCGTCGATGCCCAAGTCGGCCATGTCCCCGCCGTCGATCCCGCTGACCGTGCCGTCGCCCGCCAGCCGCGCGTCGCCAGACCGCAGGGTCAGCCCGGCCACATCCAGCGTCCGCGCGGCCGCGTCCCAGTCCAAATCCGCGCCGAACGTGGCACCGGGCGCGATCACCGCCGACAGGGCAGGGTCCGTCGCCCCGAGACCCGTCAGCGCGGCCTCGATCTGCGCGGCCAGGCCCGCCACCGTTTCGCCATCGCGGCGCAGCGCGCCGGTCGCGGCCAGCGTCGCGCGCTCCATGCTGGCCTCGCCGGTGCGCTGCAGGTCGCGTGCATCCAGCGACAGGGCGAAGCTGTCGCCAGCTTCCGGATCGTAGGACAGGTCGATCTCTGCCGATTGCAGGCTGGTGCGGGGTCCGGGAGCTGGCAGGACAACGGCCGCCCCGTCGCGCGCCCCGATCCGCCCCGCAATCTGCACGGCGCGCGGCCAGCCCTGCGGGTCTATCCCGCCGCGCCCGGTGATGTCGATCCGCGCGCCTTCAAGCCGCAGCCGGTCCAACGACAGGCCGTCCGTGTCACGGGCTGCCGTGATGCCCAGGTCCACGGCCCCGGTCAGCAGGCCGTTCGCTGCGTCGTCGCCCACCTGCAGGTCACGTCCGGCGCCGTCCAGAACGGCGTTGAACGCCCCGCTGACGGTGTCGTAGTCGGCCTGCAGGGTCGCGTCGATGGCACCGCCCAGCGTCTGCCCGCTGATCGCCGCGAAGCGCGCGAGGTCGCCCACACGCGCCGCGATGTCCGCCCGCAGCGCCGTGGCACCTTCGGACAGGCCTGTCACCACCATCTCGCCGGTCAACGTGACATCCCCTGCCACCAGGTCCATCCGGTCCACCCGCAGCGGCCCGTCGCGCTGCCAGTCCACCCGCGCGGTGCCGTCCACCGCGTCGCCGACGGCGTCCCAAAGCGCGGGATCGGTCGTGGAAAACCCCACCATCCGCACCGCGATATCGGCCAGCGCCGCCGTGATGTCGGTCGGCCCCGCCTTGGTCAGCGCCCCGGTCGTGGACAGTGCGAGCGTGTCGATCAGAAGCCCGTCCGTCCGCATCACGCCGCGCCCGTCGAAATCCAGCGCAAAGATATCCCCCGCCGTCTCGTCATAGGTCAGCGCAAGGTCGGCGTCATGCACCAGAACCGGCGGGCCGGGCAGGGGCAGCACCACGGGCAAGCCGATGTCGGTGCCGATCCGTGCGGTCAGGTCGACGTCCTGCGGCAGGAAGGCCGGCGACAGGTCCACCGACCCGCGCATCCGCATGCCGCGCGTGACCAGCGACAGGTCCGAGATATCGAGCCCGATCGCCTCTCCCTGCCGGGCGCGCAGCACCAGTTCGATCCGCCGCCCGAAGAAATCCCGGTAATCCGGCAGGAACAGGTCGGCCACGTCGCCCGCGACATCTGCGGTGATCTCGCGTTCCAGCGGCGTGGTGTCGGGCAGATCGCGCAGCGCGATGCGACCGGCCAGCCGTTCGATCCCGCCCGTGCGCAGCGCAAGATCGGCCGTGAAATCCGACAGCGGATCGTTGCCCACCAACGTCAGGTCCAGCGACGGGCTGCCGGGAATACCCGCCAGCGTCGTGATCAGCCCCCCTTCGGCCTCGATCAGCGCAAGATCGATCGTCACGTTCTGGCTGGCGTTCGTGTACCCCGCCGCCAGCGCATAGCGGGACTCGTGCCCGTCCAGCCGCGTCAGCGACAGCATGACGGAACCTTCGCCGCCTTCCAGCCGTGCAGTGCCGGAGATCGACAGTTCGGCCGCTTCGCCCACGACCGGCTCGGCCAGTTGCAGCGTGCCGACCGAAAGCTGCGCCACGTTCACCGCCACGGGCAAGTCCGGCAGGCTGAACGGCTGAGGGGCGGCATCGGGATCGGCGGCCAGTTTCGGCGGCGGCGCAGGGACAGGCAGCGGCTGGCGCAGCACCTCGATCCGGCCCACGGTGAGCGCGTTGACCTCGAGCCGCCCGCGCAGCAGCGCGAGCCTGCGCCAGTCCAGCGCCACGTCGGTCACGCGCAGCCACGGCCCGTCATCGTCCGCGATCGTGATCCCGGCGATCTGCGCGCGCGCACTCAGCACGCCGGACAGGCCCTGCACCCGCACGGTGCGCCCCTCGCCCCCCAGTGCGGACTGGATCAGGTTCTCCAGAAACCCCGCGTCCTCGGGTGCGCCCTCGGCGGCCTGCTGCGCCGGAGCGGGGGTCAGCAGCAGGACCAGTGCCAATGCCGCCGCCGTGGGCCGTGCGATCAGGAAACGCATGATGTTCATCAGAAGGCCTGCCCCACGCCGATGTAAAGTTCGACCCGCGAGAACGCGTCGCCGGACTCGCTGACCGGCGTTGCAAGGTCCACCCGGATCGGGCCGATGGGCGTGCCGAACCGCACGCCCGCGCCCGCGCCCGCATGAAAGCCCGCGTCGCCGTCGATGTAGCTGTCCGCCCCGATGTAGCCCGCGTCTGCGAACAGGACGGCGCCGATGGTGCCCCGGATCAGCTGGCGCACCTCGCCGCTGAACCCCAGAAAACTGCGCCCGCCCGATGTCTCGCCGTTTGGCTGGTCGATCCCGAGCGACTGGTACTTCTGGCCGCGCACGGTGTTGCCGCCGCCCGAGAAGAACAGGAATTCCGGTGGCGTGGCGTCAAGATCGGACCCGATCACGCTGCCCACCTGGACCCGGCCCGCCAGCACGGTCGTGTTGTTCGGCCCGAAGCCGTAATAGGCCCGCAGGTCCAGTTCGGTCTGCGCCCCGCTTTGCGACCCGTCGATGCCGATATAGGGCGTGGCCGAAACGTCGATATAGAACCCCTCCGCCGCGTCGCCGGGTGTATCGCGGCGGTCCCACTCCAGCGTGGTCGGCAGAACCGCGTGCTTGAAGGTGCGCGTGCCGAACGCGTCGGACACCTCGGAGTACCGAAGGCCGCCCGACACCTCGCCGGTGAGGCGCGGCGTGAAGTACCGCGTCAGGCCGATCCCGAAACGGAAGCTGTCTTCCTTGTAGTCGGGATCATCGATCGATTCGAGCCCGGCAAAGACAAAGAGGTCGTTGTCGGGGCCAAGGCTGCCGGGGCGTGTCAGGCGCAGGTTGAGCTCGTAATCCTCGCCGCCACGGTCCACGAGCCCGGCCTCCTCGCCCGCGAGGTTCTGCACCCTGCCATCAATGCGCAGCCGCTCGGCCCCGCCAAAGAGGTTGCGGTGCAACCAGAATGCGCCCGCGGACAGCCCTTCGACCGTGCTGTATTCCACATCCGCCCCGATGCGCCGCGGCTTTTCCTCGATCAGGGTCATGGCGAAATCCAGCGTGCCGTCCGGGTTCGGCTGATCCGCCTCGCGCACGCTGACCGTTCGGAAGACGCCGGATCGGCGGACGCGGCTGACCGCGTCGCGCAAGGCTTCGGGGGAAAACACCTCGCCTTCGGGGAAGCCCATGATCTCGCGCACGCGACGGTCGGACACCCCGGTGTCGCCGCCCAGCGTGATCGTCCCGAACCGCAGCTTGGGGCCGGGGGCCAGCGCGATCGCCACGTCGAGCCGCGCCGCCCGGTGATCGGCCACGATGCGCTGGTCGGCCACGGCGGCCTTGGCGTGGCCTTCGTCGCGCCATTCGCCCACGGCGGTATTGGCGGCCTGTGCGATCAGGCCCGACCGGGCCTGACGACCGGGTTCGAACCCCTTCACCAGCCGCGTGCCCTGTCGCGCCACGGGGCGGGGCGACACGTCCAGTGTGCCGAAGCCGAACCGTGGCCCCGCTGTCACGTTCAGCGCGATGGTGCCGATCCGGTCCGGCGGGTTGAACGGGTCGATGTCCGCCGCCTCGCGCCCATCCACGAGGATCGAGATGCCGGGGCTGTAAAACCCTTCGCCGTAGAGCGCGCCAAGAATGCGGGCGTAATCCGTCACCGCCGCGCCGAACAGGTCGCTGTCATTTTCGAACGGATCGTCGAGGGCTCGAAACGACAGTGCCGCGCGCTCGATCGCGCTGGTGACGGCCGCGCGGTTGTCGTCATCGATGCCGATCACGTTGACTGTCACGGTTTCCAGTGCCCAGGCCGACTGCCCGAGCGCACACACCGTCATCACGCCCGCCCATGTGAACCGCACGCCCGCCTCCTGCTTCGTGGGGTTGTCCCCACGCTTTGCGCCCTTTTCACATCCCCGACCGGAAATGTCACCGGTCTGCCGGGAAAAAGACCCGCGTCCGAACTCCGGCGCAGGCATGATCTGCGCATGCGCACATTGACCCCGCGCGCCGGGCCTGCGACACGATGCCCGGTCACGGGGCGCAGGTGATACTGCGCGTCCAACGGGGGAGAAGGACAAGATCATGGCAAAACTGGCGTTTATCGGTCTGGGCGTGATGGGTTATCCCATGGCGGGGCATCTTGCGGCCGCCGGGCACGACGTCACGGTCTACAACCGCACCACGGCCCGTGCGGAGGCCTGGGCGGCGCAGCACGGTGGCGGTTTCGCGCCGACGCCGCGGGCCGCGGCGCAGGATGCCGCGATCGTGTTCACCTGCGTGGGGAACGACGACGACCTGCGGTCGGTCGTGGCCGGTGATGACGGTGCGCTGGCGGGCATGACCGGCGGCGCGCTTCTTGTGGATCACACGACGGCATCGGCCTCCGTGGCGCGCGAGCTTGCCGGCCTTGCGGCTGCACAGGGCGCAGGCTTCGTGGATGCGCCGGTGTCGGGCGGCCAGGCGGGTGCCGAAAAGGGGCAGCTTGCGATCATGTGCGGCGGTGCGCAGGCGGATTATGATCGCGCCGCGGCGGTGATGGCCGCCTATGCCAAGGCCTGCGAACGCTTCGGCGATGTCGGGGCGGGCCAGTTGACCAAGATGGTCAACCAGGTCTGCATCGCCGGGATCGTGCAGGGGATCTCCGAAGGGCTGATGCTGGCCATGAAGGCGGGGCTCGACGCCAAGCAGGTGGCGCGGCTGGTCAGCCAGGGGGCAGGCGGTTCGTGGCAACTGACCAACCGCGCCGACACGATGGTGGACGGGCATTTCGACCACGGCTTCGCGGTGAACTGGATGCGCAAGGACCTCGGGATCGCGCTTGAACAGGCCAAGGAGATCGGCGTGTCGATGCCGGTGGCCGCCCTGGTGGACCAGTTCTATGGCGACGTGCAGGCTCTTGGCGGCGGGCGGTGGGACACCTCCAGCCTGATCCAGCGGCTGCGCGTGCTCGGCGGTCAGGACATCTGACCGGGTCTCGTGCAACGCGCGGGGTGGCGGTTGCCGCGCCCGCGCGTTCCCTTGGGGATCATGCCATCGCGTCGCGCAGGATGTCCGCGATGCGGTGCGGATCTTCTTCATGCGCCAGATGGCCCAGACCCGCCACGTGGATCACGCGGGCGTGGGGCAGGCGGGCCGCCGCCCGCACCGATGTTTCGGGCGGCACCGCCCGGTCGTTCTCGGCGGCGATCAGGGTCACCGGTGCGGCGATCTTCGGCAGGTCGGCCAGCAGGGGCGCCAGATCCCATCCGGCCATCATCCGCAGGGTCGCGTCCACATGCCGACGATCCGCGATCAGGCGCGTGTAGCCCGCCAGTGCCTCGTCCGACAGTTTCGACCCCGTGCCTTCGATCAACTGGCGCACCCGCGCGGGATTGCCGGAACTCAACGCGAACAGGCGGGGCACCAGCGGATTGAGCACCAGCGCCTTTGCAAGCACCGGAAACAGCCAGCCCGCCAGCCCGTCGAACGGTGCCAGCGCTGCGTTCAGCCCGATGATCCGGGGGGGCGGCGTGCCCGGCGCGTCGAGGATCTGCGCCAGTCGCAGCGCCAGCGCTCCGCCCGCCGAATGCCCGATGACCGCGGCCGGGGCCCAGCCTTCGGCCCGGATCAACGCCGCGATGTCCTCTGCCATGGGGCGCAGCCCGCAGCGCTGTTTGGTGCCCATCCGCGTCAACCCCTGTCCGGGCAGGTCGATCGCGACCACACGGTAATACCGCGCCAGCAGCGGGATAAGGTCGCGGTAACTGTGGGTCGATCCGCCCGCGCCGTGCAGCAGCAGGACCACCGGTCCCTCGCCCATCTCCTGCACGTACCAGTCATGGGGACGCACGGCCACGCGGCGCGCGGTGAGGGCGCGGTCCGCTGCGGCTGCGTCACGGTCCATGGTCATTCCCCCATCGCCGCGCGCAGCGCACCCGACAACCGCCCGGCATCGGCCCGCGGCAGCGGCAGGTAGATCGCGTTCATCGCGGCGGCGAGCACGCGGAGTGCCGGTTGCGGCCGTGCCGCCGTGTCCAGAACGACCGCCGGGATGGCACGCCCCCGCAGCGCACGGGCCATGGCCGTGGCATCCAGCCCCGCCTGCGCCCGGTCGGCCCGCCCGTCGAGCGCGATGTTCGCCCGCCCGTCGGTCAGCAGCGCCAGCGTCGGTGTCATGCCGCGCCCGCGAGCGGCGAGCGCAGCTTCCAGCCCGGCGCGCAGGCCCGCCGCCAGCGGCGTGCCCCCGCCGCCCGGAAGGCCAGCCAGCCGCCGCTTGGTCTGCACCAGCGAACGGGTGGGCGGCAGCAGTTCCTCGGCCCCGGTACCGCGAAAGGCGATCAGCGCCACGTGGTCGCGCCGGGCATACGCCTCGGCCAGAAGCAGTTCCACCGCACCCTTCGCCTCCGCCAGCCGCGCGATGGCGGCGGAGCCGGAGGCGTCGACCGCGAAGATCAAGAGCCGGTCGGACCGGTCCTCGTAGCGTTTCAGCCGGATGTCGCCGGGGCGCAGCTGCACCAATCCGGTCGCGTCCGGTCGGTCGGCGCTGCGCAAGCGCTGCCACGGGGCGGCTGCGCGCAGGGTCGCGACCATGTCGATCCGGTGCGCGCTGTCGGGCCGACCGGGGCGCGAAGGCAAGGGCCGCCCGCGCCGGTTGCCCTGCCGCCGTGCCCCCGCGCCGCTGCCCGTGGCACCGCGCGCCGCGCGTCCCATGCGTCCGGCCATGGCCGCCAGCAACGCGGGCGGCAGCATCGCGGCGATGGCGTCGACGCGCATGTCTGCGGGAAGATCCATGGACCGGTCTGGCTCGACATCGGTGTCGCCGTCATCGGGCCGATCGTCGTCGTCGGGGGGGGGCGGGTCGTCCGGCTGATCCGGTTCCTCCTGCACGGGCGC
>DAIPIS010000205.1:0-3726 GCA_036770665.1 Meridianimarinicoccus sp.
TCGGCGGAATAGACCCGGCTGATCGTCGGCGGGGCGTATTGCGCAAGCTGCTCGTGGTTCGGCAGGTCGCGGCCGTACATCCACAGCACGCCGCCCACCATGACGGCGGCCAGTACCGCGCCGATGGTCACGAAGCTGAAGATCGCGCCGAAGAAGCCGGAGATGAAGCGTAGCACGTCTGGATCCTTCCGGATGAAACCGCCCCCCTATACCGCGCGCGCGGTCCGGGGTCAAAATCACAACGCGTGTCGGGGTGTCACGTCAGGCGGAACCGCGCCTGAACCGGCCACGCGCGCGCTCAGCGCGCCCGGTCACGTGGTCCGCGGGCCGCCATGTACCCGGACAGCCGCGACAGGCCTTCGCGGATGTCGCCCGTCGTTGCGGCATAGGAAAACCGCAGCGTTCCGTGCCCGCGCACCGGATCGAAGTCCAGCCCCGGCGTGACCGCGACACCGGCATGTTCCAGTATGTCCGCCGCGAAGGCGCGGCTGTCCTGCGTCAGGTGAGACACGTCCGCATAGATATAGAACGCGCCATCGGGCGGGGCGATCCGGTCGAACCCCGCGCGCGGCAGCCCGTCCAGCAGCAGGCGGCGGTTTTCGGCATAGGTGTCGCGGACCCCTTCGGCCTCAGCACGGCCCGCGAGCGCGCCGAGGGCCGCGACCTGGCTGGCGTGGGGCGGGCAGATGAACAGGTTCTGCGCCAGCCGTTCCACCGTGCGCACCATGTCCGGCGGCACGACCATCCAGCCCACGCGCCAGCCGGTCATGCAGAAGTACTTGGAAAAGGAATTCACCACGATCACGTCATCGGTCAGTTCCAGTGCGCTGATGGCGCGGTCCGTGAAGTGCAGCCCGTG
This sequence comes from Meridianimarinicoccus sp., assembly GCA_036770665.1. GTDB lineage: Bacteria > Pseudomonadota > Alphaproteobacteria > Rhodobacterales > Rhodobacteraceae > Meridianimarinicoccus. The sequence continues at coordinate 860 of DAIPIS010000205.1, forward strand.
ATAGATTTCGTCCGAAATCAACGCGGTGCCTTGCGCAGCGCAGGTATCCAGCAGCGCGGCCAGCCCCGCGCGATCGAGGATCGTTCCGGTGGGGTTGGCAGGCGACGCCACGATCAGACCGTCAAGCCCCATCGGCACATCGCCCGGCCGCATCCGATGCCCCGCCGCAGCATGGGTCGGCACACCCACCGGCGTCATGTCCAGCGCCTTGAGGATCTGGCGGTAGCTCGGATAGCCCGGTTCCGACACGCCCACGCGCGCGCCGGTGTCGAAGAGCGCCGTGAAGGCAAGCACGAACGCGCCAGAAGACCCGGCCGTCACGATCACGCGCGCAGGATCAAGATCGACGCCGTACCAGTCGCCGTAAAGCCGCGCGATGCCGTCGCGCAGCGCGGGCAACCCCAGCGCCACGGTATAGCCGAGCGGATCGCCCGCCCCCAGCGCGCGGGAGAGCGCGTCATGGGCGGTGCGCGGCGCGGGGCTGCCAGGCTGGCCGATCTCCATGTGAACGATGTGGCGGCCCGCCGCTTCGGCCCGCGCGGCCGCCTGTGCGACATCCATCACGATGAAGGGATCGACGGCGCTGCGCCTTGATGTTTTCATGGATATCTCCGACACATTCCCCATGCGTTCGCACCCCCAGCGCCCAAGGTCAATGACCGCTGCCCGCCATGCCGCCCGCGTGGCGCGCGCGGCGATCCTGGCAGCCGTCGCACTTTGGTTCGGCGCGTTGTCCGCCACAGCGCAAGGTCTGATCCGCGACGCGGGCACGGAACACGGGCTCGACCGGCTGGCGCGACCGATCCTGACCGCGGCGGGCCTGCCTGCCAACCGCACAAGGGTTCTTGTGGTGAACGACCTGCAGATGAACGCCTTCGTCGTGGATAGCCGGACCATCTTCGTCACGGCGGGGCTGATCCTGCGGATGCAGTCCGCCGACGAATTGCAGGCCGTGATCGCGCACGAAGCGGCGCACATCGCCAACGGCCATTTCGCGCGCCGGGGCATGAACGCACAGGCGGCGCGCAACGCGGCGCTGTTCGGGCTTGCGGCCGGTGTCGCGGCAGGGGCCGCGTCGGGCAACCCGGAAGCCGGGGTCGGGATCGCGCTTGGCAGCCAGTCGAGCGCGATGCGCAACTTCCTGAGCCACACCCGCGAGGAAGAAGCCGCCGCCGACACGTCGGGCATGCGGTTCATGGCGATCGCCGGTGTCGATCCCGCGGCGATGCGCGGCGTTCTGGAAAACTTCGCCGGACAAGAGGCGTTGGCGCCCGGACGGCAGGACCCGTACGCACGCAGCCACCCGTTGTCGCGCGAACGCATCCGGGCCGTGGACACGACGGCCGCCGCCCTGAAACCGTTGCCCGCCGACCGGGACGCGGAACATTACTGGTTCGCGCGCACCAAGGCGACGCTGTCGGCCTATCTGCGCACGCCAAGCTACACGTTCCAGCGCGTGCGCGCCGACGACACGACCGACGCCGCGCGGATCGCGCGGGCGCTTGCGCACCACAAATCGGGCGACCCTACGGCCGCTCGGTCGGAGTTGCAGGCCGCCATCGCCGGACGGCCGGACGATCCCTTCCTGCACGACCTCATGGGCTGGATGGAACTGGAATGGGGCAATTTCGACGCCGCCCGCGACGCCTATGCCCGTGCCACGGAGCTTGGGCCGCGCGAACCGCTGATCCTTGCCGGGTATGGGCGAGCGCTCCTGACCCGTGACACGCCCACAGACAACGCGCGAGCGCTGGAGGTTCTGCTGGACGCCCGCGCCCGCGACCCCTACGACGCGGGCATGATGCGCGATCTGTCGATCGCCCATGCGCGCGCGGGTCAGACCGGGCTGGCCGCGCTGGCCACGGCGGAACGCTATGCGCTGCAGGGCAAGATGGAAGACGCGGGTGTGCTGGCCCGCCGGGCGTCCGGGCTTCTGCCGACCGGATCACCCGGCTGGTCACGCGCCCAGGACCTGATCCGCGCCGCGGAGATCAACGAACGGAGATGACGATGCTGCCACGTTTCACCCTTGCCGCGACCGTGCTCTGGGCCGGACTTGCGGGCCCGGTGTCGGCCCTTGATCCGGGCGCGATGACGGACGCCGAACGGTCGGCCTTCCGCGCCGAGGTCCGGGCCTACCTGCTCGAGAATCCCGAGGTGCTGATGGAGGCGATTGCCGTGCTCGAACAGCGCGACGCCGCCGCGCAGGCCGAAGGGGACCGAGCGCTGATCGACAGCCTGTCGGCCGACATCTTCGACGACGGACGGTCCTGGGTCGGGGGCAACCCGGACGGCGACGTGACGCTGGTGGAATTCATGGACTATCGGTGCAGCTATTGTCGCCGCGCCCACGCGGACGTGATGCAACTGCTCGACAGCGATGGCAACATCCGGTTCGTCGTCAAGGAATTCCCGATTCTCGGACCGGAGTCGCTGTTGGCGTCGCGCTTCGCCATCGCGGTGCGCAACGTGGCCGGGGCGGACGCCTATGGCGGCGTGCACGATGCACTGATGTCCCTGCGCGGGGCCGTGACCGAAGACAGCCTGACACGCCTTGCCGAGGATGCGGGGCTTGATCCCGCGGCGATCCTTGCGGGCATGGACGCGCCCGACGTGATGGCGGAACTGCAGGCCAACCGGGCGCTGGCGGAACGGCTGCAGATCAACGGCACACCCGGGTTCGTGCTGGGCGATGAAATCCTGCGCGGCTACCTGCCGCTGGCCCAGATGCAGGAACGGGTGGCGCAGGTTCGCGCCGAGTGATCAGACGATGGACGCCCCGAGGTAAGCGGGGCGTGCCGTTACCGACACCGGGGATGGCGACCGGAGCCGCGCGCCATCGCCATCTTCACTCGGCCGCCTGCCCC
>DAIPIS010000206.1:0-3714 GCA_036770665.1 Meridianimarinicoccus sp.
CCGATGATGGACTGGACCGACAGGCATTGCCGGTACTTCCATCGGCTGCTGTCCAACCGCGCGCTGCTTTATACCGAGATGGTCGCGGCACCCGCGCTGGTGCAGGGAAACGCCCGCCATTTGCTGGACCACGACCCAGCCGAGCATCCCGTCGCGCTTCAGCTTGGCGGGTCCGATCCCGTTGAACTGGCGCTGGCCGCGCGAATGGGGGCGGAGGCGGGGTATGACGAGATCAACCTGAACGTCGGATGCCCGTCGGATCGGGTCCAGTCCGGCAGCTTCGGCGCGGTGCTGATGAAGCACGCAGCACGGGTCGCGGACTGCATCGGTGCCATGGCCGCGGCGAGCCCGGTCGAGGTCACGGTCAAGTGCCGCATCGGCGTCGACGACCAGACGCCCGCCGACGCGCTTCCCGCCTTTCTCGACACGCTGCGCGCGGCGGGGCTGCGGCGGGTCATCATCCATGCGCGCATGGCGTGGCTCGACGGGCTCAGCCCGAAGGAGAACCGGGACATTCCGCCGCTCGACTACGCGCTTGTGCACGCGATGAAGCGGGAATTCCCCGACCTGCACCTGTCCATCAACGGCGGGATCACGTCGCTCGACGCCGTGCGCGACCAGCTTGCGGCGGGCATGGACGGCGTGATGGTCGGACGGGCGGCCTATCAAACCCCGGCGGATATCCTCGCCACGGCGGATCGCGACATCTGGGGCGACACGCACACCGCCGACCCGGTCGCAGTGGCCGAGGCGATGATCGCCTATGTCGATGCCCATGTGGCGGCGGGGGGGCGGGCGCACAGCGTCACGCGGCACATGCTGGGGCTGTTCGCGGGGCGGCCCGGCGCGCGGGGCTGGCGGCGGCACCTGTCGGAGCGCGCGGTGCAGCCGGGTGCCGATGGGCGTGTGATCGCCGCTGCGCTGGCCCATGTGACCGGGGCGCTGGACGCGGCGGAGTGAGCCTGCTTGCGCATCATGAAGCAGGCGGTGGACCAACACGGATCCGTCCACATGCCGCCTTCGCAGCGTAAAGATGGGCAGGCAGACCCACAGGGTCCACGTCGCCGCACATCCAACCCGACCTGCGCGGCGGGCGCGGTCAGCCGTCGCGGCGGCTTCGGTGAAGCACGGGCACTGTTGGCTCGGCGCGGCGCCCCGGCAGATCGGCCATGATCGCGCGTCGCGCGTCCGGGGTCATGCGCGCCCAACCCGTGATCTCGTCGATGCTGCGCGCGCAGCCCGTGCAGAGCCGCGTCTGCGGGCTTATCACACAGACGTTGATGCAGGGGCTTTCGATCGGTCCGCGGGTCCGGCCGGGCGGCGTCATGTCTGCCTCATGTGGTTCAGGCGGTCGAGCGCGCCCTGAAGGATGTATCCCGCCGCCACATGGTCGATCCGGGTCGCCCGTTTCGCGCGCGACGTGTCGGCCTCGATCAGCGCGCGTTCGGCGGCGACGGTGGACAACCGCTCATCCCAGAACACCACGGGAAGGTCAATCACCGCCACGAGGTTCCGGGCGAAGGCGCGGGTGGACTGGCAGCGCGGTCCCTCCGACCCGTCCATGTTGCGCGGCAGGCCGATCACGAATCCCGCCAGAGCGCGCCCCGTCACGATGGCGGCAAGGGCCGCGGCATCGGCGGCGAACTTGCCGCGGGCGACCGTCAGCAAGGGCGTGGCCACCGTGCGCCGCAGGTCCGACACCGCGACGCCGATGGTCTTGGTGCCGAAATCCAGCCCGGCAAGCGCGCGATCGCGCGGCAGGGCGGCGGCGAAGACGGCCATGTCGTCGGTGATCAGCCGGTCAGTTGACAAGGCCCGCGCCCCGGGCCGCCTCGGTGACTTCCGACAGCCCGCGCGGATCGTCGGAAAACACGTCCTGCGCCTCGGCAAAGATCGCACGCGCGCTGTCGGTATCGCCCAGCACGCCAAGCGCGCCGATCAGCCGCGCCCATTCCGCCGCCGTGCCGCCCTGGTTCGCCAGCCGGTCCGACAGGCCTGCGACCATGCTGCGGATCATGTCCATACGGTCTTCGGGCGACATGTCCTGCGACGCGGCGATGTCAGCGGCGGACGGGCCGCGCAGCATTCCATCGGCTGGCGGCAATTCGTAGCGTTGTCCGGCCCGGGCCGCGGTTTCCTCGATCTGGGCGCGGATCGCGGGCACCCAGGGTGCCTCTGGCGACGACTGCTCCAGCAGCGTGCGCCACACCTCGAAGGCGAGATCCGGCCGTCCGTTCTGCGACTGCATCAGCCCCACATAGTACCGCGCCGGCCCGTTCTGCGGATCGCGCATCAGCACCTGTTCCAGCACCGCCTCTGCCTCGGGCGACACGTAGCCGCCGGCCGCCAGCACCATCATGTCCGCAAGATCGGCATAGTCGTCCGCGTGAGCCTGCGCGCCCAGCACGTCGATCAGGCGCCGCTGCACGTCATAGGCGGCCTTGAAATTCCCCAGCGCCGCTTCGTTGCGCGCCAGAAGCCCAAGCCCGCGCGGGTCGTCGGGCCGCCCCGCCACCGTCGCGCGCAACCGCTCCACAAGCTGAAGATAGTCGTCGGACGGCTGCGGCGTCTCGGGACGGAAGGCGGCGGCCTGTTCCTCGGCCTCGGCCTGGCGGGGCCGGTCGGCGCGCCGTTCTTCCGTGGCGGCAAGGCGTGCCTGCAGCGGCAGGTCGCCGTAACCGGGCGCGCCCAGCCGCTGGTACATGGCGACGCTGCCCCCCAGCAGCACGACCGCGACGCCTGCCGCCATCGCGACGGTCAGGCCGCGCGGCGCGCCCGTCGTGATCTCCACGCTGCGGCGTCGGTCGGCATCCAGGATGCGCCGCGCGATTTCGGTCCGCGTCCGCTCGGCCGCGTCCGTGCCGATGACGCCGCGCGCCACGTCCCGATCCACCGCCGCAAGTTGTTCGCGGTAGACGGCAATGTCGTATTCCGCCCGCGCCTGCAGCACGCGGTGCCGACGCAAGAGCACGAGAGCAAGAAGCGCGGCCACCGCCGCCGCCAGCCCGATGATGAGAACCCAGAAGACCATGGCGGGGATATAGACGCTTCGGCGGCGGGGCAAAAGACCGCGCCGGACCCGCAGGATGCGGCGAACCGCCCCGCGCGGCGCGCGATGTCGGCCCCGCGCGGCGCGCGATGTCGGCAGGATCGGGCCGATCCGCCGATCAGGGGCGAAATGGCTGCCTGCGGGGTTGACCTTCTCCGGTCCGACCCCTTTTGTACGGGGCAACCGACACCATAACAGGGGGCCACCATGGCATTCGAACTTCCCGACCTTCCCTATGCGCACGATGCGCTTGCCGATCTCGGCATGTCGCGGGAAACGCTGGAATTTCACCACGACATCCACCACAAGGCCTATGTCGACAACGGCAACAAGCTGATCGCCGGGACCGAATGGGAGGGCAAGTCGGTCGAGGACATCATCACCGGCACCTATGATCCCAAGGCCGTGGCGCAGTCGGGCATCTTCAACAACGCGTCCCAGCATTGGAACCATGCGCAGTTCTGGGAGATGATGGGACCGGGCACCACCGGCATGCCGGGCGAGCTGGAAACGGCGCTGACCGACAGCTTCGGGTCGGTCGACAAGTTCAAGGAAGACTTCGCCGCCGCAGGCGCGGGCCAGTTCGGCTCCGGCTGGGCATGGCTTGTCAAGGACACCGATGGCAGCCTCAAGATCACCAAGACCGAAAACGGCGTGAACCCGCT
>DAIPIS010000207.1:0-1508 GCA_036770665.1 Meridianimarinicoccus sp.
ACGAAGAAGGCGGTGAACAGCCACAACGCGATGCTCGCGATGTCCAGATTGCCGGTGATGTAGTAGTCCATGGTCTTGGTCCTTCCGGATGGTGCCTTGCGTGTCTCTGGGTCAGGCCGGGAAATCGGCCAGACCGATGCGGGTGGGTGACGGGGCGGCTTGCGGCGCGTGGCGCACCAATGGGCCAAGGATCACGAGCGTCACGAACAGAAGCCCGATTTCAACGTGATAGACGACGGAATAGCCTGTGCTGGCGGTCTGAAGTGCGACGCCGAGATCGCCCGAAAGCGCCATGCCGTTCACCCAGTCGCGCAAGCCCCCGCCGATGGCGATGGCAAGCCCGGCCGCGGTGGCCTGCGCCGCCCCCCATGCGCCAAGTGCAAGCCCGCGGCCCGCCGTCCCGGTTTCCGGCATGGTCATGGCGGTGGTCAGGGTCGAGACCGCGAAATAGCCCGCGCCAAGCCCGATCAGGCCCGCGCCCACGAAGAACAGCGCGACGGACCCCAGCGGTGATGCGAAGATGACTGCCGTGAAGGCCATGATGCCGATCAGGATGCCGGTTCCGGCCATGCGATAGGGATTGGCCCGCGCCGCCAGCCGACGTGCGGCCACCGCAAAGCCCACGAGCGCGCCGCCCGCCCAGACGGTCGTCAGCAGCGTGGTCGCGGATACGGAAAGCCCCAGAACCTCGCCGCCATAGGGTTCCAGCAGCACGTCCTGCATGTTGAAGGCCATGGTGCCGACGAAAACCACGACCAGCAGCCGCCCGGCTGTCCCGCCGCTCAGGTAGTCGCGCCATGCATCGCGGAAGAGCGGGCGGGGGGCTTCGCGTTCGGCCTTGGACATCGGGCGCACCCGTTCCTGCCGCCAGAAGGCGATGAGGCTCAGGATGATGCCGACCGCCGCCGCGCCCTGCACCACGCGCACCAGGCGGATCTGGCCGAAATCCTTCAGAAGCCAGCCGATGACCACCGCAGACACGGCCATGCCGAGCAGGAACATGACATAGAGCAACGCCACGACGCGGGGCCGCGTTTCATCGGTCGCGCGGTCGGCGGCCAAGGCGAGCCCCGCGGTCTGGGTCATGTGCAGACCAAGCCCGGTCATCAGGAACGCCAGCGCGGCCAGAACCTCCCCCGCCCAGTCGGGGCCCAGCGTCTGGTCGCCCGACAGCACGATCAGCGCGAAGGGCATCACCGCAAGCCCGCCCATCTGCCAGAGCGACCCGAACCACAGGTAGGGGATGCGCTTCCAGCCGATGGCGGAGCGATAGGTGTCGGACCGAAAGCCCAGCAGCGCCCGGAAGGGTGCGATCAGCACCGGCAGCGCGATCATCAGTGCCACCACCAGCGCTGGCACCGACAGTTCCACGATCATCACCCGGTTCAGCGTGCCCAGAAGCATGACCGACGCCATGCCCACAGACACCTGGAACAGTGAAAGCCGCAGAAGCTGGCCCAGCGGAAGATCGTCGCTCGCCGCGTCCGAGAACGGCAGGAAGCGCGACA
>DAIPIS010000207.1:1608-3698 GCA_036770665.1 Meridianimarinicoccus sp.
AGCCGCGTTGCCAGTCGTTCCGGGCAGTGGGGCACCATCACGGGGGCGCGGTCAGCGCGCGGAAACAGTTTGCCCACCCGCCACATCGCCATCAGAAGCATGGTGCGCGGCGCGACCGTGAAGGCCATCGACCCGGCGACGCGGGGTGCAAGCCGCCCCATGGCGGCGGCGATATCGCCGTCGGCGTAATAGATCAGGCTGTCCATCGCGATCACGTGGTCGAACCGTCCCAGCGCGGGATCGAGCATGTCCCCGGCTGCGAAGGTCACACGATCCGACAGCGCCTTGGGAAGCCGGTCGCGCGCGATGTCGACCAGCGCGGGCGAGATGTCGACGGCCACCACATCCGCCCCGCGCGCGGCCAGTTCGATAGCCATCTGACCCGCGCCGCAGCCCGCATCGAGTACACGGGCGCCCCGCAGGTCGTCGGGCAGGGACGCCAGCAGCTTCGCGCGCATCCGGTCGCGGCCCGCGCGCACCGTCGCCCGGATGCGCGACACCGGCGCATCCGAGGTCAGGCGTTCCCAGACGTCCGTGGCGGTCCGGTCGAAGTAATCCTCGACCCGCGTGAGGGTGGCGTCATAGCTCATCAGTCGAAACCCAGCATCTCGAAGATTTCCCGGTCAGGCAGGGACTGCGGCGCAAGCGGTGCGGTTCCGTCCGCCAGCAGTTGCGCCAGCCGCAGATATTCCGTGCGGCAGGCGATGATGTCCGGCTCGTCGGGCATTTCGAAGAGGGTCTTCTTCTTCAGGCGCGACCGGCGCAGCGCGTCCACCGGCGGCATGTGCGCGATCCGGTTGAACCCGGCGCGGTCGCAGTAGCGGTCGATTTCCTCGGTCGTCTCGGACCGGTTCGCGATGCAGCCCGCAAGCCGCACGTTGTAGTTCTTGGACTTCGCCTGCACCGCCGCGATGATCCGGTTCATGGCATAGATGCTGTCGAAATCGTTCGCGGTGACGATCACGGCGCGGTCGGCATGCTGCAGGGGGGCTGCGAAGCCACCGCAGACCACGTCGCCCAGCACGTCGAAGATCACGATGTCGGTGTCGTCCAGCATGTGGTGCTGTTTCAGCAGCTTGACGGTCTGCCCCACCACATAGCCGCCGCAGCCGGTGCCCGCGGGCGGACCGCCCGCTTCGACGCACATCACGCCGCCCCAACCGGTCGTCACGAAATCCTCGGGGCGCAGTTCCTCGGCGTGGAAATCGACCTCCTTGAGGATGTCGATCACTGTCGGTTGCAGGTGACCCGTCAGCGTGAAGGTGCTGTCATGCTTCGGGTCGCAGCCGATCTGCAGAACCCGCTTTCCCAGCGACGCGAAGGCCGCCGACAGGTTGGAACTGGTGGTCGATTTGCCGATGCCGCCCTTGCCATAGACCGCGAACACCTGCGCCCCTTCGATCTTCATGTCGGCGTCCTGGTGCACCTGCACCGATCCGTCGCCGTCGAGCCCCTTCAGCACCGGCGGCGACGACACGCGACGTGCCTCCAGCCCGGCGGCTTCGCGCATGGCGGCGCGGGATGCGGGTGGTTGCTTGCTGTCCAATGGGCTCATGAAAGCCTCCCGTTCTGTCGGTGTGTGCCCCGTGCGCGCCCATTCGTCGTGGCGCGGATGCTTCGGGGATTGGTCGGTGTGCGTGGTCGGGTCATTCTGCAGCGATCCCTTCCAGTCGATCTTCGAGCGCGTCCGCCGCATCCTGCAACGCCGCCAGTGTCGCCGCGTCAGGCTGCCAGTAGGCGCGGTCATGGGCTTCGATCAGGCGATTCGCCATCCGGGCCGATGCCACCGGGTTCAGGTCCGCCATCCGCTTGCGCATGGCGGCGTCCAGCACGAAGGTTTCCGAAATCCGCTGATAGACCCAGGGCTCGACCTGGCCCGTGGTGGCCGACCAGCCGACGGTGTTGGTCACCGTGGCCTCGATCTGGCGCACGCCTTCGGCACCGTGATCGAGCAGCGCTTCGAAGAACTTGGGGTTCAGGGCGCGCGACCGGGTTTCGAGTGCGATCTGGTCCGACAGGGTGCGGACCTTGTTGGTGCCGCGCGTCTGGTCGCCGATATAGACCGCCGCTTCCTGACCGCCGCGGGCGCG
>DAIPIS010000208.1:0-3698 GCA_036770665.1 Meridianimarinicoccus sp.
GCTCACAATAGATGCGAATGATGCGGTCTCAATGCTCGATCTATCTGCGACTATGCTTACATTGTGTGCGTCGCGCTTGCAATCATGGCGTGCTGCTCAGCATCGGTGAGAACGGCCTGATGCGGGGCAGGGATGCTACAGGGGCAGCCCCGCGCTGCGCATGGCGTCGCTGAGTTCTGCGGTGCGGTCGCTGTCCAACTTGCCTTTCAGGAACCGCCGGATCTCGGCAGGCTTGGCATCGAACTGCGCGGCCAGGGTGATCGGCGTGTACCCGATCCGGGCCAGCCGGGCGTCGAGATCGTCGAAGCCTGCAGAGATGGTGTTCTCGACAATCTCGCGGGTGACGGTCGTGGCGCCGAGCGCGAAGGCGTCGGCGAAGGCGCGGTCGAGGTGTTCGGCGAACTGCAGGGGCGTGGAGAGCCGATCAGCGAGATAGGCGCAGGCGTCATCGGCGATGACCTCGGCAGGATCGACATCAGTCTCGAGGCATTGCCCGAGCAGCCAGTCGAGAAAGGCACGACGCTCGTCGCCGAGCGCGACGAAGTCGAACTTCGAGGTCCGGTCGCCGATCTCTTCCATGGTCGACCGTTTCAGATCGTTGATCAGGCGGGGATGGCCGACCAGCACGACAGACAGGCGGCCGCCCCCGGCGGTGATGATTTCCATCAGGCGCTTCAGCCCGTTCAGGGTGTTGCCGTGCAGGTCGTGCGCTTCGTCCACGAAGAGCGCCACGGGCTTGCGCGCCTTGCGGATCAGTTCCTGCAGCAGGCGCTCGCGTTTCTCGGGCTGTGTCGGCGCCTTCATCGTCACGTCGCCTGATACGTCGAGAAACAGCGCGGTGATCAGACTGGGCAGCGCGACCCTTGGCTTGTCCACCGACAGGCTACGCGCCACGATCATGGTCCGCTCCTCGGTGAGCCGATCCTGCAGGCGATTGATCATCATCGTCTTGCCGGAGCCGACGGGACCGGAGATGGCAACGAGCTTGCCGGCAAGGATCGCCGCGCGGACGTCATCCTGAAGCTGCGTCAGGCGCGTCGTCTCGAAGAAACCGGCATTCGACCAGTCCCGCGCGATGCGAAACCGCTTCATGGTCTGGGCGGTCAGCATGGCGGCGCGCCTTTCGGACTGGGGTGGAAGCGTTCGCGGATGGCTGCGCGGATTTCCGCCTTGTCGAGCGTGCGGCCAACCAGTGCGGCGATGAAGTTCAGATCGGCGTCCGGCAGCCCGCCAAGCGGACGGGCGAGCATCGTCGCGATGCCGCGCCGGGCGTCCAGCTCGCTGGCGTAGGCGATCTCGCGCCATGGGTCCGGGTCGACGAAGCGCTGGCGCGGCAGCGCGACAATCTCCGCCGAGCAGGCATCCTGCCCAGCCGCGACGCCTGTCACGGCGGCCTTGGGCACGGTGATCTTCTCGGCCAGCGCAGCGACGCTTTCGGCGCGCTTCTCGCGCGGGGACTTCGCGTGCTTTCGATAGCGGTGCAGCGGGATCGGTCCGCCTGACGCACGATACGGGCCGTACCGCTTGTCGTTCCATTCGACGAACAGCTCGTGGTCAAAGAGACCCCACCATAGCGTCACGTCCTCGCCAGCGAGATCGGGATCGACCTCGTAGCGCGCGCCCTGCACTGAGACGTGGGCATCGCTGCCCACCCGACGTCGCTCCGGCTCGCGCGCGAAGGCGCAGAAGCGCTCCCAGGAGCACATCTCGCGCAGACCGGCCTCAGGCAGATTGGCCAGCCAGTCCTCGATGCGGCTGTGCGGCTCTCGCCGATGCGGCTTGTCGTTGTATCGGTCGACATGGTTGCGCAGCCAGAGATTGGCCTCGGCTTCCGTCTCGGGCTTGTGGAAGTGGTAGAGAGTTTCGTGCGCTTCCTTGACCGTCCTGAACGGGCGTTCGACCTTTCCCTTGGATCGCGCGGTCGGCCGCGTGCCATCCGACCCCGCCGGCATGTGGGTGCGCCAGTCGACGCCCAGCCGCTCCATCACGGTCTGGAAGACCAGGCTGTGGGCGACTGGGCCATTGTCGAGGTAGAGCTGCTCCGGCACGCCCTGGAACGGGCTGTGATCCTTCGGCGCCATGGCGTTGAACAGAAACCGCAGCGCGGATTCCGCGTCCTCGCCATAGACGCATCGGTACTCCTGATAGGCGGCGCCGCTGCGGTCGTCGACGATGCTGAACAGCATCAGCGTCGGCGCGCCCCTGCCCGGCTCGATCCACTCCGGCTGCGCGATGCGCTTCAGGTCCGACGGGCTCATGTCGAACTGCCACAGCGCATTGCTGTGGCGCGCCTCGAAGCGGACCGCGGCCGGGGCGCGGGTCATGCGCGGATGGTCATAGCCCCATGTCCGCAGCCAGCGGTCGACGGTGGGGCGCTTCAGCAATCCCGGCGGCGCCTGCACGTGGCCGTCCGGCGTGCCGACGCCATGTTGCTCGATGATCTCGATCGCCCGGCCGGTGGAGAGCTTGCGGCCCTTTCCGTTCCCGGTGCGGATCTTCAGGGCAGCGACAATCTCGCAATAGCGCACCATGTCCGGCGCCGCGATGGCGCGGGGCTGACCGCGGTCGGCGCGGCGCAGATCCTTCGGCCGGTGCAGCGTCTTCAGGCTGCGATAGACGGTGGCCCGACTGACGCCGAAAAGCTGCGCAGCCTGCTCGACCGCCTCGCGGCGCAACCGGTCGCGGCCGGGAAGCGCTGCAAGCCGCTTGCGCAGCGCGACCAGCGCCTCGGTCGGGATGCCGCCGCACCTATGGGCCATCGCGGAATTCCTCGACATAGGCGTAGAGCGTCTGGCGCGAGACGCCCACCAGATCGCAGATCTCCTTCACGGTGTGCCTGCGCGCGCGATAGAGCTCGACCGCATGGACGCGCTGCTTGACATCGAGCGCCTTGCGGCGCCCCCCCTTGCGACCGCGAGCGCGCGCCGCCTGAAGCCCGGCCTGGGTGCGCTCGCGGATCAGCGCCCGCTCGAACTGCGCCAGCGCCCCGAACATGTGGAAGATCAGCTCGCCGCCGCTGGACGAGGTGTCGATGGATTCCTGCAGGCTGCGCAGGCCGACGCCGCGTTCGCGCAACTCCTCCGCGCGCACGATCAGATCCTTGAGCGAACGACCAAGCCGGTCGAGCCGCCAGACGATCAGCGTGTCGCCAGCCCGCAGTCGCTCCAGGGCACGCTTCAAGCCCGGCCTGTCGGCCTTGGCCCCGCTCGCCCTGTCCTCGAAAATCTCCTCGCAGCCGACGCTGCGCAGCGCGTCGCGTTGCAACGCCAGGCTCTGATCCTCTGTCGAGACGCGGGCGTAGCCGATGAGCATGGCGATATCCGGAATGCCGCGGCAAGTTGGCATTCCCATACCATGTTTTCCGTACACAGATGCCTGACAAATTTGTCCAAGCAGTTCGGCACGGCCGCGGGCTACGCGGCCACGTCAAGGAAACGAGCGTTTGGCTGACATCCCCGAGCGGCGACTGTCCGATCAGCCAGTCTCAAGGCTGCGAGCGCCAGCCGATGATTGCGAGCACGTCGCACGTAGCGTGAGTACGTTTGCAGATAATCCGAGCATTACTGACCCGATGATCGCAGCCAATGTGAGCGAGGAATCGCCTTGTTTGCGAGCAGGGTCGCGGATGATTGCAAGCAGCTACAGGTACGGGACTATGTCCGGCCCCGGCGGCTGTCTCTCAAGGAGGTGTTCGTGCC
>DAIPIS010000209.1:0-3644 GCA_036770665.1 Meridianimarinicoccus sp.
CCGAAAAAACCAACTACAAGCCGATGGCCGATACGGCCGACGCCAACGCGTAAGGACCGGCCCCATGAAAAAGAACCTGCACCCCGACTATCACGACATCAACGTCAAGATGACCGACGGCACGATCATCCAGATGCGGTCCACCTATGGCAAGGACGGCGACAACCTGTCGCTCGACATCGATCCGCTGTGCCACCCGGCATGGACCGGTGGGTCTACCCGCCTGATGGACAGTGGCGGGCGCGTGTCGAAGTTCAAGAAGAAATACGAAGGCCTCGGCTTCTGAGGCGCGACGCCGTGATGACCGACCCGACCGGGCGCAGCGACACACCGCTGCGCCCTTTTCATGTGTGAGCGCGCGTGCCCATGATGCCGGATTTCGCGTTCGAAACTGCCGCGATGGCCCGCGGTTTGAACCGCGTGGCCGGTGTGGACGAGGTCGGGCGCGGGCCGCTGGCCGGGCCGGTCACGGCGGCTGCCGTTGTGCTGGACCCGGACCGCATCCCGCCGGGCCTGAACGATTCCAAGAAGCTGACGACGGCGCGGCGCGTGGCGCTGGCCGCGATCCTGGCCGACACCTGCGATCATTGCATCGTCCATGTGTCCCCCGCAGACATCGATGCGCTGAACATCCTTCAGGCCAGCATGGTGGCGATGACCCGCGCCGTGGCGGGCCTGCGCACAGCCCCAGATCATGTGCTGGTCGATGGCAACCGCTTGCCCGCAGCACTGGCCGCGCGGGGCGAGGCGGTGGTCAAGGGCGACGCGCGATGCCTGAGCATCGCCGCGGCGTCCATCCTGGCCAAGGTGGCGCGCGACGCGGTGATGGCCGATCTGGCGCGTGCCTGGCCGGGCTATGGCTGGGACCGGAACGCAGGATATCCCACACCGGAACACCGCGCAGCGCTCAGGACCCATGGGGTGACCCCGCACCATAGACGCAGCTTTGCCCCGGTGCACAACATCTTGTGTGAGAATCTAAGCTAACCCGCTGATTCCAAAATATAAATTGACCGCGATTCGGTTTTGACTCATCTTGGCCACAAAAATAGCGCCCGGTCGGGCCACCAGAGGCAGTCAGATGAAACGTACCAAGACCGCGGCCGAAACACCGGCGGGCCCCCTGCCCCGCAACCAGATCCTGCAGGGTGACTGCATCGAGCGGATGAACGCGCTGCCCGAAGGGTCGGTCGATCTGGTCTTCGCCGATCCGCCCTACAACCTGCAACTGCGGGGTGACCTGCACCGCCCGGACAACAGCCGCGTGGATGCGGTGGACGACGCGTGGGACCGGTTCGACAGTTTCGCCACCTATGACCGGTTCACGACGGCGTGGCTGGCGGCGGCGCGGCGCGTGCTGAAACCCGATGGCGCGATCTGGGTGATCGGCAGCTATCACAACATCTTTCGCGTGGGCGCGGCCTTGCAGGATCAGGGATACTGGATCCTCAACGACGTGATCTGGCGCAAGACCAACCCGATGCCGAATTTCCGCGGCAAGCGGCTGACGAATGCCCATGAAACCCTGATCTGGGCGTCCCGGTCCGAAGGCGCGCGATATACCTTCAACTACGAAGCCCTGAAGGCGCTGAACGACGACGTGCAGATGCGGTCGGACTGGTCCATTCCGCTCTGCACCGGGCAGGAACGGCTGAAGGACGCGGCGGGCGACAAGGCGCACCCGACCCAGAAGCCCGAAGCGCTGCTGCACCGGGTGCTGGTGGGCACGACCAATCCGGGCGACGTGGTGCTCGATCCGTTCTTCGGCACGGGGACCACGGGGGCCGTCGCGCGGATGCTGGGGCGCGACTTCATCGGGATCGACCGTGACGCGGGCTATATCGCGGCGGCGCAGGCCCGGCTGGACAAGGTGCGCCCCTATGCAGCGGATGCCATCGCGGTGACACGCGCGAAGCGTGCCGAACCGCGGGTTCCCTTCGGCCAACTGGTGGAGCGCGGGCTGTTGCGGCCCGGCGAAATGCTGGTGTCGCCGCGCGGGCGTGCGGCCAAGGTGCGCGCCGACGGCACGCTGATCGCCGACAACGTGAAGGGATCGATCCACCAGGTCGGTGCCGCGCTGGAGGGAGCGCCAAGCTGCAACGGCTGGACGTACTGGTCGTTCCGGCGGGACGGGAAATCCGTGCCCATCGACATCCTCCGCCAGCAATTGCGGGCGGAGCTGTACTGATCCTCACCGAATACGCGCGCCGCGGCTTGGCCGCGCCGCGGGCCAGTGGGTAAAGCGCCCATGGAGGTTGGGTCGATGCGGCGGCCGTGTCGGCCCATCGCGGTGGATCGGGGCATGGTTTTCCATGTCGCGTGCCAGCGCGTGGCGTGGCGTCGGCTTGCCATTTGGTGCGGCGACCCGCGCGGATGTCCCTGCGCCCGACCACGACACGTCGCCTTCGGTTAAGGCGATCTTCGAAAAAATGCCTTCATTTTGCGCGATTGGCCGGTAGGGTCGTGGGGCAGGGGCACGAAGGGTGCCGCCAGCGCGGCTGGTGGCGCATACAGAACCAATCCAGAACGCAGCTGAAGGGACAAGAGACATGCCAGACGAACTATACGTGGTCGCCTATGACGGCGAACACAAACGGGCGGTCGAGCACGCCGCGACGCAGGCCGGGCGATCCGGCGCGACACTGCATATCGTGCATGTGATCGAATGGTCGCCCTACCGGTTTCTGACGCCGCAGGAACTGGAGGAACGACACAAGCGCCGGACCGAGGAAAGCACCCGCGCCCAGATCGAAGTCATTGCCCCGATCGTGGCCGAACTGGAAGCCAAGGGCATCACCGCCACTGGCGAGATTCGCTACGGAAATGTGGTCGAGTTGCTGGCCGAAATCGCCCAGAAACGCCATGCCAGCGGCATCTACATGGGCCGCTCCGGCGGGTCGAGCTTCGGGGGCCGCATCTTTGGCAGCGCCGCCATGGGTCTGGCACAGGTATCGCCCGTGCCCGTCACCATCGTTCCATGACCGGCTGAAGGATTTTCCCATGAACCGCAAATTTCTGGCTGCACTGGCAGCGATGGCCGCTCCATTTCCTGCAATGGCGCAAGGCATCGACGACACGATCAACACCATCATCGGCACCGCCACCGGACCGTTCGTCAATTTCATCTTCGCCCCCTTCCCCGGTACGACGTTCCCCTGGATCGTCGGTTGGCTCGTTGTGGGGGCTACGGTCTTTACCTTCTATTTCGGCTTCATCCAGATCAAGGGCTTCGCCCACGCGATCGGGCTGGTGAAGGGTGACTATTCCAACCCCGAAGACGAAGGCGAGGTCAGCCATTTCCAAGCACTTGCGACAGCACTTTCAGGCACCGTCGGGCTTGGCAACATCGCGGGCGTCGCGGTGGCCGTGTCCATCGGCGGGCCGGGGGCCACGTTCTGGATGATCCTCGCGGGTCTGCTGGGTATGGCATCCAAGTTCACCGAATGCACACTGGGCGTGAAATACCGCAATGAATACCCTGATGGCACCGTTTCGGGCGGCCCGATGTATTATCTGGCCAAGGGCATGAAGGAACGCGGCTATGCCACGGCGGGCCGGGTGCTGGCCGTGCTGTTCGCGATCTTCTGCATCCTCGGCGCCCTTGGCGGCGGGAACATGTTCCAGGCCAATCAGGCCCATGCGCA
>DAIPIS010000043.1:0-15803 GCA_036770665.1 Meridianimarinicoccus sp.
CATCATGCTGCGACGACCGCATGTCGGCGCGGCGTCAGGCGACCGCGCGCAAGGCCTGCACCACCGCTCCGTAGCCGCCTTCATCGGCCAGAAAACCCCGCTCCGCCGCCGTGGACGAGCGCCCGAGATCGACATTGCGATGCGGAAACCGGCCGAAGCGGCGGATCACTTCGCGGTGGGCGCGGGCATGGATCATGTTGTCGCGCGCGTCTGGCATCCGATCCTTGAACAGCCGCACGCACCGATCCTGATCCGCCAGACATTCCGAATGCATGAGCGGCAGATAGAAGAACTGCCGCGCCGGGCCGTCGATCCGCGTGTCCCACCCCATGTCGATCGCATGCTTCGCCTTGGCCCGTGCCAGCGTGTCACTGGCAAAGGCGCGCGGATCATCCCGGTACATGTTGCGCGGGAACTGGTCGAACAGGATGATCGCCGCCAGCGTGTTGGACGGGGTGGGATCCCATCCGGTCGAACCGGCGCGCTGCGCCTTAACCCAGATGGTTTCGAAACGCATACGGATCGCATCATCAAGCGTCTTGTCGGTCGCGTACCACTTGTCCGGTCCGGTTTCTTCGATCCAGAAATCAAGGATGTGCTGCGCCGCAGCGCTGTCGGTGCGAGTCTTGTGTCCCATGGCTTCGTTCCGTTATCGCCTGTCAAGTGACTGTTACAAGTTTACTGTGCCCAAGCAAGGGCTGCCTGAATTTCAGGCTGCGGAGGGCGGGAATTCCTCCATCTCCTCGTCTTCTGCGTCTTCCGAAGGCAGGGCCGACATGGCCGTGTCGCCCTCGTCGGTCGGACTGTCGGCTGCGGCGGACAGCGTGACCACGGTCGCCGTCAGCGTGATCGGCGCGAAGCTGGCCGTTTCCGATGCCGCCGGTGCCGGGCGCTGGAAGGATCGGTAGATGCCGTAGACCAGCATCAGGCCCAACAGACCCGCGATGAACAGGAAGAACCCCGCGGGACCGACACGGGCCATGATCCACCCCGTCAGGATCGGGCCACCCATCGCACCCGTCCCGTTGAGAAACAGAAGCCTGCCCGACGCTGCCGCCATTTCCTCGCTGTCGAGGTAGTCGTTGGCATAGGCGATCACCAGTCCGTAGAGCGGGTTCGCCGCACCACCCACCAGGAAGGCCGACACCAGAAGGGCCGATATGCCGTCCGCCACCAGTCCGACGACCGCGCCGATGATCCCGATCCCGACGACGATCAGGATCAGTCGCCGCCGGTCCATGCGATCCGACACGTACCCGATGGGAAACTGCAGGATCAGTCCGCCCACATAGATCGCCGCGATGAAGGCCGAGATCTCGGCCACGGTCAGCCCGGCCTGCACGCCGTATACCGATGCCATCCCGAACAGCGCCGAGAACACGCCGCCAAGCAGGAAGCTGCCCACGCAACTGAGCGGCGCCAACTGAAAGAGCTTGCGCGCGCTCATGGCCTTGGTCGTCTCGAAGGCCGGGGTCGGCGTCACCGACAGAAGGATCGGGGCGAAGGCCAGCGACACAAGCACCGACGGCACCACGAACAGCACGAAGCCGGATGGATCGCCAAGGGTCATCAGCCCCTGCGCCGACACGATGCCGCCCATCTGCACGATCATGTAGAGCGACAGCGCCTTGCCGCGGTTCTCGTTCGTGGTGGCGTTGTTCAGCCAGCTTTCCGCCGTCACGTAGACGCCCGAGAAGCAGAAGCCCATGAGCACCCGCAGCAAGATCCAGACCCACGGTTCGGTCACGGTCGGGAACAGGATCAGGATCGCCGACACGAACGACCCAAGCGCCGCGAACACCCGCACGTGGCCCACGCGCCGGATCAGGCGCGGCGCATAGTGCGATCCACCGAGAAACCCCGCGAAGTACCCGGACATGACCAGCGACATTTCCAGCGTGCCGAACTCTTCGATCGTGCCACGCACACCCAGAAGCGTGCCCTGAATGCCGTTGCCCACCATCAGCAGGAATACGCCAAGAAGCAGCGCCCAGGACCGGGAGAGGGTGTCGATCATCACGAGGCTCGCGCAGAGGGGGATGGCAGGGGGATGGCGGCGGATAGCGGTATCAGCCCCGCCCTATCGTGAACTGGCCCGTGGCGAAACACCGAAAGCGACCCCTGCCGGTCAAAACGCGCGGTGGGCGGTCAGGCGCGCGCGGGCGGCAGCAGGAGCGACGCATCGCCATAGCTGAAGAACCGGTAGCGTTCCGCGATGGCATGGGCATAGACGGCCTGCATCCGGTCGGTGCCCATGAACGCGCTCACGAGCATCATCAGCGTGGATTTCGGCAGGTGGAAGTTGGTCATCAGCCCGTCCACCGCGCGGAACCGGAAACCGGGGTAGATGAAGATGTCGGTCGGCTCGGCCATCGGCTCCACCTGCCCCGTGCGCCGCGCGGCGGTTTCCAGCAGCCGCAGCGCCGTGGTGCCGACGGCGATGATCCGCCCACCCGCCGCACGGGTCGCCGCGATCTCGGCGGCCGCCCGCGGCGTGATCTCCCCCCATTCGGCGTGCATCCGGTGCCGTGCGGGATCGTCCACCTTCACCGGCAGGAAGGTGCCTGCGCCCACGTGCAGGGTGACATGACTGAAATCAACACCCATCGCCCCGATCCGGTCCAGCAACGGCTGGTCGAAATGCAACGACGCAGTGGGGGCCGCGACCGCGCCGCTGCGGCGCGCGAAGACGGTCTGGTAATCCTCCAGGTCCTGCGCATCCGCTGGCCGCCGGGTCGCTATGTAAGGCGGCAGCGGCATCGCGCCGGTGCGGCCCAGTTCGGCTTCCAGCTCGTCGCCGGACAAGGTCAGCACAAGGCGCGCCGCATCCGCTTCGTCGCGCCCGGCAAAGGTGGCCGACAGCCGGTCGGACACCACGACGACCTCGCCGGGGTTGAGCTTGCGCAGCGGCTTCACAAGCGCGGACCACGTGCCATCGGCCCGCGGTTCCAGGAGCGTGATCTCGATCCGCGCCTGACCGCTTCCGCTGTCGGTCGGCCGGTGGCGGATGCCCTGCAGGCGCACCGGCAGCACGCGGGTATCGTTCAGCACCAGCCGGTCGCCGGGCCGCAGGAAGGACGGGATGTCGGACACCCGCGCATCGGTGATCCGCAGGGCATCCGCCACCAGCAACCGTGCCGATGTGCGCGGGCGCGCAGGCCGGGTCGCGATCAGGTCGTCGGGCAGGTCGAAATCGAAATCGTCCAGTGTCACGCGCGGTCCTCGATCCCTCAGTCCAGTGGCGCCGGGGGGCGCGTGCGGAACATGTCGCGCAGCGGACCGGGCGCCAGTACCGACAGCGGGCTTGCCGCAAGTACGGGGGCGTCCATGGGCCCGGTCAGCGTGAAATGCAACCCGATCACCCCTTCGCCCCGACGCGTCATGATTTCGCCCAACCGGTTGAGGAAGAAAAGCGGCGACACGACCCCCTGCATCGCCAGTGTCCGCGCGCGCAGGTCCACCTGCCCGTCCAGCGCCAGCCCGAGCGACCATCCCGTGGCCGACGCGCTCAGGACATCGATGCGCGCGGGATCGAGAGTGAACTCGGCGCGCACCGCGTCGAACGCGCGCCCGCCACCGGCACCGGTGTCCGCGGCCCCATCCCCGCGCAGGGCGGCCGCCGCACCCGGCGGCAGGTCAAGCCCGTCCAGCCGCAACTGGCCGCGATACCGGCCAGGGTCAGGCGCGGGCACCAGCCGCAGGTCCAGCGCCCCGGCCTTCACCCCCGAACCCAGCCCGGCCGCGCGCAGCACCGCCCCGCCATCCGCCGCGGTCAGATGCAAGGCGGGCCCCCGGTCCGCGGGCGACCCGTCGCCCGGTGCAAGCCGCAGCCGCACCGGGGCCGCACCGTTCACCCGCGCCTCGAGCACCCCGTGCAGGTCGCCCGACAGCGCCCCGCGCAGCCCCGTCAGCGCGATGCCGTCCGCCAGCGTCACCCGGTCGAGCGCGAGCACGATCGCCACCGGGGGCGCGCCCGTGCCGCCGGTGCGCCGCGGCAGCGCCCGCAGATCGGCGGTACCGCCGGTCAGGACCAGTCGTGCAGGACGCCCGTCGGTCGCGGGATCGAACCTTCCCCGCGCATCCAGCCAGCCCCCGAGCGCCAGCCGGTCGAACAGCACGGCGTTCCCCCAACCGTCGGGCAGGCGCACCGCGACGGACGTGCCTGCGATGTCCACCGTGGCCGCGTCGATTGCCGGATCGGGGCCAAGCCGCCCCGCAGCCCGGATCCGTCCGGGGGCACGCGCCGGTTTCGTCAGCCCCAAGCCCGGCAGCGACACGGCCAACCCGGCCAGATCGGCATCCAGCGCCAGGGCGGGTGGACCGGTCGCCGCGAAATCGACCTGCACGCGGGCGCGGCCTTCGCCCTGCAGCGCACCGGGTGGCAGGGGCAGACCAGCCTCCGCCAGATCGGCAGGCCGCAGCGGCATGTCCGCGACCAGACGACCGCGACCCGCGGATGTCGCGCGCGGCGTTGCCGGGGCAGCCTGCCCGCGCGGCACCGGTCGCGGTGCAACCGCTTGTGGTACCGACAGGGCACGGCTGTAGACCATTTCGACCGGCACTGACCCCACCTGCGCCCGCCCCGCGATGCGCAGTTCCGTGGGGTCCGCGTAGACCTCAAGCCGGTCGGCACGGACCGCGCGCCCTGGCACCAGCACATCGGTGTCCACCGCAAGGATGTCACCGGCGACGGTGAACTCCGGTCGCAGCCCCGTGGGTGGCGGCTGGCCGGGGCGGCGCAGCGGCAGCGCCACATCGACCGTCACCGCAACCTGTCCCGTGACCGCGCCCGGTGCCATGAGCAGCGCACCCGGAGACCCCGGCGTGTCCGGCCCGGTCCCTGCGGGCCGGAACAGGGGGGCCTGCAGGAGCGCAAGTGCTGCGCGAAGTTCGCCGGCAGCGTCGAAGCCCATGCGCAGCGGACCGGTCGACGCAGGTCCGGTATCGGCCCAGACCTGCCCCGGACCCAGCCGGACCGGGCCGGTTCCGCCTTCGGGGTCGATGCGCGCGCGTGCCAGCAGAAGACTTGCGCGGGTGTCGTCGATCACCACATGCCCCGAAAGCCCCGTGACCGGTGGCAGGCCGGGGACCACCCGCATCGCCGCCGCCTGCAGCCCGAACGATACCGCCACGTGATCGACCCGGCCGGGACGACGCGGTGCGCCGGGATCGTGGCGCACCGACAGGCGCAGGTCGTGCACATCCCCCGCGGAGACGGTTTCGGCCACCCAGACCCGCGCGCGGGGTGCAAGATCGAGCGGCCAGAGTGCCAGCGCGCCCGCCACGTCCAGCCGCGCCGCCGACAGGTCAAGCGCAAGCCGCCCGCCCGGCGACACGCGCCCCCGCCCCGTCGCGCGCGCGCCGTGCCGTTCGACCGTCAGCGCGGCCAGATCGATCGCGCCATCCGGCCTGCCCAACCGCAGGTCTGCCCAAAGCCGGTCCGCGCGCATGGCGACGGGTGTCTGACCGGCGCGGGGCAGGTCGAGGGCGACATCCTGCAGCGCCAGTTGCGCGGTGATCCCGTGACCCGATCCGAGGCCGCCCGCGCTGCGCAAGTCGGCCCGACCCGCAAGTCGGAGGCCCGGACTGTCGATCAGCAGGTCGCCGAGGTCGAGGTGCCGTCGGTCGGGTGAAAGGCGCAGGTCCGCCCGCGCCCGGTCGATCGGCACCATCCCCACCGGACCGGACAGGTCCAGAAGACCCGTCCCGACCCGCAGAACGCCCGTCAGCGGCAGCGCGCGGCCATCCCGCCCAAGCCCGCCGTCAAGGTCGAGCGATATCGGTGCCGCGATCCGCGACAGCGCCGCGCCCAGCGGCGTGGGGCCCGCGAGGCCCGCCATCCGAGCCGGTTCGATACCGCGCAACGCGACACGCAGGCGCGCCACGGGATCGTCCCCTTGGGCCATGGTCTTGGCGTAACCGGGCGCGGGAGTCCGGTTGGCGCTGGGGAGCGCCACCGGGCCAATGCCGGCGTCGGGCACGTCGAGCCGCAGCGCGATCACGCCGCCGCCGTCAACACCACCGGTCTCCGGCATGGCCAGCGACAGGTCGATGCGCAAGGCGCCACCGGTCCGGTCCAGCCGCACCGTTCCATCCGTGAAGCCCAGCACGCGCCCTTCCACGGCGTCGCGCAGCACCAGCGTGACCCCGTCGAGACCGACACGGCGCAGCCCCGCGAGCGCGGGATTGTCCAGCACGCCGCGCAACCGGGCCAGCGCCGTCGCTGGGTCCGGCGCCGCATCGACCAGCGCGGTGTCGCCCATCCGCAACGTGATCGCGCCTGTGGCGTCGCGTTCCAACGTCACGGTCATCCCGCGCGCGGTGATGGCGCGCGGCGCCACCGTGCCCCGGATGGCAGCGCGGCGGGAAAAGACCGCCTCTGCCGCATCGAGCCGCAGCACATCGGACCCGTCCGCGCGGCGCAGGACGAGACCGCGCAGCATCAGTTGCGGGACAAGCCCGTCGCGCAACGCGACGTCCGCACCGCGAAGCGCGACGGTCAGCCCGGCCTGCGCAGCGCGACGGTCAAGGATCGCGACCAGCCCGTCCACGGCCACGTCGGGAAGCGTGACAGGCGCGCGATGGGCCGCCCAGACCGCCACGCCCAGCGTCAGGATCGCCAGAACGGCAAGCCGGACGCCCCACAGCACGCATCCGTTCACACACCAAAGGCAGGATCGCACAAGCCACATGGACCGGACCCTAGACGATGTTCACGGTCGCGCACAGGCGCAAGCCGCGGTGGCGACTGGACATTCGTCACGCCGCACTAGACTGTCGAACAATGAGACATAGACAGGGTCAGACCATGCTCGACGACGGTGCCACCGCCCCCGATTTCACCCTGCCGCAGGATGGCGGCGACGACGTCACGCTGAGCGCGCTGCGCGGCAAGACCGTGGTGCTGTATTTCTACCCCAAGGACGACACCGGCGGCTGCACGAAGGAAGCCGTCGCGTTCACCGAACACCTGCCAGCGTTTTCGGCGGCGGGTGCGGTGGTCTACGGCATCTCCAAGGACACGGTCGCCAAGCACGGCAAGTTCCGCGCCAAGCACGGCCTGGGCGTGGGCCTGCTGTCGGATGCCGACAGCGACGTCTGCGAACGCTACGGCGTATGGGCGGAGAAACAGATGTACGGCAAGACCTACATGGGGATCGAGCGTTCGACCTTCGTCATCGACGGCGCGGGTGTGATCCGCAAGGCATGGCACAAGGTCAAGGTCCCCGGCCATGCCGAGGAAGTGCTGGAAGCCGTGCAGGCCCTGCAAGCCCAGTGATCGACCGTGCGCCGCGTGCAGCCTGTCATTCAGGATCACGTGCCGGAGGACTGTCTGCATCGCCGTGCATCCCGTCGCGCTGCTGGCTTGGCCGTATCCACCGGCACGGGTGCGCGGGCCGCGGCCTTCGGCTTCACGGCCACGGCACCGATTGACCTTTGACGGGGTCGCTTCTCTGCGGCGGCGGAATGTCTGGTGAGGCGCCTGTGCCATCCACCGGCGGGGTGGCCGCGACCGCGTCCGCCATCCGTATCCCAAATGCCGTCATTGGCCTTGCGATGACGCTGTGACTGACAACATTCGCCCGGACCGTCACCCGCACGGACGATATCGACCGACCGGCACTGCCGACACTGACCTGCACGAACGGCTACCTCTCACCGCCATGGACTTCAAAGTGTCGGAGTAGGCCGTTCAGCACGACCGCCATCCAACACCCCAAGGTCGGCATCGAAGGTCTGGATGTGACCACGACTTCCACGGTTGTACAGGCGTACACCGTGGTTGTGGATGACGCGGTCGTTCCGATCCCCGCCGGGCTGCCACTGGCGGCACGCGGGTCTGCGACGCCTGCGCTCCGGGCATGAACCGATGGGCCGTAGAACCGGGCTCCCGATCCAGGAACGCGCCCGACGCCTGCATACCGAGGGGCGGAACGCGTGCTGGAACCGTCAACGCTGACATCTCGCGACCGGCGCTCAGCAACCTGATGCAGCGCGGCTTCGCCAGCAGCGCAAGCAGCATGCCCGCCTTGACGGTCCACCGCGTGCAGGGTCGGCGCACGCCCCTTGTCGGCGGAAACCTGCCGGTTTGGGCCGGTTTCGCGGGCTGCGCGCCACGGTTGCGTCACCCGTTTCCTTGCCAACCGCCCCCGTGCGGTTTACCCGATTTCCGAGGCAAGTGGTGCGCAGACACCGGAGCGGACCAAGAACGGGGACGGGGTGACAGTGTCGAGTGTGACGACGAACGGACATGATCCGGCGAACCTGGCCGATTGGGGCCGCGGCATTGCCGACATCGACGACCTCACCACGACCGATACAGCACCCATGCCGCTGGGCGTCACCGGAACGCCGCTGCGCCGCCCCTTTCTGCACAGGTGGGTCCCGGAAAAACGCATTTTCGTGAAATCCGACAGCGGCACGCGGTTCTTCCGCATCGGCCCGCGTCAGCATCTGCTGGCAGGGGCCGGGGCGCTGGCGCTTGTGGCGTGGTCGGTCACCGCAACCTCATTTCTGGTGATCGATCTTGTGCAGGGGGCCGGACCGCAGGACGTGGTGCGCGCGGACCGCATGTTCTACGAAGAGAGACTGCAAACGCTTGCGGCGGAACGCGACGCGCATCGGGTGGCCGCACTTGAGGCGCAGGCCCAGTACGCCACGGCGCTGGACGCGCTGGCGGAGTATCAGGATCGCGTGCTCGCCGCGGAATTGCGGATGGCGGAACTTCAGGACGCGCGCGCCGCGTTGCAGCGCATACTCGCCGATGCCATGGCCGAGCGCGACGCGGCCCGTGAACGGCTCGCGGCGCTCGCGGTCGGACCCGATACGGCCGGTCAGGCGGCGCTGGAACGCCGCAGCGCAGAGGCCGAGACGACGGTCGCATTCCTGTCGCAGGCATTGAACGAAACGGCGACCGAACGGGCAGAGGCGCGCGATGCGGCACGCGACGCGACGGCGCGGCTTGAAGTCCTCGAACACGATCTCGCCCTGAACGAGGAAAACAACGCGCGCATCTTCGAACAGCTCGAGGATGCCGTGATGCTGGCGATGGAACCGCTCGGCAAGATGTTCGAAAATGTGGGCCTGCCACCCGAGAGCATCCTGCGCCAGATGCGCCAGCAGTATTCCGGCATGGGCGGCCCGCTGACGCCCATCGCCATGTCTGCAAAGGGCACCGCTGCGGCGCCGGAACATCTGCGCGTCAATGCCATCCTCAAGCAGATGGACGACCTGAACCTGTACCGTATTGCGGCGGACAAGATCCCCTTCGCTTTGCCGGTCGAGGCATCCGTGCGGCGCACATCCGGCTTCGGCTATCGGCGCGACCCGATCAGCGGCGGATCAAGGCTCCATGCCGGGATGGACTGGGCGGGGGCGTACGGCACGCCGATCCATGCCACGGCGGATGGCGTCGTGACCCATGCCGGCTGGTTGTCCGGGTACGGACGTCTGGTCAAGATCCGGCACGACTTCGGGATAGAGACGCGGTTCGCCCATCTGTCCGGAATCACGGTCAAGGTCGGCCAAAGGGTCTCGCGCGGGGATCTGATCGGTGGTATGGGGAATTCCGGTCGGTCGACGGGCACGCATCTGCATTACGAAGTGCGCGTGAACGGCGATCCGGTGAACCCGATGACCTATATCAAGGCTGCCAGCGATGTTTTCTAAGAACCGGCCCCCCGAGCCCAAGCCCGCCGATGGCGATCGTGCCGCAACCGACGCGCGGGTTGCGCCGCCGCAAGCATCCCCAACCCCACCGTCCGCGCCCAGGGCAAAGCCGCCTGCGTCGATGCTGTCGTCCGACCTGACGATCACCGGCAACATCCGCACCACTGGGGACATCCAGATCGAAGGCACCATCGAAGGTGACGTCTATGCGCACCTGCTCACGGTCGGCGAAAGTGCTGTCGTCCGGGGCGAGATCGTGGCAGACGACATCGTCGTGAACGGGCATGTGATCGGTCGCGTGCGCGGCTTGAAGGTGCGCCTGACGTCCTCCGCCCGGGTCGAGGGGGATATCATCCACAAGACGATCGCGATCGAAAGCGGTGCCCATTTCGAAGGGTCGGTGCAGCGCCAGGACGATCCGCTGAAAACGGGCACCCCGCAGAAGGCGATTGCAGCCCCCGTTCCGGACCCCACGCAGCCGAAAGACTGACCCACAAGCGGCTGGGCGCGGGTTGCGTGCACCGCCCCGCCCGCGGGCCCATTGCGCGCCACGCAGTCGGGCGTTCAGATCACTGCCGCGCGATAAAGATGCCAGGTTGCGTGCCCGAGGACCGGCAACACGACCAGCAGGCCGAGAAAGATCGGCACCATCGCGACAACGAGCGACACAACGACAACCGCCGCCCAACCGAGCATGGGCGCGGGATTGCGCGTGACGGCACCGACACTTGCGATCATGGCGGTCACGAAATCGACCTCCCGGTCGACCAGCATCGGCATCCCCATGACCGTGATGGCGAACAGCAGCAACGCCACGGCACCGCCGATCATCAGTTCGGCTGCGATCATCATCACCCCGTTGGACGTCAGGAACACGTCGTAGGACGTTGACACGTTCGTCATAGGGCTGAGACCCAAGAACAGGGCAAACACGACATGGCCCAGAAAGACCCAGAATATGAACAGCACGATCACGACCGCGCCCATGGACGGGATCTGCCGGTCCTTCTCACGCCAGACACCCGTGAGCACGCGGTTCCATGTCAGCGGTTCGCCCGCAGCGCGCAACCGGCTGATTTCATAAAGACCGACAGCCGACAACGGGCCAATCAGCGGGAATCCGAAGGCGGCGAGCAACAGCCAGTATCCCTGGCCGGTCCAGACCGTCACCCGCCAGAGCAGGATGCCGAATACCGCGTAGAAGCCCCCGAAAAAGACCCCGTAAGGCCAGGTCGCGGCAAAGTCGCGCCAGCCGCGCGCCAGCGCGTCGCGAACCATGGGGACTGTGACCTCACGGAACTCCGGCGCGCCGAACTTGTCCGGCAGATGTCGAGCCTCGGTCATTGGCGGTGATCCTTTCGCGCGCATGGGTGCTGCCCCGCGACCAGATCACCGCAACACGCTTCGTGTCAAAGCCCTAGGCCACCGTTGCCCGATAAAGATGCCAGGTTCCGTGCCCGAGGATCGGCAGCGCGATGAACAAGCCCAGAAAGGCCGGGAGCATCGCGACAACCAGCACGGCGACGACGATTCCCGCCCACATCATCATGGGCCGGGGGTTTTCGGTGACCGCCTGCACGCTGGTGATCGCCGCCGTCACGACATCGACCTCGCGGTCCAGCAGCAGCGGCATGCTGACCACCGTGATCGAGAACACCAAAAGCGCAAAGGCCGCCCCAAGCCCCATCACGATCAGCAGCATGACCGCCCCGTCGAGCGTGAAGATCGCATCCCGCGTCGTGAAGATGTTGGTCATCGCATCGTTGCTCAGGAACAGCGCGAAGGTCACCCGTACAAGAATGAGCCAACTCAGCGCAAGAAACAGGATCACGACGCCCATGAACGGCATCTGCCCGTCGCGCTGGCGGAATACCGCGCCAAGGATCGCGGACTTGTCCAGACTTTCGCCCTTTTCACGGCGACGGCTGATTTCGTAAAGACCGATGGCAAGGAACGGCCCCAGAAGCGGAAAGGCAAAGGCGAGCGGCACGAGAATGCCGGCGTTGCCGACCATCTGCGACAACGCCCAGAGAACCAGCCCGCCCACGGCATAGATGCCGCCGAAGAACAGACCGAAACCGGGCGCCGCCTTGAAATCGTCAAAACCCTTGTGCAGGGCTTCGCGCACCGTGTCCGTCGTGATGCGGTTGATCGTCGGTGCCGCGGCTGCCGGTGCTGTCGTTTCGGAAAAATCCGGCCGGGGTCCGTCCGGGCTGGGGTACCTTACATGTGCCATCGCGGCCTCCTCTGGCGGGTGTGTGGACTGCTTCCCCACCATCATGCCGCGCTTCGTGACAGCGATCAAATCCCCAGTGGTGCGACCCGGCGCGCACAGGGCAGATTCCGACCGACAGGGACGATGTGTCATCCCCAGCGGACCGCACGTCGGCCACGATCCGCGCCGGAACCGGGCGACCAAGTCAACCCGCGCGCCTGTCGACAGCGCGGACCGCCACGGCGGCGCCACGCGGCAGTGCCGCCCTCAATCGCTGGCGTTCGCCTCGGCGCGCGACTTGCCGCTGAGATTGAGCGCAAGCGTCGCCGCCATGAAGCGGTCCAGATCGCCGTCCAGCACGCCGCCGGTGTCCGACGTTTCCACGTTCGTGCGCAGATCCTTCACCATCTGGTAAGGTTGCAGCACGTAGGATCGGATCTGGTTGCCCCAACCGGCGCTGCCCTTGGCATCATGGGCTTCGTTGATGGCGGCGTTCCGCTTGTCGAGTTCCATCTGGTACAGCCGCGACTTCAGCGCCTTCATGGCGATGTCGCGATTCTGGTGCTGGGATTTTTCGGAACTCGTGACCACGATCCCGGTGGGATGGTGGGTGATGCGTACCGCCGAGTCGGTCGTGTTCACGTGCTGCCCGCCCGCGCCGGAGGACCGGTAGGTATCGATGCGGATATCGGCCGGGTTCACTTCGATCTCGATGTTGTCGTCCACGACCGGATAGACCCATACGCTGGCGAAGGACGTTTCGCGCGTGCCCTTGCCGAAGGGGGAGATTCGCACGAGCCGGTGCACCCCCGATTCCGTCTTCAGCCAGCCATAGGCATTCGGCCCGCTGATCTTGTAGGCGGCGGACTTGATCCCGGCCTCGCCGCCGTCTTCTTCGGATTGAAGTTCGACCGTGTAGCCCTTCGCCTCGGCCCAGCGGACATACATCCGTTGCAGCATTTGCGCCCAGTCGCACGCTTCGGTCCCACCCGCGCCGGCGTTGATTTCAAGGAACGTGTCGTTGCCGTCTGCTTCCCCGTCCAGCAGCGCCTCGATTTCCTTCTGGGCTGCCTTCTCGGCAAGGGCGCGGATCGCGCCCTCGGCTTCGGCGACCACATCGGCATCGTCCTCGGCCTCGCCCAGGTCGATCAGTTCGATGTTGTCGTCCAGTTCGCGGGTGAGTGCCTTGAGCGTGTCCATGGCTTCCACCAGCATCTGCCGGTCGCGCATCAGTTTCTGGGCACGGGCGGGATCGTTCCAGAGCCCCGGGTCCTCGGCCATCGCGTTGAATTCCTCCAGCCGGTGGGGCGCGGTATCGACACCAAGCCGCTGCCCGAGCAGGTCGAGCGACTTGCGGATATCGGCCACGAGGTTCTGGATCTCGGCGCGCATGGATCACCTTTCGGACAGCGGAAGCCGCGACCGGGTCGGTCGCGGACCGGTGTTATATCAGTGTCGCCGGGGCAGACAAGATCAGGCGGGGACAGCGGGAACGGGCGCGCGGATCAGTAGAGACCGCCGGAACTGATGGTGCCGAAAGCGGCCTTCGGTGCGATGCGGCGCACTTCTCCGGTCGATGTCGTGACCTCGCGGTCGACCTCCAAAGCCTCGCTACGGGAAAAGAGCGGAAGGTTGCCGCCCATGGCGAAGCCGCCGTCGATCGCCGCAACCCCGAAGGCGGGATCGATGCCATCGCGGAAGTATTCTGCCACAACGTTCGCACCGCTGGCATTGTCCGGCAGACGCGCACCGGTCACACGGTCGATCTTGATGAAGTGGCCACCGGGCGGCACGTCGAAAGGCCCGCCGCCATAAGCCGCGACGGCATGGGTCATGAAGTCGTTGAACACCGGGCCGCACATGCCCCCGCCGGATGCGCCCGTGCCCAGCGACCGGGGCTGATCGAAGCCGATGTAGCAGCCCGCCACGATATTGGACGTGAAGCCCACGAACCACACGTCCTTTTCATCGTTGGTCGTGCCGGTCTTGCCAGCCGCCGGAACAGGCAGCTTGACGCTGCCGGCCGCCGTGCCGCGGTCCACCACGCCCTGCATCATCGACGTGATCTGATAGGCGGTTATCGGGTCGATCACCTGTTCGCGGTCGTCGGTGATCCGGGGTGACTGCCCCTGTGGCAGGGATCCATCCGCGCAGTCCACGCACGTCCGGGCATCATGCCGGTAGACCGTGCGCCCCCAGCGGTCCTGGATGCGGTCCACCAGCGTCGGTTCCACCCGTTCGCCGCCGTTGGCGAACATCGCATAGGCCGCGACCATCCGGTAAAGCGTGGTTTCCCCCGACCCCAGCGAATTGGAAATGAACGGGTCCATGTCGTCGTAGACGCCGAATTTCTCGGCGTATTCCGCGACCTTGTCCATGCCCACCGCCTGCGCCAGCCGGACGGTCATCAGATTGCGCGACCGTTCGATGCCCGTCCGCAGCGGTGTGGGGCCGTAGAACTTGTTGGAGTAGTTCTTGGGGCGCCAGATCTCGCCGCCGATGTTCACCTCGATGGGTGCATCCACCACGATCGTCGCCGGGGTGTAGCCGTTGTCCAGCGCCGTCGCGTAGACGAACGGCTTGAACGACGACCCCGGCTGGCGCGTGGCCTGCGTGGCCCGGTTGAAGACCGAGCTTTGATAGGAAAACCCGCCCTGCATGGCGATCACGCGGCCCGTGTTCACGTCCATGGCCACGAAGGCACCCTGCACCTCGGGGATCTGGCGCAGCGAGTAATGGGTGACCGGACCGGTGTCGCTTTCGCCGGTTTCGGCCCGGACATAGACGATTTCCCCCAGCCCCAGCAGGTCATCGGGCACGCGCGGGCGCCGTTCGCCCCGGCGCGCGGCCCATTGCAGTTCGTCCAGAGGGATCACGTCGGTGTCCGGGTTGGTCGGCTGATCCTCGATCCCGATCCGCGCGGCGCTGTCGGTCATCGACAGGACCACCGCAAGGTGCCAGCCGTCGATGTCGCGGGGCAGTTCGGCCTCGTCCAGAACGGCACGCCATCGCGCCTCGTCCCCCAGGGCTTCGGCGGGCACGAACATGCCCGTCCCGCGCCAGAGCCCGCGCTGGCGGTCATAGCGTTCCAGTCCCCGCCGCAGCGCCGTCGCCGCATGGTCCTGCAGGTCCGGTTCCAGCGTGGAGCGGACCGACAGGCCACCGGTGAAGAACTCCGCCTCTCCGAAGTCGCGGCTCAACTGGCGGCGGATTTCATCGGTGAAATAGCCGCGTGGCGGGATCGACGCCCGAAAGCTGTCGAAATCCCCCGACTGGACCGTGCGCAGCGGTTCGGCGCGCGCCCTTTCCCACTCGGCCTCGTCGATGTAGCCGTTCTCGAACATTTCGCGCAGCACGAAGTTGCGCCGCCCGACCGCCTTGTCCCGTTCGCGCACGGGGTGCAGGGTGGACGGCGCCTTGGGCAGCGCCGCGATGTAGGCCGCTTCCTCCACCGTCAGATCGGCGAGGGTCTTGTTGAAATAGGTCTGTGCCGCCGCCACCACGCCATAGCTGTTCTGACCGAGATAGATCTCGTTCAGGTACAGCTCGAGGATCTGCTCCTTGGTCAGCGTCTGTTCCAGCCGCGTGGCGAGGATCAGTTCCTTGATCTTGCGTTCCGCCGACCGGTCCGACGACAGCAGGAAGTTCTTCATCACCTGTTGCGTGATGGTGGACGCGCCGCGCAGTTCGCCGCCCTGCGCCATGTCCCGCACCGCCGCCGCGATCCCCAGAAGATCGAACCCGCCATGGGAATAGAAATTCTTGTCCTCGGCGGAAATGAACGCCTGCTTGACCAGTGGCGGGATCTCGCTGGCCGGGGCGAACAACCGCCGTTCGCGGGCGAACTCGTCTATAAGCTGGCCCTCGGCGGAATAGACCCGGCTGATCGTCGGCGGGGCGTATTGCGCAAGCTGCTCGT
>DAIPIS010000210.1:0-3603 GCA_036770665.1 Meridianimarinicoccus sp.
GCGCCGCCGCAGCCCACGCTGTCGAGCACGATCAGGAACGCCCGCGCCATCAGCCCACCCGCCCGTGCACCAGCGGCGGACAGGCCGCAGCGTCCGCGATGACGAACGCCGCGCGCACGGCCCTTTCGGCGGCATCGGCATCGGCCGGACGCGCGGCATGGACCACCGCCAGCGGATCGTCGCGCCCCACCGCGTCACCCAGCGACACGACGCCGGTCAGGCCCACGCGCGGGTCGATCACGTCGTCGCTGCGCAGCCGACCGCCGCCGAGCCGCACCACGGCCTCCCCCAACGCGACCCCGTCGATCGCCGCGATGCGCCCCGCCACCCCGGCCCGCACCGCACGGGTCACCGGCGCGCGCGGCAGGAACCGCGCGGGATCGTCCAGCAGCCGCGCCGGGCCGCCCAGACCATGCACCATCGCCCCGAACCGTTCCGCTGCCGCCCCGGACTGCAGCACCGCCAGCGCCGCGCGCGCGCCAGACTGCGCATCGGCGAACCGACCGGCCAAGGCCAGCACCTCCCCCGCCAAAGCCAGCGACAGGGCGCACAACCGGCTTTCCGGGCGCGGCACGCGCAGCACCGACAGCACCTCGGCCAGTTCCACCGCGTTGCCGATCGCGGGGGCCAGCGGCTGGTTCATGTCGGTGATCAGCGCCCGTGCCTTGCATCCCGCCCCCCGCGCCGCCGCCACCAGCGATCCCGCCAGCGCCTCCGCGTCGGCACGGGTCTTCATGAAGGCCCCAGACCCGCCCTTGACGTCGAGGATCAGCGCCGCCGCTCCGCCCGCCAGCTTCTTTCCCAGGATCGACGCGGTGATCAGCGCGGCACTGTCCACCGTGCCGGTCTCGTCCCGGATCGCGTAAAGCCGCCGGTCCGCCGGGGCGATCTCCGCGCTCGCCCCCACCACAGCGCAGCCGATCTCGGCCACGAGCGCGCGAAACCGCGCCTCGGACACCGAGGTGTTCACACCCTCCAGCGCTTCGAGCTTGTCGAGCGTCCCGCCCGTGTGCCCCAGCCCGCGCCCCGACAGCATCGGCGCAAAGCACCCGAGTGCGGCCAGCACCGGGGCCACGATCAGCGACGTGGCATCCCCCAGCCCCCCGGTCGAATGCTTGTCCAGCACCGGCCCCGGCAGGTCCCACACCAGAACCCGCCCGCTGTCGCGCATGGCACGGGTCAGCGCGGCGGTGCCCGCCTCGCCCAGCCCCGACTGGCAGACCGCCATGGCGAATGCCCCGGCCTGCGCATCGCTCACGACGCCATTGGCCAGGCCCCGCGCGAACCACGCAAGCCCAGCAGGGTCCACCGCTTCGGGGCCCGCACGGACCTGCGCCAGAACCGTGCGCGCATCCACCGCTCAGGTGTCCGGCATGTCGGAAACGTTGAACGCCCCCGGCAACAGCGCGCCCACTGTCGTCTCCTGCCGCGCGCCCGCCACGGTCGCCAGCGTCACCGGCACGTCCGGCCCCGCGAACTCTGCAAGCTTCTGGCGGCAGCCGCCGCAGGGCGGCACCGGGCGCGGGCTGTCGGCGATCACCGCCACCGCCACGATCCGCGTCTCGCCCGCCGCGATCATCGCGGCAATGGCACCCGCCTCGGCGCAGGTGCCTTCGGGATAGGCCGCGTTTTCCACGTTGCAGCCCAGATGCACGGCCCCGCTCGCCCCCAGCAGCGCGGCCCCCACCTTGAACCGGGAATAGGGGGCATAGGCGCGCGCG
Organism: Meridianimarinicoccus sp.; assembly: GCA_036770665.1. GTDB lineage: Bacteria > Pseudomonadota > Alphaproteobacteria > Rhodobacterales > Rhodobacteraceae > Meridianimarinicoccus. The sequence continues at coordinate 1,722 of DAIPIS010000210.1, forward strand.
CGCACACCCGTTGCAGCGACGACAAGATCCATGGCCCACTCCGCAGCGATTTCGGCCCAAGACTGCGGCGGGGCTGCGGGCTTTGCAAGACCCGCCGGTCGCGCCCGAACCCGATCTGCGGCATATGGCCTTGCCCTGGCCCTTGGGCTACCAGAAGGAAACGGAACGGGGGGAGCCACCATGACCACGAACGAGACCAGCGACAGCCTGCGCGACGAGGCGCTGTATTATCACGAATTTCCGCGCCCCGGTAAGCTCGAGATCCGCGCGACCAAACCGCTCGCCAATGGCCGCGATCTGGCCCGCGCCTATTCGCCGGGCGTGGCCGAAGCCTGTCTCGAAATCGCCGCCGACCCGACGACGGCGCGCCGCTACACCGCGCGCGGCAACCTTGTCGCGGTCGTCACCAACGGCACCGCCGTGCTGGGGCTGGGCAACATCGGCCCGCTCGCATCCAAGCCGGTGATGGAAGGGAAGGCCGTCCTGTTCAAGAAATTCGCCAACATCGACTGCTTCGACATCGAACTTGACGCTACCGACCCCGAACGCATGGCCGATATCGTCTGCGCGCTGGAACCGTCCTTCGGCGCGATCAACCTCGAAGACATCAAGGCCCCCGATTGCTTCATCGTGGAACAGATTTGCCGCGAACGCATGAACATCCCCGTGTTCCATGACGACCAGCACGGCACCGCCATTGTCGTCGGCGCTGCCGCAACCAACGCGCTGCGCGTCGCGGGCAAGCGGTTCGAGGACATCCGCATCGTGTCCACCGGCGGCGGGGCGGCGGGCATCGCCTGCCTGAACATGCTGGTGAAGCTGGGCGTGAAGCGCGAAAACATCTGGCTCTGCGACATTCACGGACTGGTCCACGCGGGCCGCGAGGTGGACATGAACCCGCAGAAGGCCGCCTTCGCCCAAGCCTCGGACAAACGCACGCTTGACGAGGTGATCGACGGTGCGGACCTGTTCCTTGGCCTCTCCGGCCCGCGCGTGCTGACCGCCGACATGGTGGCCAGGATGGCGCCGCGCCCGATCATCTTCGCGCTGGCAAACCCCACACCGGAAATCCTGCCGGACCTCGCCCGCGCCGTGTCACCCGATGCCATCATCGCCACGGGCCGGTCGGATTTCCCGAACCAGGTCAACAATGTGCTCTGCTTTCCGTTCATCTTCCGCGGCGCGCTCGACGTCGGCGCCACGGAAATCAACGACGCCATGCAGATCGCCTGCGTCGAAGGCATCGCGGCCCTCGCCCGCGCCACCACCAGCGCCGAAGCCGCCGCCGCCTATCAGGGCGAACAACTGTCCTTCGGGGCCGACTACCTGATCCCCAAACCCTTCGATCCGCGCCTCATGGGGGTCGTCGCCACCGCCGTCGCCCGCGCCGCGATGGACAGCGGCGTCGCCGAACGCCCCATCGACGATCTGGCGAAATACAAGGCCGATCTGGACGGGTCGGTGTTCAAATCCGCGCTCATCATGCGCCCGGTGTTCCAGGCCGCCGCCAAATCCAGCCGCCGCATCGTCTTTGCCGAGGGCGAGGACGAACGCGTGCTGCGCGCGGCGCATGCCATCATGGAGGAGACCACCGAAACCCCGATCCTCATCGGCCGTCCGGAGGTGATCGAAACCCGCTGCGAACGCGCGGGCCTGTCGATCCGCCCCGGAACCGATTTCGAAGTGGTGAACCCGGAAAACGACCCGCGCTACCGCGACTACTGGGAAACCTACCTGTCGCTGATGGAACGCCGCGGCGTGACCCCCGATCTGGCCCGCGCCATCATGCGCACCAACACCACCGCGATCGGTGCCATCATGGTGCAGCGCGACGAAGCCGACAGCCTGATCTGCGGCACCTTCGGGCAATACCTGTGGCACC
>DAIPIS010000211.1:0-3585 GCA_036770665.1 Meridianimarinicoccus sp.
CGGGGCAGGCGTCAGCCGATGATCCCCGGCATGTCGTCCCACCGGTCGAACAGGTGGTCGTGGTGCATGTCTGCCACGGGCGTCTTGCGGTACCCGCCCGAAAACAGCGCAAAGGGCACGCCCGCCGCCTGCGCCGTGGCCGCGTCCACCTCGCTGTCGCCCACGTAAAGCCGCGGCCCGCCGGGCAGGCCGTCGAACGCCAGATGCAGCGGGGCTGGGTCGGGCTTCTTCACCGGCAGCGTATCGCCGCCCACCACGACCCGGAACCGGTCCGCCAGACCGAAGGCGCGCAGGATGTCATGGGTCGGGCCTTCCGGCTTGTTGGTGCACAGGCCCAGCACGCAGCCCATGTCCTCCAGCCGGTCGAGCGCGGCCGCCACGCCGGGATAGAGCACGGTCAGATCCGCGGGCGCGGCGTTGTAATGGCGCAGGAACGCGGTCTCCATCGCGGCGTGGCGCGCGGGATCGTCGGGCAGGCCGACGGCGGTCATGATCCGCGCCACCAGCACCGGCACCCCGTTGCCGATGAAACTGCGGGTCTGCGCGAAGGTGATGGCGGGCAATCCGTCCCCGGCCAGCATCTTCAGCGCCGCATCGTGCAAATCCGGCGCGCTGTCGATCAGCGTGCCGTCAAGGTCGAACACGACCGCCGTGCGGGGCGCGGTCACGCGGCCTTCCACTTGATCGAACAGCCCATGGACGGCACCTGATCGACCGGACCGTGCCCGGTTTCGGCCACGCGCCGCATCGCGTCGAACAACTCGCGGCGCGCGTCGGGCGGCGCCGCCTGCCGCCCCGACGCATCGAGTCGCCCGCGATACTGCAACCCGCCCTGCGCGTCGAACCCGAAGAAATCCGGCGTGCACGCGGCGTCATACGCCCGCGCCACGGACTGATCCGCATCGTGAAGGTAAGGGAAGGGAAACGCCCGGTCCCGCGCCATCGCCACCATCGCGTCGAACCCGTCGGCGGGATAGGCGTCCGCATCGTTGGAACAGATCGCGGCCACGCCGATCCCCAGCGGGGCCAGATCGCGCGCATCGCGCAGGATCCGGTCCAGCACCGCCAGCACATAGGGACAGTGGTTGCAGATGAACATCACGAGCGTGCCGCGCGGCCCCGCGATATCCGCCAGCGCGTAGGTCCGCCCGTCGGTGCCGGGCAGCCGGAAATCCGGTGCCGCCCAGCCGAAATCGCAGACGGGAGGTGTCACAGCCATGTCATTCGAACTCCATTTCCGCAAAGACCACGCCCGCGTTCTTCGTCGCCAGCTCTTGATACGTGTCGAGATGGGCATAGGGCGACTGGTCCACGTAATAGGCGTCGGCCAGCGTGCCGCCATTGTCCAGATGTTCCCCGATCCTTTCGCGCAGGTAAACGAGGTAATCGCGGGTATACCGGCGCACCTGCGCCATGTTGGTGGGGTGCCCGTGGCCGGGGATCACATGGGTCGCCCCCAGCGGCTCGAACGCGGTCTCCCATGTCTCGATCCAGCAGCTGGTGCAGGTGTCGGCGAAGATCGGCGGCATGCGTTCGTGAAAGGCGATGTCGCCCGCGATCACGAGCCCGAGGTCCGGCAGCCAGACCTGGATGTCGCCGGGCGAATGGGCGGGGCCGAGATGCAGCACCTCGATGCGCATGTCGCCCATCGTGATCGCCTCCCGGTCGGTGAAGGTGCGCGACGGGGGCTGCACCCGCGTCGGCCCGGCCCGGTCGCCCGCATAGCCGCGCAGCGCCTCCAGCCCTTGCGCACCGCGGTCGGCGAATTCGTGCGCCGCGTCTTCGTGCGCGAGGATCTCCACCCCCTGATCGGCCCAGTAGCCGTTGCCGAGCATCGCGTGGCCCTGGCCGTTCTCGTTGATGACAAGCCGCACGGGCTGGTCGGTCACGGCGCGGATCTCGGCGTGGAGTGCCGCGGCGAGCGTGTCCGACGCGCCCGCGTTGACAACGATCACCCCGTCGCCGGTGACGATGAAACTGAGGTTGTTGTTGTGGCCCGCGTTGTCATGGGTCGGCGGGGCGGTGGCACCGATGGCGGTGAAGACACCGGGGATGACCTCCACCGGTTTGTTGTAGAGCGCGGATTGCGGGTACTTGTCCGGGATGTCCTCGCTTGCCATGGCAAGGGCCGCGAGGGCCGCGAGGCTGGCGGCCAGCGCAGCGGTCCGGATGATCTTCCGGGTGATCTGGGATGTCATGGGGTCCTCCTCCGTCATGCCGGGCCAGTGTCGCGCGGTGCGGGCCAGCTTACCACACATTCCGATGCGTGCATTTCGTCGCGGGGGCCTGCGGTGGCGGCGCGTCGGGCGGGGCGCCCGTGGCGGCCTGTCGCCCGCGCCGCATGGCCGGCCGGGGCTGCGGTGGCGAAAGGCTCCCGCCCGTCTTCGCCCCGGCGCCCTGCGCCGCGTCTCATCCCGTTGGGGGGTGCGGCGCGTCCACCGTCGCGACCGTGGGGGCCTTTCGCCCGCGCCGCCGTGGCGGGCGGTGCGATCCGTGGCGGTCCCGTTCAGCGCACCGCTTCGATGGGGCCATGCGCGCTGCCGGTGATGAACTGGCGCAGGTAGGGATCGGCAGCGGCGTCCATCTCGGCCACCGGGCCGGTCCACTGGATCACCCCGTCGTGGAGCATCGCCACCTTGTCGGCGATGGCGCGCACGCTCGTCATGTCATGGGTGATGGTCATGGCCGTCGCGCCCATTTCCACCACGATCTCGCGAATCAGGTCGTTGATGACCCCGGACATGATCGGGTCGAGCCCCGTGGTCGGTTCGTCGAAGAAGATGATCCGCGGGTCCGCCGCGATGGCCCGTGCGAGCCCGACCCGTTTCTGCATGCCCCCCGACAGCTCCGCCGGGAACTGGTCGGCCACGGCTTCGCGCAGGCCCACCCGGCGCAGCTTGTCGATGGCGATCTCCCGCGCCTCTGCCCGGGGCCGCTTGAGCCGCCCGCGCAACAGCCGAAACGCCACGTTTTCCCACACGGTCATGGAATCGAACAGCGCACCGCCCTGGAACAGCATCCCGAAATGGGACAGGAACTCGTCGCGCTCCGCACGGGTCACGTCCTGGCCGTCCACGGTGATGGTACCGCGGTCGGGCGTCACCAGCCCGAGGATGCATTTCAGCGCGATGGACTTGCCGGTGCCCGACCCGCCGATCACCACCATGCTTTCGCCCTGCGGGATGGTCAGGTTCACCCCCCGCAGCACGCGGTTGTCGCCGAAGGATTTGTGCACGTCGCGCAGCTCGATCATGACCCGAAGAACGCCTCTGTCAGCAGGTAGTTGGAGCCGAGGATCAGCACCGACGCCGCGACCACCGCCGATTTCACCGCGGCCCCCACGCCCTGCGCGCCGCGCCCCGAATGCATCCCGTGATAGCAGCCCATCAGCGCGATCAGGAAGCCGAAGGCCGCACCCTTCACCAGCCCCGACCCCACGTCCCAGAATTGCAGGAAGTCGTAGGTGTTCTGCAGATACGCCGCCTCGTTGAACCCCAGCCGCGTGGTGCCCACAAGGTAGCCGCCCATGATCCCGATCACGTCGCCCACGCCCACCAGCACCGGCACGGTCAGGGTCGCCGCCAG
>DAIPIS010000212.1:0-3547 GCA_036770665.1 Meridianimarinicoccus sp.
TGCAGGGCGGGATCGCCCATTGCGACATGCCGGTGGCGTCCGGGCCGACCAAGCTGCTGCCCTTTTCCCAGCTTTACCGCCCCGGATACGCGGCGTGGCGGCGCACCGATTTCCGCGACCATTTCGAGGCGCATTTCGTCCAGATGCCGCTGGCCAAGGGCGACGCGATCTTCTTCAGCCCGGCGCTGTTCCATGCCGCTGGCGCGAACCGGAGCGCGGACGTGCATCGCATGGTCAACCTGCTGCAGGTGTCTTCCGCCTTTGGCCGGGCGATGGAAAGCGTGGACAGGGGGGCGATCTGCCGGGCGCTGTTTCCGCATCTCGCCCGCGCATGGGCGGACGGGGCGCTGACGGAACCAGCGCTCGATGCGGTGCTGGGGGCGGCGGCGGAGGGATATTCCTTTCCCACCAATCTGGACCGCGACCCGCCGGTGGGCGGGTTGGCCCCCCAATCGCAGAAGGCGCTCTTGAAGGATGCGGTGCTGGGCGGGTGGGATGCCGCGACGCTCGACGCGGCGCTGTCGGCGATGGCGGACCGACAGCGTGCGTGACGGCGGCCGGGCGACCGGGCTGGACCCTGCCGCCCGATCGTGCAAGCTGGAGATGCCGAACGCCGGAGCCCCCATGCGCCTGATCGACCCCGCCCATCCGTTCTATCGCCCCGCGTGGCGGCGGTATCTGCTGACGCTCGCGCCGCTGGTCTGGGCCCCGGTGGAATGGAGCGCGGGCAACACGATCTGGGCGTATCTCTTTGCCGCCATCGGCGGGTTTCTGGCGTGGCACCTGATCGTCGCGTGGCGGCCGCCCGAAGACGACGACCGCAACGCCTGACCGGATCACGCGCCCATCAAGTCCACGGGCTGGCCGGTGTCGCGCGACAGGGTCGCGGCATCGGCGAGGATCTGGGCCTGCAAGCCGTCTTGGATGCCGGGATCGGGGGCGGTGCCGCCGCTTACCGCCGCCACGAAGGCGCGCATTTCCGCGAGATACGCGGCTTCGTAGCGTTGCAGGAAGAAATGCTGCGCCGGGGCGCGGGCAAAACCGGTGGCGGTGGCGATCTCCACGGTGGATTCGAGCTGGTTTTCGGCGCGCAGCATGCCGGTCGCCCCATGCACCTCGATGCGCTGGTCATAGCCATAGACGGCGCGGCGCGAGTTGGAGATCTGGCAGATCCGCCCGCTCGCCGTGGTCAGGATCACGGCGGCGGTATCGACATCGCCCGCGTCGCCGATGGCGGGGTCGATGAGCGACGATCCGACCGCGTGCAGTCGGGTGAACTCCTCCCCCATCAGGAAGCGGGCCATGTCGAAATCGTGGATCATCATGTCCCGGAAAAGCCCGCCCGACCGCGCGATGTAGGATACGGGCGGCGGTGCCGGGTCGCGCGAGGTGATGGTGACAAGCTCGACCGCGCCGATGGCCCCGGCCCGGATCCGGGCTTGCAGGGCGGCGAAGTTGGGATCGAAGCGGCGGTTGAACCCGGTGAGGAACGGCACGCCCGCGCCATCGACCGCGTCGATGCAGGCACGGATGTTGTCCACCGACATGTCGATGGGTTTTTCGCAGAAGATCGCCTTGCCGGCGGCAGCGGCGGTGCGGATCAGGTCGAAATGGGTGTCGGTGGGCGTGCCGATCACCACCGCGTCGATGTCGGGGCCGGTCAGGATGGCGTCTGCGTCCCGCACTTCGGCCCCCGTGGCGGCGGCCAGTGCGGCGGCGGCTTCGGGGAGCGCGTCGGCGACGGCGACCACGGTCGCGTCGTCCAGCGCCTTGATGCTGCGGGCGTGGACCTGCCCGATCCGTCCGCAGCCCAACAGTCCGATCTTCAGCATGTCATGCCTTTCCGCTTGCGCCGAGCCCGCGGATCACCGCGCGCGCGGCGCCCATCACGGGGTCGTGGGTTTCCTTCAGGATCGCCACCCGGTCGAAGCGGTCCGGGTCGGCGGTGACGGCGGCGCGCAGGGCGGCACCGAAGGCCATGCGCAATTCCGTGCCGATGTTGAACTTGGCGATGCGCGATCCGGCGGCAAGGGCCGCGCGCTGCGCCAGCGGCACGCCCGACCCGCCATGGATCACGAGGGGGATGTTCGTCACGGCTTCGATCGCGCGGAGGCGCGGCTCGTCGAGACCCCCTTCGTGCCCCTGTTGCAGGTGCACGTTGCCGACGGAGATCGCCATGGCGTCGACACCGCTGTCGCGGGCGAAGATCGCGGCCTCTGCCGGGTCGGTCCCGGCGGAGCCTTCGCCGCCCGCGTAGCCCACGAAGCCGATCTCCCCTTCGCAGGATATGCCCGCCGCATGGGCGAGTTCCGCGACCGCCGCCGTTTCCGCGATGTTCTGGGAAAGCGGCGCGCGCGAGCCGTCGTACATGAGAGAGGTGAAGCCCGCGTCCAGCGCCGCGCGACATTCATCGAGGCTGTAGCCGTGGTCGAGATGCGCCACCACCGGCACGTCCACGTCGCCCGCCAGTTGCCGCATCATCGCGCCCAGCACCGGCAGCGGCGTGTGCGCGCGGCAGGATGGCCCTGCCTGCAGGATGACCGGCGCGCGTTCGGCCTGCGCGGCCATGGCATAGGCGCGCATGTCTTCCCAGCCGAGGCACACCAGTCCCGGCACCGCGTAGCCCCCCGCGACGGCGGGGCGCAGGACATCGGACAGCGTCACGAGGGTCATCTGAACTTCGCCACCATGTCGAGGATGCCGGGGATCGTGTGGACCTGATCGGCGTGGGTCGGCTGGAAATACTGCTTGAGGCTGCGCTGGCTGAGGCCGCCGAGGATGGTGAAGTAATACATCTCGTAGCCCGGCAGCACGCAGCAGGGGTGATAGCCGGTGTCGATCAGCACCGTGGAGCGGTCCATGATGTGGTAGGCGTCGCCCGGTGCGTTGTCGATCCGCTGGAGCATCTGCACGCCGGAGCCGTGGTTCGGGCGGAAGCGGAAGTTGTAACATTCATCGTGGCGCGTCTCCAGCATGTCCCCGCCGGGCCCGTCCCGCCGGTCGGTGTCGTGCTTGTGGCTGGGAAAGCCCGACCAGCCCCCGGCCCCCACGGTGTAGAGTTCCGACACCAGGAGCCGCCCGACCCGGTCGTGGTGCGCAGCCCCGAGGATATGCTTGATCTTGCGGTGCGTCTTGGTGTCGTCGGACCCGTATTGGACGAGGTCCAGATCGCCCGCGCGCACCGCGAAGGGTTTCAGCGTGTCGCCGCAGGCGGCCCCGGCGATGAAGGTTTCGGTATCGGTCCGGGCCGTGATCCGCGCGGGCGTGTCGGTGGGGACATAGACGCCTTCGGGCTCACCGTCCCACACATCCACGCCGCGATTGCCGATGTCGGCAAAGGTTTCGCCAGCGGCCTCGACCGTCACCGTGCCGGTGGCGGGCACGACGCAGGTTTCATAGCCCGGCACGCGATAGTCGAACTGCGCCCCCGCCGTCAGCCGCAGAATGTTGAAATAAACCAGCGGCACGTGCGGGTCGTTCACGTCGACGATGGGGCGATTGCGGTTGTCATGGGGGGGGATGTGCATCTGTCGTCCTTTCAGGCGGC
>DAIPIS010000213.1:0-3541 GCA_036770665.1 Meridianimarinicoccus sp.
CGCACCCTGCGCGACACCGACCAGTTCTATGCCAACGTGGATTACTTCGTGAACATCGCGTCGGAATACGGCGCGGATTTCGTCGTGTTCCCGGAACATTTCACGCTGCAACTGCTGTCGTGCGAACCGACCGAGCTGCCCCCCGAACGGGCGATCCAGCGCACCAGCCAGCATACGGCGGAATTCGTGGACCGGCTGCGGGCCATGGCGATCGGCCGGGCGATCAACATCGTCGGCGGCAGTCACGCCACAGAAATGGCCGACGGCGACATCCACAACGTGTCCTACGTCTTTCTGCGCGACGGCACGGTCCACACCCAGGAAAAGCTGCACCCGACCCCGGACGAGCGGTCCACCTGGCACATCCGGGGCGGCGACAGCGTCGACGTGATCGACACCGACTGCGGGCCGGTGGGCGTGCTGATCTGCTATGACGCCGAATTCCCCGAAGCGGCGCGGCGGCTGGCCGACCAGGGCGCGCGGATCATCTTCGTCCCCTACAACACGGATACGCGGCACGGGCACCTGCGGGTGCGCTATTGCTGTCAGGCGCGCGCGGTGGAAAACCAGTGCTACGTGGTGACGGCGGGCATGGTGGGCAATCTCGACAACGTCAGCAACATCGACATCCAGTACGCGCAATCCGCGATCCTGACGCCCTGCGATTTTCCCTTCGCGCGCGACGGCATCGCCGCCGAGGCATCCGAGAACGTGGAGATGATCATCGTGGCCGACCTGAACCTTGCGACCGTGCAATGGGCGCGGGCGCAGGGATCGGTGCGCAACCTGCGGGACCGGCGGTTCGATCTCTATCGCACACGGTGGGCGGACGGTGGCTGACCCGGGCGTGGCGGCGGGGCCGGAAGGGCAGGGGGGTCATGCCCCCCGCGCGCTGCGCGCGGCCATGACCGTCGCCACGGCGCGCATCGCCGCCTGAACCGCGCCGGACAGTCCGATGAGCGACCACAGGACAGGGATGATCGACAGCCAGACGACCCGGCGGCCACGGGCAATCATCAGGATCCCGAGGGTGAAGATCGTTGTCGGGCATGGTGCGACGCCGAACATCGGGCCGGCCATCAATCCATGCCCCGCCCAGAGTCCGAGGACCGGATAGATCGCCAGCGCATGGACAATCGTCATCAGGCCCGCGATGGACCGAAAATCTCGGCGCGGGCGCGGGCGCTGGTCGCCGGGTTGAATGGCACTGGCCAGCAACAGCACGGCCTGAAGGACGGAGAAGGCCGCAAAGACCGGAGCAACCGGGTTGATCGGCGCGAAGAACATCAGGCGATATCCGATGCCGTTGACCGACCAGAGGATTGCCAAAGCCGCAAATCCCAGCCGCATCACCGCATGGCTCTGCACGACAAACGCGGAGGCCACGACAAGCCCCAGCCCATAGGCGACGATCTGAAACGGCCAGATCGCCGCATTTTAGGCAGCAAAGACGGCAAGGAAGTCGTCGATTGTGAAGGGAAGGTTCACACCATGACCGTTTCGACCGGCCTGCGCGCCGACATCGGCATCGCGGCCGCCCGGCCGAACCGCATCACGATGTCGGGTCTGCGCCCCGGCAGGCCGACCAGTGTGGCGAGGTCGGCCCGCAGGTCCGGAACCTCGACGGGCTGGTTGATGTATGCGGTCTTCAAGCCCAGTGCAGTCGCCTGCAAGGAGAACCGCTGGCAGGCGCGGCCCGCCTGCACCCAATGTTCGGGGTTGTCCTGCGCCGCGACGAACACCGCAACCCCGGAGGATGATGCGATCTGGCGGGCGTATTTCTCGTTCTCCGCCGGCGCGGTGAACACCATGTCGAAGACGTGCGGTGCCAGCCAGTCCGGCAAGGCGGGCCTGCCACTTGCGACGCCGTAAAGCCCGTCGCCGGTTGTCATCGCCGCTGCCGGGTTGAACCGCAGCCAGTGCATGAGTTCCGCCACGAAGGCCGGGTCGGCCATCTGGGCGGTGTTTCCCGCGATCACCAGATCGCGCAACCGCTCGATCTGCGCTCGGTCGGAGATCAGGATGAGATCGACACCCGGTACCGCTGCCGCTGCCGCAAGCTGCGACAGATCGGCTGTACGCAACGCGCCGCCGTCATAGTCGGACCGCGTGGACTGCCGCAGCGGGATCGCCTCGAACAGGGCCGTATCGCCGCCCGGTGCCGTGCCAAGATCGACGCGCACCCTCCCGACGCCTTCGCGATCGAACCGGATCTCGCCTGCTTGCCCCCGCGCCCCGGCGGCGAGCGCGAGGTTCTCCGCCGCACATCCGAGGCTTGCAAACAGATGGTGATCGTCGGGGTCCACGACGGGGGTGCGGCGCGTGACGTCGGGAAGGATGTCGATGCCGCGCGCATCCGAACGGAACAGCCAGGGCTGCGTATTGTGGCCGTTCGCGGCAAGCGTCGCATATCGGATCAGGTCGCGCTTGGATGCCGGAACGGGCAGGGGAGCGCGCAATCGTGCAGCGTATTCAGCCATGCCCGCCGCTGCGCGCGTCCGTTGCAAGCCTGTCCAACCGGCGGCACCCAAGGCCAATGCCCCCAGCCCTCCGCCGATCAGGAGGGGTCTTCGCGCCATCATGACACGGCTCTCGTCGTGTGGGGCGCGCGGGGCGGCATTATTCGGTGGCCACCCCATCGAAGGCCTCATGCGACGCCTCGGCCTCGGCCTTCTTCTTCTGGACCAGATGGTCGATGTGTTCCGGTGGGCCGTAGAGCGTGTAGAGATGCAGGGGCTTGTCGCCGGTGTTGGTCAGGTTGTGGACCGCGCCGGCGGGCACGATGACGCAATCGCCGTCCTTGACCTTGTGGGTCACGCCGTCGATCACGGCAGAACCCTTGCCTTTCTCGATGCGAAAGAACTGGTCATGGGTCGCGTGCGTCTCGGTCCCGATGTCCTGACCGGGCTTCAGCGCCATCAACACCAGTTGCAGATGCGCGCCGGTATAGAGAACCTGCCGGAAATCCTCGTTCTTCTCGGTAAGCTTCTCGATATCGGCAACATAGCCCTTCATGGCGGTCTCCTTTTCCATGCCTGCATCTGGCCGCGTCCGATCGGATGCCAACTCAAGTACAGTTAAGGCGCCATTGGCTGCAGCGTCCCTGATGCACATCAGTGTACGGGCCGGTCTCATTCGGATCAAGCGTCGCATGCGGCGCGCAGCATGACCCAAAAGAGACACCAGTTGTCCGAGGCGATCCCCGCAAGGCGGGTCCATGCGGTGGTCCTGTCGCGTATGGCCATCTTCAAGGCCCGGATCGCCAGATCGCGTTTCATGCGGTTGCTGACGGCCCACCCGATCACCCGCCTCGAATGCAGATCGAGAATGACAGCGAGATAAAGCCAGCCCTCGCGGGTCCAGATGCAGCTGATATCGCCCGCCCGTTTCCGGTTCGGCCCAGACGCACCGAAGTCGCGATCCGGCAGGTTCGGCGCGATGTTGAATGTGTGATCGCTATCCGTGGTCGCCTTGAATTTGCGTGTTCTTTCAACGGTGATCCCGTTTTCCTGTCGAACGCGTCCAACCCGGCGATGGCCTA
>DAIPIS010000214.1:0-3531 GCA_036770665.1 Meridianimarinicoccus sp.
GACGGCTGCGTCGTCAGCTTCATCCAGTCGGTGTTCTGGGAATTCGGATCGGGGCTCGTGTGCCCGGACACCGGCGTGTTCTTCCAGAACCGCGGCGCGGGCTTCACGCTCGGCCCCGGCCCCAACCGGCTGCGCCCCCATGCGCGCCCGTTCCACACGCTCAACCCCGCGCTGGCGCATCTGACGGACGGACGCGTGCTGGCCTATGGCACCATGGGCGGCGAAGGCCAGCCACAGACGCAAGGCGCCGTTTTCAGCCGCTACGCCCTGTTCGGGCAGGACCTGCAGGCGGCCGTCACGGCCCCGCGCTGGCTTCTGGGCAAGACCTGGGGCGACGCCACCACCACCCTGAAACTGGAGGACCGCTTCGACCCCGCCCTGGTCGCGGCCCTGAAGACGGCAGGCCACGAGGTCGAGATCATCCCCCCCTTCAGCGACATGGCGGGCCATGCGGGCGGCGTCGCCCTGCACCCCGGCGGACTGATCGAGGTCGCGTCGGACCCGCGCGCCGATGGCGCGGCGCTGGGGTTCTGATGGGCAGGTTGGCGGTGCGCGCCACCGGACGGACGGGTCCGGGCGGACGGAACGGGCGAATGGGCCACACCGGCCGTACCGGCCGCGTCGCGCCCCGCGCACGGATCGGAGACCGCGCATGACCGGCACCGAGATCGCCGCCTACCTTCCGCTCATCGCCGGGATCATGGCCACCGGGGGCGTCGCGGGCATCCTGTCCGGCCTTCTGGGCGTCGGCGGCGGGATCGTCGTCGTCCCGGTGCTGTTCTGGGTGTTCGGCGCGCTCGGCTATGCGCCCGCGCTGGTGATGCAGGTCGCGGTCGCCACCTCGCTCGTCACGGTGTCGGTCACCTCGGTGTCGTCGGCGCGCGCCCACCACCGGCGGGGATCGGTGGACATGGCGCTTGTGCGCCGCTGGGCTCCGTGGATGGCCTTGGGCGCGCTGGCGGGCGGGACCATCGCGGGCGTGGTGTCGGGTCGCGCGCTGCTGGGGCTGTTCGGCACCATCGCGCTCGCGGTGGCATGGAACATGGCGCGCCCCAACACCCGCATGCTGGCCCCAGACCTGCCCGCGGCGCGCGGCGTGCAACCGGCGATGGCCGGGACGGTAGGGCTGGTGTCGTCCATGATGGGGATCGGATCGGGCACGCTGGGCGTGCCGCTCCTGACCGCGTTCTCGGTGCCGGTGCACCGCGCCGTTGGCACCGCCGCCGCACTCGGGCTGGTGATCGGCGTGCCCGCGGCGCTCGCCATGATCGTCACCGGGCTGGGCGTGGCGGGCCGACCACCCCTGTCGCTGGGCTATGCCAACATGGTGGCGGTGGCGCTGATCCTGCCGCTGTCGGTGGCCTGCGCGCCGCTCGGCGCACGCATCGCCCACGCGCTCGACCCGAAATGGATCAAGCGCGCCTTCGCGCTGTTCCTGTGCCTGACAGCCGTGCGGATGCTGACCTCGGCCTTCGGCTGACCGCGCGCTGCGGACCCGCGCCACAGCCACCGGGTCGTGCCGCGCGCGGCTGGTGGGGGCATGACGATGCGGGGCCGAAACCTCGACCGGGCCGGGTCGCACGACGGCGTCACGCCCTGCCATCGAAATGTCGCGTGTCCGAGACGCGCGAAACCGGCGCCCACCGCTGCGCGCCGCGCTCTACTCCACCGCGTGACCCGCCGCCGTGCCGGGCTCTGCCCCGTCGCCTTTCCAGTGCAGCAGCATCGCCTTGGCGGCACTGGTCAGGTGGCGGCGCAACGCCTTTTCCGCCGCCGCCCCGTTGCGGTTCAGCACCGCCTCCACGATCTGCGCGTGTTCGCCGTGGGACCGACCGATCCGCAACCGGTCGTCAAGCTGCCTGCGCCGGAACGGGGCGAGCTTCAGCCGCAGCGCCTCGGCCATCTCGCGAAACTCGGTGTTCTGCGCGCCGTCATAGATCACCTGATGGAACGCCGTGTTCGCCGTCTCATACGCCAGAAGGTCGCCGCGCGCCGCCATGGCACCCATGTCCTCGTGCAACTGTTCCAGCCTTGCGCGTTCCTCGATCCGCATCCGTGCCGCGGCGAACCGCCCGCAGAGCGCCTCCATCTCGCCCATGGCCTCGAACAACTCGCTGATCCGTTCCTGGGTGATCTGCGTGACCACGGTGCCACGATAGGGAATGCGCGTGGCCAGTGACCGGGACACCACGATCTGCAATGCCTCCCGCACGGGGGTGCGCGACACCTGGAACCGTTCGGCGATGGTCGTCTCGTCCAGCCGCGCCCCGGCCGCAAGTTCGCCCGACACGATGGCTTCTTCCAGCTTCATCGCGATGGACTGGCTGAGAACGCCGCGTTTGTCGTGCTCCACGATCCATGCTCCGGGTTTGCTCCTGCCTTGCGATGATCTGCGGCGTGGCATGGCTCCACAAGCAAAAAACGGATCGGCCCCGCGACTGGCTTCCGACTGGCTTCCGACTCGCCCGCAGCCCGGTCGCCGCCGCCCGTCGCGCCGCATCGCGGTGCATTGCAAAGCGGCGGCGCATTTGCGATCACCCGGCGCAATCCCTTCGCGCGGCAAAGGCAACGGCATGGACCACTTCACCTACCAGGGCGGCGCGCTGCACGCCGAAGACGTGCCGCTCGCCACCATCGCGGCCGCGGTCGGCACGCCGTTCTATTGCTATTCCACCGCGACGCTGCTCCGCCACTACGGGCTGTTCGACACGGCGCTCGCCGGGATGGATCACCTTGTGTGCTTCGCCATGAAGTCGAACTCCAACCAGGCAATCCTGCGGCTTCTGGCGCGGGCGGGCGCGGGGATGGACGTGGTGTCGGGGGGCGAATACGCCCGGGCCCGCGCCGCGGGTGTGCCCGGCTGTCGGATCGTGTTCTCCGGCGTGGGCAAGACCCGCGCCGAAATGCGCATGGCCCTCGAAGGCGGCATCCGGCAGTTCAACGTCGAATCCGAACCCGAACTCTTGGCCCTGTCCGACATCGCCGTGTCGATGGGCTCCATCGCCCCCATCACCATCCGCGTCAACCCGGACGTGGACGCCAAGACCCACGCCAAGATCGCCACCGGCAAGTCCGAGAACAAGTTCGGCATCCCCATCGCGCGGGCCCGCGACGTCTTCGCGCTGGCCGCGTCCCTGCCGGGGATCGACGTGGTGGGCATCGACGTGCACATCGGCAGCCAGCTCACCGACCTCGCCCCGTTCGAGACCGCCTATGCCAAGGTCGCCGACCTGACCCGCGCCCTGCGCGACGACGGCCACGACATCCGCCGTCTCGATCTGGGCGGGGGCCTCGGCATCCCCTACACCCGCGGCAACGAAGCCCCGCCGCTGCCGTCCGACTACGGCGACATGATCCGCCGCACGCTGGGCGATCTCGGCTGCGAGATCGAGATCGAACCGGGCCGGCTCATTTCCGGCAACGCCGGGGTCCTCGTGGCGCAGGTGATCTACCTCAAATCCGGCGAAGGGCGCGACTTCCTGATCGTGGACGCGGCGATGAACGACCTGCTGCGCCCGGCCATGTACGACG
>DAIPIS010000215.1:0-3523 GCA_036770665.1 Meridianimarinicoccus sp.
GAGGCGGGGGACGATCTGCCGGAACCGCGCCTGCCGCAGGTGGACGACTGGATGCCCACCGAGCGGCTGGGAGAGGAACATGCGGCCATCGGGTTCTACCTGTCGGGTCATCCGCTGGACGACTACATGGGTGCGCTGAAACGCGGCGGGGTCAAGACGCTGGCGGAGGTCGCACAGGCCGCGCGGGGCGGGCCGCTGGTGGCCAAGATCGCCGGGTCCGTGTCGGTCCGGCAGGAACGCAAGTCGGCGCGCGGCAACCGGTATGCCTTCGTCGGTCTGTCGGATCCCACCGGGCTTTACGAGGTCACGGTGTTTTCCGAAACGCTGGAGGCCGCACGCGACGATCTGGAACCGGGGTGCAACGTGGTGCTGACGGTGGAAGCGACGCTGGAAGGCGACCAGTTGAAACTGTTGTGCAAGGGGGCAGCACCCGTGGACAGCGTGGTCGCGCGGGTCGGTGTCGCGGGCATGCGCATCCATTTCGATCCGCGCGCCGACGTGGGGCCGGTGGTGTCCCTGCTGGACCGGGTCACGCGGGACAGCCCCGCGCGGCTGCGCGCGCCGGTCAGCCTGCGCCTGCAGGTCCATGACGCGATGCTGGCCGAAGTGGACATTCCCCTGCCCGAAGCCCGCGCTGTGACGCCGGAATTGCGCAGCGCGATGAAATCCCTCCCCGGCGTCGTGCTGGTGGAGGACATGTAGGACGCCCCCGCGTCACGACCTCCCGGCCGGCGCGGCGCCCGGCGCGGCAGCGCGGTCCACCAGCGCCTGCAGGCCCCGCAGAACAGCGATGAACACAAGCCCGGAAGCCCATGTCACCCCGTAGAACGCAAGCCGTGCCACGGGCGTCATGTCGTTCAGGAACGGATAGGGCAGCCCGGTCGTGACCGTTCCCACGGGGGCGTCGTTCAGGGGGGCCACGACGAATTCCGACCAGCCGAGATAGGCCAGAACCGCAACGCCGAGCCACAGCGCCACGGCCACAACCCTGCGAAATCCGCGTTTCAGCGCAAGGACATCGATCCATTGCAGGATCGGTCCCGCAAGATGCAGGTAGTATTCGCGCAGCGGCACGATGTCGTTTTCGCCGTTCACCAGTGTCGGGTCGTCGAAATAGAGCCGCCAGTACGACACCACGACGATCATGTTCAGCACCGCGACCACGGATACGAAGACCGCGCCGGGACCGTCGCGCCGCCCGAAACGCGGGGTCAGCACAAGTGCCGCCGCGACAAGGCTGCCCGTCAGCGCCCAGATCGTCAGGTAGCGGAACTGCCAGCCGAAATCGGACCAGTCCGAAAAATCCTCGACGGTGGCGCGGTCGACGAAGAACGCGACGGCGAGCAGCAGGACGATCCAGCGATATGTGCGGGTGCCTCGGGACACGGTTGACCTCGTTTCGGGTTGGGTGCGTCACATCCGGTTGGCGCTTCGGTTAGCATGTTCCGGCGACGCCTGCAGCCCCATGACGCGATGCTGGCCGAAGTGGACATCCCGTTGCCCGAACCCCGCGCGGTGACGCCGGACTTGCGCAGCGCGATGAAATCCCTGCCCGGCGTGGTGCTGGTGGAGGATATGTGATCCCGCACGCGGCACCTGCGCGCGGCCGGGAAAGCCATTTGCTGCACGCCCACGCCGTCTTCGTCACAAGGGTTCGCGTACGGATCCAGAATTTCCTTGGCGAACCGGGTCTTGCGTGAACATGGGCGGGTTGCCAGTCCGACCGGACATGGTTAAGGTTGTGTTGCAATCGCTTGGGATAGAGGTCTCGCGTTGGATAAGGTAGGCCAATGACAGAAGTCAGGTCCGTCACGCTTGATCTGAGCATGTCGGAGGACTTTGCGTTGCGCGGGAAGGATGTTGTCGTTTCGGTGACACTGGCCCTGACGCTGCGGGACGACAGCGGCATGTTGCGCGAACGCAGCGTGAAACTGACCCCACCCGAGGCGACCAGCATCGACAACCTTGCGGCGGTCCTGCCGGACCTGATTGCCAGCGTGCGCAACGAAAGCCTTGCACCGGCCCTTCCACCACCCGACCTCGACGTTCTGGATGTGATCGTGCTGGACAGTTTCGATTTCGACGCGCTGACCTTCGGAACGCGTGGCTGATCCGGCTCGGCCGGACACCTGACCGGTCAAACGGGGCCGCGTTAACCGTTCGTTGCGAAACGCTGCGGGCCCGCCCGTTTCCTAGCGTCGCGTTAAGTCTTGCCAGTCCACACCATCCTTGGATGAGAACAGGGGCTGTCATGAACCGTCGCGCAATGCTTGCGGCGCTTGCCGGGGGCGTGTCCGCGTGCCTGCTGCCCGTCCGGGCCGGCGGGGCTGCGGTGGATGACCCGGTGATCCGCGAAGCCGGATGCCTGCCGCGCGGCGACGCGGCGGCCTGCCGGGTCGGATTCACCAGCACGCCGCCGCTGACGCTCGATCCGTGTCGCGGGCGGGCGTGGGCCGTCGCACTCGCCTATGTGCTGCGCGGCTACGGGGCGCAGGTGGCACCCGGCGATCTGATGATCCGCGCAGGGCTGGCGGCCGATGCCTGCCCCGGTCACGACCCGGCGCGCGAACCGGCGTTGCTGCATGCCACGGTCGGCACGTGGACCGACCGCGTCGGGCAATCGTTCCTGCTGGGGCTGGCCCCGCTGCCGTCGCTGCACGAAGCCATGCCGCTGGATCCGGACTTTCCCCGGTTGCTGGCGCGGCTCGCGCGGCAGCCGCTGTTGTGCGGTGCGGCCGGGCACGCGACGGTGATGACCGCCCTGACCACGGCCCCGGGGCTGGCGGGCACGCTGCACCGCGACACGATTACGGTACGCGATCCCTATGCCGCCACCGGCGGGCTGCGCCTGCTGACGGCGGATGAGTTGTCCAGCCCGTTCTGGGTGCTCGGCGTGTCGGTCGTGCCGCTGTCGGCACGCTGATCCGGGCGTGCCGTTGTCGGCACGCTGATCCGGACGTGCCGCTGTGGGCCTGCGGGCAGGTCGTGCCGCTATCGGCACGCTGAAGGGTCGTGCCGCTGTCGGCACGCTGATCCGGACGTGCCGCCGTGGGCCTGCGCGCAGGTCGTGCCGCTGGCGGCAGGCGTGGCGGTCGTTCGGCGTTCTCGGCGTTTGTGTCCGCAGGTCGTGCCGCCTGTGGTGCGCGCCACGATCATGCTGGTGTCGGCGCGTTTCCTGCGGGGCATTCGGCCCGCGGACTACCAGTGCGGCGGCGGCTTGTCGGCCAGTACCGCGCTGCCGCCCGCATCCTGCATCCGGTCCGCTTCGCGCTGCATCAGCAGCTCCACCCGCCGGGTCAGCCGTGTGATGTCGCCATCCTGCCGGACGACCACGTCCGACAGGTCCGAAAGCGCCCGTTCCAGATGGGCGATCCGTTCTTCCATGTCCTGTTGTGTCATCCCGCGTTCCCCTTCGTGACCGGGGGTTGCTGTTGCCCCCTCCTGCCCCATCGGATAAGGCAGCCGCGACCGCCAGACAGCGAGGGCCCGATGGCCAAGACGGACAAGAAGCAACCGCGCCCCA
>DAIPIS010000216.1:0-1930 GCA_036770665.1 Meridianimarinicoccus sp.
ATTCCAGCGTGTCGGCCCATTCGTTCCACGGGTTGTTCTGCGTGGCGTTCTTCGGGCGCGCCAGCGTCCAGAACAGGATGCCGATGAAGAACAGGAACGACCCGAAGGCGATGAACGCCCCGATCGAGCTGACATAGTTCCACAGCGCGTAGGCTTCGGGATAGTCGATGTAACGGCGCGGCATGCCCTGACGGCCGAGGAAGTGCTGCGGGAAGAACGTCAGGTTCGACCCGATGAACATCGCCGTGAAATGGACCTGTCCGGCCCATTCCGGGATCATCCGCCCCGACATCTTCGGCAGGTAGAAATAGATCCCCGCGAAGATGCCGAACACCGCACCAAGGCTCATGACATAGTGGAAATGCGCCACCACGTAATAGGTGTCGTGATAGGCCCGGTCGATGGCGGCCTGGCTCAGCACGATGCCGGTGACGCCGCCCACGGTGAACAGGAACAGGAACCCGAACGCCCAGAGCATCGGTGTCTTGAACTCGATCGACCCGCTCCACATGGTGGCGATCCAGCTGAACACCTTCACGCCCGTCGGCACCGCGATCACCATGGTGGCGAGCATGAAATAGCTCTGCTGCGACAGGCTCATGCCCACCGTGTACATGTGGTGCGCCCAGACGACGAAGCCGAGCACGCCGATCGCGATCATCGCCCAGACCATCGGCAGGTAGCCGAAGATCGGCTTGCGCGAGAACGTGGCGATCACGTGGCTGATGATGCCGAAGGCGGGCAGGATGATGATGTAGACCTCGGGATGGCCGAAGAACCACAGGATGTGCTGATAGAGCACCGGATCGCCCCCGCCCGACGGATCGAAGAAGGTCGTGCCGAAGTTGCGGTCGGTCAGCAGCATGGTGATGGCACCCGCAAGCACCGGCAGCGCCAGCAGGATCAGCCAGGCGGTGACGAAGATCGACCAGGCGAACAGCGGCACCTTGAACAGGGTCATGCCCGGCGCGCGCATGTTCAGGAAGGTGGTGATCATGTTGATCGCACCCAGGATCGACGACGCGCCCGACACGTGCACGGCGAAGATCGCCAGATCCATCGACATGCCGGATTCGTTGGTGGACAGCGGCGGATAGAGCACCCAGCCGACCCCGGACCCCATCTGGTTGTTGCCGCCCGGCGCCAGCATGGACGCGACGCCCAGACCAACGCCTGCCACGAACAGCCAGTAGGACAGGTTGTTCAGCCGCGGAAACGCCATGTCCGGCGCACCGATCTGCAACGGCATGAAATAGTTGCCAAAGCCGCCGAAGAGCGCGGGGATCACCACGAAGAACATCATCAGCACCCCGTGATAGGTGATCATGACGTTCCACAGGTGCCCGTTCGGCGTGCAGGGGTCCGCCATGAACCCTTCCATGCACATGTACTGCACGCCCGGATGCATCAGTTCGAGCCGCATGTAGACCGTGAACGCGACCGAGATGAACCCGACGGCCCCCGCGGTGAACAGATACAGTATGCCGATGTCCTTGTGGTTGGTGGACATGAACCAGCGGGTGAACCAGCCGCGCTGGTCCCCGTCGTCGTGGCTGTGAATGGCTGCGTCGGCCATACGTGCCTCCCAGATGTGTTGCGCACGGACGGACTGCGCCCGTTCTCTGGTGTGTGAATACGGTGCCGAGGATGAAAGGGCAATTGATGCCGCGCCAATTGATCTGGGTCATTTTGGCATTCCGCAGCACCGGATGCAGCAGGTCGGCGGGCGGGATGCCGCATGGCGCGCCGAAAGCCCCTTGTTTTAATGCTTTCCTGAATGTGTGTCCGCGGTCTGTCGGCTGCGCCGGGATCATGCGCCCGCCGTGCCCCGGCAAGCCGTGCGGCGTGTTGTCGCGCAAGCGGCACGGGTACGGATGTCGCGCAAGCGGCACGGGTACGGATGTCGCGCAAGCGGCACGGGTACGGATGT
>DAIPIS010000216.1:2030-3502 GCA_036770665.1 Meridianimarinicoccus sp.
CGCGCAAGCCGGGTGGTCTTGCTGCGTCGGGCCGATGCATGACGCCCAAACCCGTCACCGCGTCCGCGCCGCCCCGAACGGGCGGCAGCACCGGTTCCTGCCGGACAGCTGCGCAGATGGGCGACGGCGGTCACGCCATCGCCCGGTGTGCGTCATCGCCCTTGGCGGCTCAGACCGCCGTCCTGCGACGACCGAAAGCGGCAAGCGCCCCGACACCCCCGAGAAGCAGGAAGGCCGACGCGGGCAGGGGGATCGCTGGGGTTCCCGGATCGAACGCGAACGTCGAATACCCGACACCGGCGCCCGTCGAGTTGTCGACGAAAACGAGCCGGTCGATCGTGAGCGCGGAGAAGTCGTTCACGACCTGATTGCTAGTGTTGAACGTCACGGTCGACAGCAGGTTCACACCCAGAAACGCGGTGATATCCACGCTATCCCCAGGATTCCAACCGTCGATGTCGAATGTCAGGTTGGTGATCGACTGCGAAAACACCATGGAACCACCCGCTTCGCAACTGCCGCTCATCAGAAAGCAGAAGCCGTCGGCCTGACCCGCCGAGCCGATCCCGACGCGGATCACGCCGACAGACGACTCGTGGGACAGTGTCGCGCCACCGGGCACGACCAAGGGTGAACCCTGGCTACCCTGGACCGTTGAAAAATCCAGCAACGCGGCATGCGCGCTTGCGGCCATCAGAATCGCGGGAACACATAACAGGAACTTTTTCATTGCGTTTCGCCTCCTCTAGGTAAACTGCAGGTTAACAATAACAAACAAATTCCCTTACGTAAACAAGTGTCTCCTTGCGCAAGGACCGCGGTGGGGCACCGTTGGGCCGCTTGGCCTCCCCCGCGGGCAGACCCCTTGCGGCGTGCGTTCCACGCCGCGGGATGTCCCCCCACAGACTCGGCACGCGCGGATTGGCGGGGCGGGGCGCTTCGGCGTCGCCGTTCCGTCAGCGGTCGCCGAAGCGCCGGTCGAAACTGCGCCGCAGCGCCACGTCCAGATCGGCCATCGTCACCGGCAGGCCGAGATCCACAAGGCTGGTGATCCCGTGCCCCCGGATGCCACAGGGCACGATGCCATCGAAATGACCGAGCTCCGGGTCCACGTTGATCGACACGCCGTGGAAACTGACCCAGCGGCGCAGCCGCAACCCGATCGCGGCGATCTTGTCCTCGCGCGGGGTGCCATCGGGCAGCGGAGGCTTGTCGGGCCGCGCGACCCAGACGCCGACCCGGTCACAGCGCGTCTCGCCGGTCACGTTGAACTCGGCCAGCGCGTCGATTACCCAGCCTTCGATCTCGGCGACGAAGGCGCGCACGTCGCGGCCCCGCGCCGCGATGTCGAGCATGACATAGGCGATCCGCTGGCCCGGCCCGTGATAGGTGTACTGCCCGCCGCGCCCCGCCGGGAAGACCGGGAACCGGTCCGGCGCGATCAGGTCGCGGGGATCGGCGCTGGTGCCCGC
>DAIPIS010000217.1:0-3478 GCA_036770665.1 Meridianimarinicoccus sp.
CCTCCGAAGGCAGAGGTCACAGGTTCGAATCCTGTCGGGTGCACCATGTTCCGGATGCGAAAACCCTGTCGTGCGTGGGATCACTCAGCCGCAAGGGCATCCGCCCCGGTCAGACGAAAAAAACGTGTGGCAGCGTCCCCGGTCGCATGGCTCAGGCGTCCGCCCGCGATCGTTGCTTCGACCTTGCGCGTTTCGGCGTTGATGATGGTCACGTCGGCACGCTTGCCGGGGGCGATCACACCGCGATCCGGCATCCGGGCGATCCGTGCAGGCAGGTCCGACACCAGTCGCCATGCCCGTTCCAGTGGCACGACCCCGCGATCGACCAGCCGGAACACCGTGGGAACGATGCCGTCCGGGTCGCGGCCCGAAACCAGCGCATCGCACAGCCCGGCCTGCACGAGCGCCGTCGGGCGCGGCACCGACCCGTTCTGACCGATCTCGAATTCCGGTCCGGCGCTGACCAGCACCGGGTCACCGACCGCGTGGGCGGCGGCCGCGACGCGCGCCGTGCCGGGATTGAGGCACAGACGCGCGCCGATCATCGAGTGGTGTTCCCGAATTTCCGCCGTCTGGTCGCCATCCGATCCGTAGAGCACGCCGAGATCGTCGAAACACTCCGCCAGGCGGCACAGGTGACGGGGCACCGCGGCGGTGTTGACCAGCAACGCATCGAGCGCCGACGACAGCGCATCCGCAGTCATGCCATGGGTCCAGGCCCACCGCAGGAAACCGGCAGGGTCCGCACCGCGCAACTGGTCCACATGTTCGGCGCGGTTGGTGAAGATCACCTGCGGCACCCGCGCCTCGCGGACAAGCGCCAGCAGCGCCGACTGTTCCTCGGCCAAAAGGGACTCGCAGGCGAGCGACACGTTGAGATCGGTCAGCAACTGGTCTTGCGCTGCGCGCAAGGCCAGAAGGGTGGCACGCGCCGCGGCAGGGCTGCGGCCCACCGTTTCCCAGGACCACGGCACCGCGATCCGGCGCGTCGTGACGCCTTGGGCAGCCGCGGCACGGTCCAGCCGCACCGGCATCCTGTCATCGGACAGATCGGCAGGTTCGGCGTGCAGGTCGATGATCCCCGGCAAGACATAGTAGCCGCGCAGGTCCACCGCCGGATAGGGCCCGGTCGTGAACCGCCCCTCGGCAAGCGCGATGGAGCGCTGCTGCAATTGCCCGTCGCGCAGGCACAGCGCGCCGGTCAGTCGCAGGGGGGGAAGCATCGGGGCCATGACGTCTCCGCGTTGGCAGGTCTGGTGTGGATAAGGCATTTCTGTGTCCGGGGTGTGACAGCGACCTTTTGAAAAGGTGAAAGAAAGCGGAGAAAGCTGCGGAAACCCGCTGGACCGGGGGCGGGCTTGCTCCTAGCGTCTCTCTGGAACCGGGAAAACAGGTGTTGGCATGGTGGGCAGGGCGATCACGGTGGCGCAGCAGAAGGGCGGCAGCGGCAAGACCACGGTCGCCGTCAATCTGGCGGTGGCGCTTCTCGGGCGGGGGCACCGCGTCGCCTTGCTCGACACGGACCCGCAGGGATCGCTGGGGCGCTGGTTCATGGCGCGGCGTGAACGGGACGGCGCACCGGGGCTGGACTTCGCCACCGCAAGCGCGTGGGGCGTCGGATACGAGTGCGAAAAGCTCAAGAAGCACGCAGATTTCGTGATCGTGGACACGCCGCCCAAGATCGACAGCGACCTGCGCCCGGCGCTGCGGGAAAGCGCGCTTGTGCTGGTGCCGGTCGCCACCAGTCACGTGGACCTGTGGGCCACGGATTCCGTGCTGGAAATGACCGACCGGGTGGGGTGCCCGACGTTACTCATCCTGAACCGTGCGGCGCCGCGTGCCCGCCTGACGGCCGATGTGAGCGCGGCGCTCGACATGCTGTCGGCGCCAAGGGCGCAGACGGCACTGTGCAGTCGGGTGATCTATGCCGAAACGCTGGGTGAAGGCTACGGCGTCACCGAACGCGCCCCGAAGGGCCCGGCCGCGGCCGAAGTTCAGGCGCTTGTGGATGAAATCGCACGGTTCCTGGACGGCTGAGACCCGTCAGGTGCGCAGGTGTCGCCTGTCCCGACAGGGTCACGGGAAAGTTTGCCCGCTGTGGCGCCTGACCGGGCGTGACCCGGCCCATCGCGACCCGCCGACTTGATGCCCGCGTCAGGCGGATAACCCGCCGCCGATATCAGGCAAGCGACAGGTTCACCGCGCTTTCGCGGCCATCGCGACCGGATTCGATGTCGAACTTGACCTTCTGGTTGTCCGCAAGCCCGGTCAGGCCGGATCTTTCGACGGCCGAGATATGCACGAACACATCCTTCCCGCCAGTGTCGGGGGCGATGAAGCCATACCCCTTGGTGGTGTTGAACCATTTCACGGTGCCGGTGGCCACGACCGTGTCTCCTGTCCTGTGTCTGCCTGCGGAAGTGCGGCAGCTCTGCGTCCGTCTGGCGGGTCGATGGTACTGACGGCCGGAGGCACAACAGGATCGAGTGCGAAAACAGTCGCTATCTATTGTCTTGCCAGCGGAAATGTGCAGATGCAACGATTCTCTTGGCCTTTTTGTCGGCGTGGCGTTGAAACGCCCGGTTCGAGGGGTCAGGTTTGGGGCAGTCGCGGGTCTACCGCGCGAAGCACCGAAAGGAGATCGTAATGACCTGGAACACATCGCTCACCCGGACAGCAACCGTGATGGCACTTGGCCTTTCGCTGGCTGCAGCACCCGGCATGGCCGTGATGGCGCAGGGCACAGGCGGCGCGGTACCTGCACCCGCCCCGACCCCGGCACCCAGCTATGACGATGCGACGCTGGAACGGTTCGTCACCGCCGCGATGGACGTCAGTGCTGTCCGCGAGGACTTCAGTGCGCGCCTGCAGACGGCGGAGTCGGAGGAAGACGCCGAAGCGCTGGTCGAAGATGCCAATACCGCCATGCTCGACGCCGTCGAAGCAGTCGATGGCATGGATGTGGAGACCTATGTCGAAATCGGCGAAGCAGCACAGGTCGATCCCGAACTCGCGACACGGATTTCGGAAATCGTCGACGCCCAAGGCAACGACGGCTGATCGCGCCTGCGTCGGCCAGACCAATCACAAGACATCAAAAAAGGGCGCCATCCGGCGCCCTTTCGATAGATCGGTCCTGACGGACCTGCCGGTTCAGGCCAGCTGGATGTTCGATGCGCTCTCACGACCGTCACGGCCGGATTCGACATCGAATGTCACTTTCTGGTTGTCTGCGAGGCCGGTCAGGCCGGCACGTTCCACGGCGGAGATGTGCACGAACACATCCTTGCCGCCCGTTTCAGGTGCGATGAAGCCGAAGCCTTTGGTGGTGTTGAACCATTTCACGGTGCCCTTGGCCATGTCCGTGTTCTCCTGTCTTGTCTCCCAGTCGCAGTATGCACTGGGTCGGCGCGGTCGGTCCGTATCGATAGTCTGAGCGCCGGTGAGGGAGACAGCAGGTCGAGTGGAGTAACGTAGC
>DAIPIS010000218.1:0-3456 GCA_036770665.1 Meridianimarinicoccus sp.
CGCGCACGATGGGGCCGGTGGCGGGCGGTGTGCGGGACGGCGCGTGCGGCCGGAACGGGACGAGACGTGACATGCGGGCGATCCTTCGCGCGGGGTCAGGGACGTTGCGTGCCGGGCTGCCCGCGGAAGATGGGTTGGCTTGGCGGTAATTTAATCCTGAGTGTAATGGTTGGGAATGTCAATGGCCTCTGCCACGGCGGAGCCCGCGCGGGTGCGCAGGGCAATGCCCGCGCGCCTGCGCGATGGTGTCGCGGTCGGTGGCGGTGCCGGTGTCAAAGGGCCGCGCGCCAGAAGCGGAAGCGCGTCTGTCCGGTCAGTTCGCGCACGAGCCCCATGTCTTCGAAGCGGATCATGTTGCGCTGAACGGCGGCGCGGGACGCGCCGGTCTGTGCCGTCAGCATCGGCGCGGACACGATGGGCCATGCCGTCAGTGCCGCGATCAGCCGGGTGGGCGTGCGACCGGACATGGGGGCGGTGCGCGCGGTGGCCTGCGCTTCCCACGCGGCGAGCCGGTCGCAGTCCATCAGGCCGCGCAGCGCCGCGCCTTCGATGCCGCCAAGCCATGCGGCGAGTCGCGCGTCGGTGTCGCCGCCCGTGCGCAGGGCCGTCCCGCCGCCAAGCCCCAGCGGCACGAAGCCGAGCCCGCCGGGGCGCAGGGCGCGGGCGGCGATGCGGGCGGCAAGCACCGCGCCTTCGATTTCGGCGGCGTCGCCCGACAGGCCGCGCCCGCGCCAGCCATGCCAGGCGGCAGCGGCCTGCACGAGCGGGTGGCGGCCGGACTCGGCGGCGACGCTGGCCGCCCAGTCGCGGGCGAGCGCGTCGAATTCGGTGCCCGTGGGGCGCGCGATCAGCAGCGGGTCGGCGGGATCGCCGCCGGTGCCGGGGGCCCGGCCAAGGTAGGCGGCGAGCGCCGTGGCGTCGTCGAGCGGCGGTGGCGCGTCGCGGTCCAGCCGCCGGAAGGCCCAGGCCGCGCGCGCGAGCGCCTGCGCGTCGTCGCCCGCGCCGGGCAACCGCAGCACGAGATAGAGCGCAAGCCGATCCGGCGTGACGCGATCGCCCAGGTGCCAGGCAAGATCGGCGATCTCGGCGCAGAGGATCCGGCGGCGCAATCCCCCGGCAGGTGCCGCCGCGTGCGGGGCATGGGGGTCGGCGCGGTCCGGGTGCGGTCCGGGTCCCGCGGGACCGGTGTCGGCGGGGTGGCGCCTGCGGTCCTGTCGCACGCGGTCGTCCAGCGCGCCAAGCGCCAGTGCCGCACGGGCCAGACGGGCCGCGTGCCGTGCTTCGGCCCCGGCCCAGTCGGCGGGATCACCGTGGGGTCGGGCGGCCGCGCGCGGTCCGGGCATGGCCCAGGCGGGCATGCCGCCGGTGCCATCGTCGGGATCCTGGGTGTCGTGGGCGTCGTGGATATCGGGGGCGGGCATGAACCACGGGTCGTCCGCGGGGTCGTCCGGGTCCGGGTCATAGGGGCCACGCGGTGCGCTGTCGCCCGTGGCGTCCGGGTCCGCGCGGGGCCATTCCCCGGCGGCGGGATCGGGTGCGGCGCGCGGGGGGCGCAGGCCGGCGGGTAATGGCGGGGGTGTCCGCCTTGGGTCCGCCGCCGGGTCATCCTGCGCGCCCTGTCCTGCGGTGTCGGCCGGTTTGCCTGTCATGGCGCCAGTCTAGAGCATGTCGCGCAAAAGTAGGAACCGGTTTTGCGCGTCTCGGACATGCGACATCAAAAGGTCAGAGCGTATCGCGTGAATGCAGATGATCGCGACACGCTCTCGGCGATGGGATCGCGGGCTCCAATCGCTTTCGGGCGGGGGGTCAGGGGCAGCACGGCGTGGCGCGGGCAGCGCGCCCCCGGCGGCGCGCCGGTCGCGGGGCCGATCCGGTCACGCCACGCGCGCGCCGCAGACGTCACGCGTGATGGCGCCCGTCCCGCGTCGCGACACGCCCGGACATGCCGACCAAGTGCCGTCAGCGGGTGTAGGACTGCGCCGGCAGCCCGCGGACCGGCAGGTCCACGGCGAAGATACCGCCCGCACCCGCCGGGGCCGGACCGGGACCGGGTGCCGCGGTGGTGATGAACATCCGGCGCATGGTGAGCCCGCCGATGGCGCAACAGGTCACGTGGGGGACCGGCACGCGGACATGGACGTCGCAGGTGCCATCCGACAGGTACCGCGCCACGACCCCGCCGCCCCAGCGGGCGTTCCACAGCCCGCCTTCGGCATCGATGCAGGCACCGTCCGGGACGCCGTCCTCGGGTGATATCCGGTCGAGCACGTCCCACGCACCCGGCCTGCCCGTGGCGGTGTCGTAGCTGCAGACGCGGATTTCCCCGCTGGGACTGTCGGCGAAATACATCGTGGTGCCTTCGGGCGAGAAGGCGATGGAATTGGCGACCCGGACACCGTCGAACAGGACCTGCACGCTGCCGCGTTCCACCGACCAGACCGGTGTGCCGGGCGCATCGCCGGTGGTCGCGATCCCGCCCACGACGAACCGTCCTTGCCGGTCCACCGCGCCGTCGTTCATGCGCACGCCGTCGACGCCCGGCAGGTATGGTTCGAACAGCCGCCGCTGACCGGTGCGCGGGTCGAGCCAGCCAAGGCCATCGGCGAAGGCCCCGAGCATCCGGCCGTCATCGCAAAAGGCGAAGGCCGTCAGGCGTTCGTCGAGGGCCACGTGGTGCAGGTGGCCGCCCTGTTCGTCGCAGGACCACAGGCGGCGGCTGTCGATGTCGGTCCAGAACAGCCGCCGTTGACGCGGGTGCCATTGCACGCCGTCGCCCAACACGTTCCCGCAGTCCACAAGCAGCGTCGCATCAAGGACCACCCGTGGCGCGACGCGGTGTACCCCCGAGAGATATGTCGCCTGCTCGACCGTCATGCGCGTGGACTTTCCGTGATTTGTGTCGCGGGGAACGAAAGGTTGCAAGAGCCGGGCTCGCTTGGACCTAAGAAAGCACATAGCACTCTGCGCCGCGTTTTCGACTGCGCGGGCATCGTGCGTCACCGATCCGCGGTATTGGTATCAGCATTGCCCAGTAATAGTGCCAGACGGGTGGCAAGAGCAATTTTCACGGGCTTTCCCCTTGACGTTGGCGACCGTCGCAGTTGCCGGGCTGCGCTTCCAGCGCGGTCGGCTCGATCGTTGGTTGAGCGCTGACGAAAACGTATTCCATCGGTGCTTGCAGAAATCAAGAAGATTGACCGAAATGGGAAGGGTTATCGCACGCGCGCGGCACGCTGGCCGATCGGGTCTGGATGCGACACGTCGATGTCGTTATCACTCCCCGCATGGCGACGCGTGCGACCGTCACGACGAACAACAGGGGAAGAGACAGATGATGAAGACATTCCTACCCGCAGTGGCCATCGCCCTGGCCGCGGCCGGAACCGCGCGGGCCGAGTGCGGCAGCGTCACGATCACCGAGATGGACTGGGCGTCGAGCGCCATGGTCACGGCGGT
>DAIPIS010000219.1:0-3453 GCA_036770665.1 Meridianimarinicoccus sp.
GGTATGTGCTTGTCACCCCGGTCGAAAAGGTCGGCATCCGGGTGCAGGACGTGCCGTTCGTCGCCGTGGACGTGGCCGCGACCGGCGCGGGGGCGGACCAGCGGCTCACCTTCACGACCCATGTGGGCGACACGGTGACCGCAGACGCCGACCACCCCATCCGCATGGGCGGCAAGGCCGGGACCGGTGGTGCTGCGCCCTATGTCATGGTGCGCGCGGGCCTCGAGGCGCGGATCGACCGCAAGACGTTCTATCGGTTGGCAGAACTCGGCGATGTGGTGGCGCGCGACGGCGTGGACTGGTTCGGCCTGTGGTCGGGCGGAACGTTCTTCGCGCTTGTCGACGCGGCGGACCTGCCCACGGAATAGGCAATCCCGGGCCCCGTCGCGCCGTCTGACTGCCAGCGGTTTCACCGCATCGCGGAATCGCGTAGGCTGACCCCATGACCCGACCAAGACCCGCGCGCCCTCTCAGCCGCGCCGAAACGCGCAGCGACGCGATCGTGCATGCGGCCGGTCTGCTGGCGGCGCTCGTCGCCGTGCCGGTGCTGCTGACGCTCGCGGCCCTGTGGCACGGCAATGTCGCGGCATTCGCGGCCGCGGGCATCTACGGCGCAGCGCTTCTGGCCATGCTGACGTGCTCGGCGGCCTATCACCACCTGCCGCGCCCGGACTGGCGCCCGTTCATGCTGCGGCTCGACCACGCGGCCATCTACATCAAGATCGCGGGCACCTACACGCCCTTCGCGCTTCTGTCGGGCGGGGCCGGGTCCGGACTTGTCGCCGGGCTTTGGGCGACGGCGGCGGCGGGCTGCGGTCTGCAGTTGATCGGCGGCGGGCGCACGCGCTGGCCGGGCTTCGCGCTCTATCTCGGGATGGGCTGGGCCGGGCTCTTGGCAGGCTGGACGCTGTTCGACACGCTGTCGCCCGCGGTCATGGCGCTGATCGTGACGGGCGGCGTGATCTACACGCTCGGTGTCGCGTTCTTCCTGTGGGAAACGCTGCCGTTCAACATCGCCATCTGGCACGGCTTCGTTCTCGCCGCGAGCGTGCTGTTCTTCGTCGCGGTGGCGCTCCACATGGCGCAGACCGCACCGGGCATCGCCGCGACCTGACCTTGGTTGCCCACACGAGGAGACCCCGCCGGATCCGGGGCAAGGGTCAGACACGCCCGGCGCAGCGCCGGATGCGCCACCGCACGCGGCGGACCGGGCAGGTCAGGCGATCTGCGGGACCATGGCAATGGCCAGCATCAGGGCGGCCAGCGTCAGGGCATGGATCAGGTGCAGGCGCATGGCAGCCTCGATTTCAGGATTACAGCAGCAGGCGCGGCGATGTCCGCGTATCCGACAGGTGGGCACCCCCGACCCCGCGATCAATCCCGTGGACAGCGTGCCGCAGGCCCCTGCGGTCAGTGCGCCTCGGCCCAGTTCGCACCCGACCCGGCCTCCACCGTCAGCGGCACGGACAGGTCCACCGCCGGGTGGGCAGCACCTTCCATCACGTCGCGCACCCGCGCGGTCACGGCATCCAGCGCGCCTTCGTCCACCTCGAACAGCAGTTCGTCGTGGACCTGCAACAGCATCGTCGCGGGCAGCCCGGCGATGGCATCGGGCACCCGGATCATCGCGCGCCGGATCACGTCCGCCGCCGTGCCCTGGATCGGCGCGTTGATCGCGGCGCGCTTGGCGAACCCGGCACGCGGCCCGCTGGCCGAAATCTCGGGCGTGTGGATCTTGCGCCCGAACAGCGTCTGCACGAAGCCGTGGTCCTTGGCAAAGGCGACCGTGTCGTCCATGTAGGCGCGAATGCCCGGAAACCGTTCGAAATACCGGTCGATGAAGCCCTGCGCATCGGCCCGCGGGATCCGCAGGTTCCGCGCAAGGCCAAAGCCCGAAATCCCGTAGATCACACCGAAATTGATCGCCTTCGCCTGCCTGCGCACCTCGGGCGTCATCTGGTCCAGCGGCACGTTGAACATTTCAGACGCCGTCATCGCGTGGATGTCATGCCCGTCGCGGAACGCCTGCTTCAGCGTGTCGATGCCCGCCACATGGGCGAGGATGCGCAGTTCGATCTGGCTGTAGTCGAGGCTCAGCAGAACGCGCCCCTCGGGTGCCACGAACGCCTGCCGGATGCGGCGGCCTTCCTCGGACCGGACGGGGATGTTCTGCAGGTTCGGGTCCGTGGACGCCAGCCGCCCGGTCGCCGCCCCCGCGATGGAATAGGACGTATGCACCCGGCCCGTGTCCGGGTTGATGTGATCCTGCAACGCATCCGTATAGGTCGATTTCAGCTTGCTGAGTTGCCGCCAGTCCAGCACCCGCGCGGGCAGCTCGTGCTCGGTCGCCAGATCCTCCAGCACGTCGGCACCCGTGGCATAGGCCCCGGTCTTGCCCTTCTTGCCGCCATCCAGCCCCATCTTGTCGAACAGAATTTCGCCCAGTTGCTTGGGGCTGTTCAGGTTGAACTTTTCCCCCGCCAGCTCGTGGATCTCCGCCTCCAGCCCCGCCATCTTCTGGGCGAACGCCGACGACATCCGGCTCAGCGTATCGCGGTCCACCATGATGCCCGCGCGCTCCATGTCCGCGAGCACCGGCACCAGCGGGCGTTCCAGCGTCTCGTAGAC
This sequence comes from Meridianimarinicoccus sp., assembly GCA_036770665.1. Lineage (GTDB taxonomy): Bacteria > Pseudomonadota > Alphaproteobacteria > Rhodobacterales > Rhodobacteraceae > Meridianimarinicoccus. Next base: position 2,629 of record DAIPIS010000219.1, read on the forward strand.
CGTCGTCACCCGCGCCCGGTGCAGGTTCGGCTTCAACGCATGCCACAGCCGCAAGGTGATGTCCGCATCCTCGGCGGCATAGGGGGCTGCCTTGTCGATGGGCACCCGGTCGAAGGTTACGGCGGCCTTGCCCGACCCCAAGAGCGGCTTGATCGGGATCGGCGTGTGCTTCAGGTAGCGCTCGCTCAGCGTGTCCATGCCGTGTCCGTGCAGCCCCGCGTGCTGGGCATAGGACATCAGCATCGTGTCGTCGATGGGCGCCACCACGATCCCCTGCCGCGCCATGATCTTGGCGTCGTACTTCATGTTCTGCCCGATCTTGAGGATCGACGGGTCCTCCAGAACCGGCTTGAGCATCTCCAGCGCCGCGGCCATGGGCATCTGCCCCTCGGCCAGAGCGTCGGACCCGAACAGGTCGTCCCGGTCGGCGGCCTTGTGCGCCAGCGGGATGTAACACGCGCGCCCCAGTTCCACCGACAGGCTGATGCCCACCAGATCGGCGCGCATCTCGTCCAGGCTTGTGGTTTCCGTATCGAACGCCACCCAGCCGCGATCCATGATCCGGTCGATCCACACCTGCAGCGCGGGTGCGTCGCGCACGACCTCATAGGCGTCGGTGTCGAACGGGATGTCGTCCGCCACCGTCGCCGGTGCTGTCGGTTCCGGCACCGCCGGTGCCGCGACCCCCAGCCGGTCGCTGACACGCTTGGTGATGGTGCGGAACTCCATCGCCGTCAGGAACCCCAGCAGCGTGTCGGGATCGGGGGCGCGGACCTCCAGATCCTCCAGCGTGAAGGTCAGCGGCACGTTGCTGTCGAGCGTCAC
>DAIPIS010000220.1:0-3437 GCA_036770665.1 Meridianimarinicoccus sp.
GCCCGCAGGTCGCGCTCCTGCCGGTCGCAGGACTGGTCGGTGGTCGAAACGCGGGTGTCAGTTCTCGAAGTCGGTGTCAGCGGACGGTACATAACTGCTTGCTAATGCGGGCAGCGGTTTGTCACAGTGGATGTCAGTGGCGCTCGGAGTCGATGTCGGCAGCTTGCTCTTCTCTCGAAGTGGAGGTCGGCAGATGGCAAAATGTGACGCACCTGATCTGAGCGCGGTGCCCGAGCCGCTATGGCGCGAGGCGGAGCGTCGCGCGGCGGTGCTTAGGCCACTTTCGGCACTTTCGGCTTGTTCTCGGGAGGACGCTTGCGCAGCCGCTGCGGCCTTAGGCGTGACAGAACGGCAAATCTACCGGCTGTTGCGTCGATGCCGGGAGGCTGGCGGCGCGCTAACCGCGATGGTCTCGGGGATATCGGGCGGTGGACGTGGCAAGAGCCGGATCGACGCGCGCCGCGATGCGCTGGTTCGAGATGTGGTGGCAGAGTTTTACCTGACGCCGCAGCGGCTCTCTGCACAACGGATCGTCGTCGAGGTTCGACGACGGGCCCGCGAACAGGATCTGCGTCCCCCATCGGCCAGTACGGTGCGGCGGCGGATAGCCGCCTTGTCGCTGGAGGAACGCCGTCAACGCGGCGATGTTGCGGTGCCCCAGGCAGTCCTCGGCTTAACCGTTACCAAGACAGCGCCGCTGGAGATGGTTCAGATCGACCACACGCCGGTCGATCTCGTTCTGGTCGATCCGATTGAGCGCCGCCCGATCGGCCGCCCGTGGATCACGGTCGGGATCGATGTCTTCAGCCGCTGCATCGCAGGCTTCCATATCACGCTGGAATCGCCATCCGCCACCAGCGTCGGGCTATGTCTTACGCACATCGCGTCCGACAAGCGGTCATGGCTTGAAGGCATCGGCGTCGATGCGGAGTGGCCGGTCTCGGGCTGTCCCCGCTGCATTGGCGTCGACAACGCCAAGGAGTTTCATTCGGAGGCGCTGGAACGGGGCTGCGCCCAGCATGACATCGCCATCGACTGGCGTCCCCTTGGACGTCCGCAGATAGGCGGCGTTGTGGAGCGGGTGATCGGCACGCTGATGGAACTCGTGCATGGTCTGCCCGGCACGACGTTCTCCAACGTCATGCAGCGCGGACGGTACGACAGCGACAAGGCTGCCTGCCTGACGCTGGCGGAACTGGAGCGATGGCTGACCGTGGCCATCGCCAAACTGTATCACCTTAGTCCCCATGCCGGGCTGGACGGCGAAGCGCCGATGCGTCGGTATCAGGACGGCGTGCGAGCGCTTGCCGCCGAGGGTCGGGGGCCGCCTGCCCCGCGCGATCCGCGGGCATTCCTGATCGATTTTCTGCCGGTGATCCGGCGCACTCTGCGCCGCGACGGCGTGGTCATCGATCACATCCACTATTTCTCGGACGCTCTGAGGCCGTGGATCGAGCGAGACGGCCCCGCCCGGCGTGTGGTGATCCGACGCGATCCCCGCGATCTCAGTCGCATCTACATCCACGATCCTGATGACGGCGGTTATCTGGAGGTCGGATATCGCGAGCTTGTCCGCCCACCAGTATCGCTGTGGGAGCACCGGCTTGCACGGGCCCGCCTGCGCCAACAGCGCAGCGTCGAGGTCGATGAGGCAGCACTATTCGGCGCGATCGAGGAGATGCGCACCATTGAGGCGCAGGCGCAGGCCACAACGCGAACAACCCGCCGCAACCAGGCGCGCCGCCTCGGTCTGCGGATGCTTGCCGAGCCAAACCCGCGTCCGGTGTCGGACGCATCGCCGTTGCAGGCTCGGGTCGTCGAGCGTGCCGGATCATTCGAGCCCTTCGATGTGGAGGAGTGGTGACCATGACGGGTGGGCTCGATCATCTGTCGCCCACCGCGCGCGCCATCGCCGACCTGCCGCCATCCGAGCGTATCGCCCATCTGCATGGACAATGGTGGATCGCGCATCCGCACGCGGAATATGCATTGGCGAAGCTCGAGGCGGCGTTGCAGTTCGGACCGGGACGCATCAGACCACCCAATCTCCTGATCGTCGGTCCGACCAACAACGGCAAGAGCATGATTGCCGAGAAGTTCCGGCGCCTACATCCGGCGGAACCAAGCCCATGCGGCCAGCGCGAGATCGTGCCGGTCGTCGTGATGCAAATGCCGACAGAGCCGAGCGTCCGACGTTTCTACACATCCGTTCTCGCCGCGCTCAACGCGCCGGTTCCGGTCAGCGTCTCCAACGACCGTCTGGAACGCTGTGCGCTGGACCTCCTGCGGGCCGTGGAAACGCGGATGCTGATCGTGGACGAGCTGCACAACATGCTGGCGGGCGCCCATCGCCGACGCGCGGAGTTCCTGAACATGCTCCGTTTTCTCGGCAACACGGTGCGGATACCGATTGTGGGTCTTGGCACGAAGCAGGCCCAGATCGCGGTGCGTAGTGATGACCAGCTTGAGAACCGGTTCGAGCCGATCCCGCTGCCGGCGTGGCAGGACGACATGACGTTCGCCCGCCTGCTTGCCAGCTATGAGCGCGCCTTGCCCCTGCGTGAGCGATCTGGGCTCGCCGATGCGCCGACACTGAGAAGTGCAGTGCTGCGACGCTCGGCCGGTCTGATCGGCGAGGTGACAGGGCTCCTGACCGCCGCAACCCGCCACGCGCTGATGCACGGAGCCGAGAAGATCGATGACGCGATCCTTGAGTGCGGCGACTATTGCGGGCCAGAGGAACGCCGCGCCATGTTCGAAGCGTCGTTTCCGCGTGTTCGGTGATGTCGAGATCCTGCCCGATCTCCCGATGCAGCGGTGGCCGCTGCATCCCACACCGCGATCGCTCGAACGGCTCGAAAACTACATCCGTCGCTTGGCCGAGACCTACGGCGTCAGCCTGGCTGCGTTCTGTCGGCATGGCCTTGGCTGCACTCTGCTCGACCTTGACCGATGTGCGCATGATCCGCCGCTGGCGCTGCTCGAACGCCTCTCGGCAGGGACTGGCCAGCCGATCCGACGCCTGCGCAACATGACCGATGCCCGTTGCCATGCGCGGATGTCGGTGGCGCTGCGTTGGGTGATCCGCTGCGACCCCACGATCGTCCACAAATGGCTTCCAAAAGTTTCTGGACATTCTGATTTAGTGGACGGTATTTAGGGACGGCTGGGGCCTGACTTTCGGGCTGTCGCTGCGGTCATCCATAAACCGAGCGGATTAGGGACAAGGTGATGAACCCATAATGCCCGACGTGCTTGGCTATGCGCGCGTCTCCACCAGCGACCAGGATCTAGAGGCGCAGCGTCGCCGCCTGCGCGAAGAGGTTGGCGCGATCCGGGTTTTCGACGACGTGATTTCCGGCAAGACCTTCGTCCGGCCGGGGGTAAGCGCCTACGCAACCACCTGTGCGATTTCGCTTGACGTTGCCTGGAAGCGC
>DAIPIS010000044.1:0-14984 GCA_036770665.1 Meridianimarinicoccus sp.
GCACGCGACGAGCATTTCATGTCCGGCGATTTCTTCGATGCCGCGGGCAGCGACGAACAGGTGACCTTCGTGTCCACCGGCATCGAAGTGACCGGCGAGAACACGGCCCTGATCACAGGTGACCTGACCCTGAACGGCGTGACCAAATCGGTCGTGCTCGACACCGTTCTGAACAAGGCCGACACGCATCCCATGGCGAATGCGCCGTGGCTGGGCTTCAATGCCACGACCACCCTGTTGCGCAGCGATTTCGGCGTCGGCGCGTTCGCGCCCTTCGTCTCGGACGAGGTCGAAGTGACGATCTCGATCGAAGCGCAGGACGCGGCCAGCGCGTCGTAAGCCCCGGGCGTCAAGCCAGCGGAACGAACGGGCCGGCGTCGCGCGCGACGTCGGCCCGTTTGCGGTTTCAGAGCATTGGCACCACGCTGGCGACAAGAAGCATGGCCATGACCGCGTTGAACACCCTCTGACGCCGCGGCACGACCCGAAGCCAACCGCGCAACTGCACGCCCATCGCCGCCCAGACCAGAACGCACGGCAGATTTATGACGCCGAACACCAGTGCGACGATCGACACCACCATCATCGTCCGGTCCGGCGCATAGGCGGCGATCGCGGTCAAGGCCATCGCCCAGGCCTTGGGGTTGATCCACTGGAACGCCGCCGCCTGCATGAAGGTCATCGGCGCGGCCGGGCGCGGCGTGTGGTCATCCAGTGCCGCCCGCGCAAGTTTCCACGCCATCCACAGGATGAAGGCCAGACAGGCCATGCGCAAGGCGGGTACCAGGAGGGGTACCCGGTCCATCGCCTGCGCGGCCCCAACCCCCACCAGCAGCACCATCGCGGTAAATCCCAGCGCCACCCCCAGCAGATGCGGCACCGTGCGGCGCAGGCCGAAGTTCACGCCCGATGCCATCAGCATCATGTTGTTCGGGCCCGGCGTGATGGATGACACAAAGGCAAAACCGCAAAGCGCGATCAGGATTTCACCGGTCATGGCCGGGCCCCGTGCCCTGCGACGGGTCGCGTGGTCATCGACGTTCGGGGCGGGTGCCCCGCACTGCGTCGGGTGGCGGTCATCTGTCGGATCTCCGGTGCGTGGCCTTGCGTCAGGCGATGCCGCATGATTGACATGATATTGGCGCAAAGTGCTGCAGGAATCGCGGTGCATGACTGGAATTTCGGTGAATATGACGAAGAACGATCCTATAAACGAAAGGATATTGCAGGCGCTTCTGGCCAATGGCCGAATCAGCAATACCGAACTCGCTGCGCGTGTCGGCCTGTCGGCGTCCGCGTGTCTGCGCCGCGTGCAGGAACTGGAACGCACCGGTGTGATTGCGGGCTATCGCGCAGTTCTCGACCCCGTCGCCATGGGGCGGGGCTTCACTGCATATATCGGCGTCGGGTTGTCGAATCATTCGAAGGCCTCGCAGCAGGCGTTCGAGCAGGCGATGGCTAACGCGCCCGAGGTCGTGGAGTGCCACAACGTGACAGGTGTGATCGAATATCTTCTCAGGGTCGAATCGACGGACCTTGCAGCGTACAAGGCCTTTCACACGGATGTCCTTGGAACCGTTCCCAATGTCAGCGCGATAACCACGTGGGTTGTCATGGGATCACCCAAGGACGGGAGGATGTGAATCTTTGCGCACCACACGCTTCAGAGCCCGCGACAAGCTTAAAACCCGGTTAATTATGAACGGAAGCGCTGGACTTTTGGGTAAGCCTCGTTTACCACAAATCTGCGGCACGGGAAGTCGTATAGGTGTTAAGGAGTCAACATGACCTTCAAAGCTATTTGCTTTGCCGCTGCTGCGGCGGCAACAATCGGAACGGCGGCCGACGCTGCCGTGGTGTACGCCACAGGCGTGACTTGGGCTAACAACGGTACGGTCGGGTCTTCCAACGATCGTGACGTCGCAACTAACGCGCTGGGGTCGCCGGACGACAAGTTCTTGTCGCTGGGTCTTGGTGGCGACGCAACCTTGACTTTCGGTAAGACTTTCAAAGCCGGTACGGTCGAAATCGCGGAAGCGACGTTCGGGCGCGAAGGCTACACCGCCATCGGTGACGAAAGCATTGACGTGTTCGCCGGCATCGGCGGTTCGCTCTCCTTCGTGGGCTCGATCAGCGCAATGGGCCTGGACGAGACATTCAAGTTCGTCGAGCTTGATGTGCCTTTCGCGTTCAACACGGTAAAGCTGGTGGATACGTCCGCCGCTCTGCCCGGTCGCGATGGCTTTGACCTCGAATCCATCGGCGTGACGCCGATCCCGCTGCCGGCATCGGCGCTGCTCCTTGGTGCAGGTCTGGCCGGTATCGGTGCGGTTCGCCGCAAGGCCTGAGTTTTCACCTTCAGGTGACAAAAGGGGGGCGCAGCTTTTGCTGCGCCCCCCTTTTTCCTTGGCTCACTCGGCTTGTGCAGGATCGCGTGTTGCCGTCAGGTTCACAGACACTCTCACATTGTGGGCGACGGTCCCTTCGTCGGCGTAGTTCGTCGTGCCGATGTCGAAATCGCGCCGGTCGATCACGGTTTCACCGTTCATCCGCGCGTCGTCGCCATCGAGTGCGAGGGTAAAGGGAAGGGACAGCGGCATCGTCGCGCCTTTCAGCGTCAGCGTGCCGTCTGCGACGTAGGCATCGATGCCCTCTGCCTTCAGGATGACGGCATCGAAGGCGGCGGTCGGATGCGCTTCGGCGTCGAAGAATTCGGGCTTCAACGCCTCGCTCGTCACCGATCCGAGCGTCACGCTGGGGACGGCGATCTGCACCGCGACCGTGCCCATCTCCGGGCCGGGCGCATCGGGGTTGAATTCGATCGCGGCGGTCCAGTCGGTGAACCGACCCTCAACAGGCGATCCGAACTGTGTGGCGGTGATGGCGAGCGTCCCGTCCTGCACGATCCAGCCCGACGGCTGCGCTTCGAGCTGCGGGACCTCCGCCGTACCGTCTTGCGTTGCCAGTCCGAGCGCAGAGCCGCCAGCCATCAGCACCGCCCAGATCGCCACCGCCACGGCGACCGGCCCGCGCGGATGCCCGGTCTGTGCGTCACCCGCGGCGATGCGCCCCGGCAGCATCCGGCGCAGCGTGTCGTCCCGGTCGATCAGGTGATGCTTCAGCGCCCCCGCGATATGCAGGATAAGCGCAGCCACCAGCACCTTGGTGAACAGCCAGTGCCACGCGGCGAAGAAATGCGCGACGCCGTCATCCACCGGCACCAGCGGCAGGGATTGCCCGAACGGCCACAGGATCGGCGCGAAGCCTTGGGTCGCCGCGTGGTGCAGCCATCCCGACAGGGGCACGATCACGAGCGAGGCGTAGAGCATCCAGTGCACCGTGTCCGCCGCCCAGCTTTCCAGCCGCCGGTCGGGATGCAGCAGCGCGGGCTTTGGCTGCGTCGCGGCCCAGAGAATGCGCAGCACGGCCACCGAAAAGGCGGCGATGCCCACGGTCTTGTGGAGCGAGAACAGCCAGCCCTTCGTCGCAAGCTGGCCAGACGTGTCATAGGGCAGGTTGTTGGCCACGACACCCAACGGGATCGCGGTGAGAATGAAAAGTGCGGTCAGCCAGTGGAGCGTCTTGGCGACGCTGCCATAGCTGCGGGGCGAATTGCCCAGAACGGGGTCGGCAAGGGACATGGGGTCTCCATCCACTGTGATGTGGCGGATAGGTAACGCAGGCGTGCCGCCGCGCAAATCACGCAGGCTTGCACAGCCGACGTGCGATGGCTTCAGGGGGCAGACAAGGGTCGCCTGCCCGGCCTGCCGTGCGGGCAGGCTCCGGATTGCACGTGGGCGCAGGCTGGGCTAGACCCCCGCATCATCGCAGGGCCCGGTTGCCGGGCAGGGGGAGGACAGACCATGACCCGCGCATATGTATTTCCAGGTCAGGGCGCGCAGACCATCGGCATGGGCCGCGCGCTGGCCGATGTCTATCCCGCCGCGCGCGCCGTGTTCGACGAAGTCGATGCCGCTTTGGGCCAACACCTGTCCCGCCTGATCTGGGAAGGCGACGCCGATGCGTTGACCCTGACCGCCAATGCCCAGCCGGCGCTGATGGCCTGTTCTCTCGCTGCCGTTCGCGCGCTGGAGGCCGAAGGTATCCGGATCGCAGATGCGGCCTTCGTCGCGGGCCATTCGCTGGGGGAATATTCGGCGCTGGCCGCGGCGGGCGCGATCAGCGTCACCGATACGGCGCGCCTGCTGCGCCTGCGCGGCGCTGCGATGCAGTCGGCCGTACCCGTGGGTGAAGGAGCGATGGCGGCGATCCTCGGTCTTGACCTTGAAGCGGTCACGGCGCTGGCGGCGGACGCGGCGCAAGGACAGGTCTGCCAAGCCGCCAACGACAACGATCCTGCGCAGGTCGTCGTTTCGGGGCACGCGGCGGCGGTAGAACGCGCCGCCGCACTGGCCAAGGACCGGGGCGCCAAGCGGGCGCTGATGCTGCCGGTGTCGGCCCCGTTCCATTGCGCGCTGATGCAGCCCGCTGCCGATGCGATGGCCGCGGCACTGGCCGACGTGACGATCCATGTGCCGGCGGTGCCGCTGGTGGCGAACGTCACAGCGGACGCCGTGCAGGACCCCGACAAGATACGCGCGCTGCTGGTGGCACAGGTCACGGGGGCGGTGCGCTGGCGCGAAAGCGTGGCCTTCATGGCGGCGCAGGGCGTCACCGAGATCTGGGAACTGGGCGCGGGCAAGGCGCTGTCTGGCATGGTGCGGCGCATCGCGCGCGACGTGGCCACCGCCAATGTCGCCACCCCCGACGATATCGCGGCGCTGCGCGTCGCTGCAGCGGAGTAATCAACGCATGTTCGATCTGACGGGAAAGAGGGCATTGGTCACCGGGGCTTCCGGCGGCATCGGGGCTGCCATCGCCACCGCGCTGCACGGCGCGGGGGCCACTGTGGGCCTGAGCGGCACGCGCCTGGGCCCGCTGGAAGACCTTGCCGCGGCCTTGGGCGATCGGACCCATGTTCTTCCGTGCAACCTGTCCGATGGCGATGCCGTCGCCGCCCTGCCCAAGGATGCCGCCACCGCCATGGGCAGCGTCGATATCCTTGTGAACAACGCGGGCATCACGCGCGACAACCTGTTCATGCGCATGTCCGACGACGAATGGGACAGCGTGATCGCCGTGAACCTGACCGCCGCCATGAAACTGTCGCGCGGCGTGCTGCGCGGCATGATGAAGGCGCGCTGGGGCCGGATCGTCAACATCACGTCGGTGGTGGGGGCCACGGGCAACCCCGGACAGGGCAACTACGCCGCCGCCAAGGCCGGGCTGGTGGGCATGTCGAAGTCGCTTGCCGCCGAGGTCGCCAGCCGCAACATCACCGTCAACGCCGTGGCACCGGGCTTCATCGCCACCGCCATGACCGACACGCTGACCGACGACCAGAAGGCCGCGATCCTGCGCAATGTGCCCATGGGCCGGATGGGCGCACCGGATGAAATCGCCGCCGCCGTTTTGTATCTTGCAAGCCCCGAGGCGGGCTATACCACGGGCAGCGTCCTGCACGTGAACGGCGGTCTGGCGATGCTCTGAACCCTGCGGCGGAAGGGCCATCGCAGCGGCGGCGAAAGCGTTTGCCTTCACAGGGCCATATGCTATAGGCCACCAAGATTGCCCGGGGGCATCGCTGCTCCCCGCCGCGAGGCAGGATCAACAGGCGTTCAGCCGCAACGGGCCGCAAGGCCACCACCAAAGCGGGCAAGACCCCGAAGACGGAATGAGGAAAAGACATGAGCGACATCGCAGATCGCGTGAAGAAGATCGTTGTCGAACATCTGGGCGTCGAGGAAAGCAAGATCACGGAAAGCGCGTCTTTCATCGACGATCTGGGCGCAGACAGCCTTGACACGGTCGAGCTGGTGATGGCCTTCGAAGAAGAATTCGGGATCGAGATCCCCGATGACGCGGCCGAAACGATCCAGACCTTCGGCGACGCGGTGAAATTCATCACCGACGCGGCCTGATCCGCGACACGGGTTCTCAGGTTCGGCAGTCACGGCGTCCCATCGGGGCGCCGTTTTCCTGTGTGCAGGGTCCGCATGGCGGGTTAGCCTGCCGACAGGCCGCCATGTGCCGTCCTTGTTCAGGAGACCGGGATGCACCCGATAACGACCACTGCTCAGCTTGACGCGATCTATGGCCCGCCCGTGCCCGTTTCGCTGGCCAAGGTGGTGGACCGGCTTACGCCCGTCTATCGCGCCTGGATCCATGCGGCGCGCTTCGTGGTGATCGGCACTGCGGGCGCGGATGGCACCGACACCAGCCCGCGGGGCGACACCGGCCCGGTCGTGCAGGTTGCGGACGACCGCACGCTCCTGCTGCCGGACTGGATGGGCAACAACCGGCTCGACAGCCTGCGCAACATCGTCATGGATGGGCGCATCAGCCTCATGTTCATGGTCCCCGGGTCTCTGAACGTGGTGCGCGTGAACGGCGCCGCGATCGTCACCGCCGATGCCGATGCCTGCGCGCGGTTCGATCGCGATGGCAAGCAGCCGCGCACGGTGGTCGTCATCACTGTGGCGGAGGCGTATTTCCAGTGCGCCAAGGCGATCATGCGATCCGGCTTGTGGTCCTCGGGCGATCCCGGCGGCGCCGTGCCCAGTGCGGGCGATTTTTTGGCCGAGGTGCGTGCCATCGCGGATGCCGCCACGTATGATGCGGCCTATCCCGACTATTCTGGCCCGCGCATGTGGTAACCTGTCGTCACGCCTGCCGGAAATGCTTGGACAGCTTCAACCCCTGGCCCTGGTAGTTCGATGCGAAATCCGCGCCATAGAGCCGTGACGGGCGCTCTGCCATGCGCTCGTAAACCAGCCGTCCCACCCGCTGCCCGTGGTCCAGCACGAAGGGCGCTTCGTGGCAGCGGACCTCCAGCACGCCGCGCGCGCCGCGCCCGCCTGCCGCTGCATGGCCGAAGCCCGGATCGAAGAAGCCCGCGTAATGCACGCGAAATTCACCGGCCAGCGCCATGTAGGGGGCCATTTCGGCGGCATGGTCGGGCGGGATGTGCACGGCTTCGCGACTCACGAGGATATAGAAGGCGCCGGGATCGAGAATGATGCCGCCCCCGTCGCTGGTCACGTTGTCCCAGAAATCGGCGACGGCGTAGGCGCCGATCCGGTCCAGGTCGATCACGCCGGTATGCGGCCGCGCGCGGTAGCCCACGATGCCGTCGTCGCGCGGCGCCAGATCCACCGAGAATGCCAGCCCGCCGTCGATGTGCGCGGGGCCGTCCACAAGACCGGTCGCGGCGTGCAGGGCTGTCAATGCCGTGTCGTCGAGCGTCGTGTCGCCATGGCGGAACCGAAGCTGGTTCAGCCGCATGCCTTGCCGCACCAGAACGGAAAAGCTGCGCGGGCAGATCTCGGCCCAGAGCGGGCCGCGATAGCCCGGCGGAATCCGGTCGAATTCGGTCCCGTGATCTGTGATGAGCCGCGTCAGCAGGTCCAGCCGCCCGGTCGAGCTTTTGGCATTGGCGACCGCTTCCAGCATCGGCGGCAGGTCCAGCCGTTCCATGAGCGGCACCAGATAGACGCAGCCCTTTTCCAGCACCGCGCCTTCGGACAGGTCCATCCGGTGCATGGTGAAATCCTGCAGGCGATCCGACACGCGCAGCGCGCTGCCCGGCAGGAACGACGCCCGCACCCGAAAGGCCACCGCCCCGAGGCGCAGATCGATGGACGCGGGCTGCAACTGGGCGGCGTCGATGGGCGCGTCGGCGGCGATGGCACCGGCATCCGCCAACGCGGCCAGGGTCTGCACGGGCAGGACGCCCGAAGCGCGCGGCAGATAGGTCGGTGTGTCGGTCATGGTGCGTCCGGAACGGGTGTCAATGTCCGACGTTTGTGGCCGACCGGGCGCGGTCGCGCAAGGCCGCGCCGGGGGAAGTTTCAGGAACCCGCCGGGCCACGCAGGACGCTCGCGCAGGCGCTTCGGCGGTGCCTATGTCGATGTCGGATGTGAAATTGGTCGGGCTAGCGAGATTCGAACTCACGACCTTCCGTCCCCCAGACGGACGCGCTACCAAGCTGCGCTATAGCCCGACACTGGGGTCTGTTACTCAGCTTTGCAGGCCGGGGCAAGGGCACGTGTTTCAAAAAGTGACGTCGCCGTGACGCCGGTCATCGCGTCGCAAGAAACCAGCCCTCCAGTCGACGAAAAAGACCGGTGAGCACGATGCGGTGGGCATCGGGAACGTCGTCGGGGTGCAGGGCGCGCAACCGCGCGGACAGCGGCAAGGGCGTGCCGAACCCCGGCGCGTCATCGCCGGGATCGTCCGGCAGGTCGGGCAGAACACCCAACCGCGGCAGCAGGTCCGGGGCAAGGCTGTCGGCCGCGGAATGTGCCGCGTGTGTCTGGTCATCCGGACCCTGCACGGCGCGGCCCGTGGTCTCTTGCGCCGCCACGGGGGGCGGGGCGGTCGTCGCCGGATGGGACAGGGGGGCGAATGTGCCGCTTTGGGCTTCGGCCGGTGCGGCGTCGTCGCTGTCGTCGAAGAAGAAGCCAATCGGTGGCGCGTCGTCGTCCGTCCGTGCCAGCCGCACTTCCGGCACCGTGCCATCGGGCGGCATCGCATCCGCCGCGCCGTCCATCGGGGTCGTCTGGTCCGCCAGCGTCATCGCGTCGGCCGCGGTGACCCCGAGCGGTTGCGAGAACGCGGCCACGGCCGATGTGCCGTCCGCCGCGATCCGGTCCTGAACGGACTTGATCGTGTGGCCTTCGGTGTGCAGCAGATGCTTGATCCCGCCCAGCAGCAGCATGTCGTCACGCCGATAGTACCGCCGCCCGCCAGCCCGCTGCACAGGCTTGAGGTCCGGAAATCGGCTTTCCCAGAACCGCAGCACATGGGCCGGGGTATCCAGCCACGCGGCCACTTCGCTGATCGTTCGGAATGCGTCCGGGGATTTCTTCATGGCCGGGTCGGCGCCTCAGCGCTTGTTGCCCTGGGCCACGCGCTCCTTCATGAGATGCGATGGGCGAAAGGTCAGAACCCGCCGCGGCAGGATCGGCACTTCTTCGCCGGTCTTGGGGTTGCGCCCCACGCGTGCCGCCTTGTCGCGCACGTTGAACGTGCCGAAAGACGAGATCTTAACAGACTCACCCGACGCCAGAGCATCGCTGATATGCGCGAGCACGCTTTCCACCAGCTGGGCGGATTCGTTGCGCGACAGCCCGACATCCCGAAAGACGGCCTCGCTCAGGTCCATGCGGGTCAAGGTCTTGCCGTTCATTGCCTTTTTCTCCCTAATTGTGAACCACGATAGGGACACGGGAAAAAAACTGTCAATGGCATGATGGACCGGCCGACGACAAACCGTCGGCAACGTCACCAGCGCAACACAACCGAGCCCCAGGCAAGCCCGCCGCCGATGGCTTCGGCCACAAGCAACTGGCCGGGGCGGATCTGGCCACGCGCCTTGCCCACCGACAACGCAAGCGGGATCGATGCAGCCGACGTGTTGCCGTGGTCCTGAACCGTGACGATGACCCGGTCCATGTCGAGCCCCATGCGCTGCGCCGTCGCCCTGATGATCCGCAGGTTGGCCTGATGCGGCACGATCCAGTCCACATCCGCCGGTGCCAGCCCGGCCTTGTCAAGCGCGCGATGGGCGGTCTGCGCCAGTTTTTCCACGGCGTGGCGAAACACTTCCTTGCCCTGCATGCGCAGATGGCCGGTGGTTCCGGTCGAAACGCCGCCGTCCACGTAGAGGATGTCGCGATAGCGCCCGTCCGAGTTCAGATCGCTGGACAGGATGCCGCGATCCGCGGTCGTTCCCTTGCCCGTGGCGCGTTCGAGCACCAGCGCGCCCGCCCCGTCGCCGAACAGCACGCAGGTGGACCGGTCCGTCCAGTCGAGGATGCGCGAAAACGTCTCCGCCCCGATCACCAGCACGCGGTCCGCCTGACCCGACAGGATCATGCCGTTGGCGTTGGCGAGCGCGAACACGAAGCCCGCGCACACCGCCTGCACGTCGAAGGCAAAGCCGCGGGTCATGCCAAGCGCGTCCTGCACCATGGTGGCAGCAGCGGGGAAGGTCATGTCTGCGGTCGACGTGGCCACGATCACCGCGTCGATGTCGTTGGGCGTCAGACCCGCATCGGCAAGTGCCGCCCGTGCCGCCCGCGTCGCAAGATCGGCGGTGCCCTGTCCTTCGGCCGCGATGTGACGCCGTTCGATGCCCGACCGCGAGCGTATCCATTCGTCGGTGGTGTCCAGCGTCTGCGCGAACTCGGCGTTCTCGACGATGCGCGCAGGCAAGTAGTGGCCAACCCCACGGATCAAGGCGCGCGTCGTCATGTGTTGATACCGTAAGCCTTTTCGCCACCGTTCGTGTCACCTTGGACCGTGGCCGAGAGGGATGCAACCCGCGCCGCCAACCGGTCCGGCAGGTCGGCCTGCCCCAGTCTGAAGGCAAGTTTGATCGCTGCCGAGACGCCTGTCGCGTCGGCGGAGCCATGGGACTTGATGACCGATCCGTTGAGCCCCAGAAACACGCCGCCGTTCACCCGGCGCGGGTCGATCCGCTTGCGCAGGCGTTGCAGCGATGTCAGCGCCAGCAACGCGGCAAAGCGCGACAGGGGGGAATAGTTGAACGCTTCCTGCAGCAATTCGCGGATCAGCTTGGCCGTGCCTTCGCCGGTCTTGAGCGCCACGTTGCCGGTGAACCCGTCGGTCACGATCACGTCGAGCTTGTCCGACGGCAGGTCGCCACCTTCGACATAGCCGACGAAATCGAACTGCGCGTTGCTGGCGGCCTGGGCGATCAGGTCATGGGCCAGTTTCAGTTCCGCGCGGCCCTTGTGTTCCTCGGTGCCTACGTTGAGAAGTCCGATCCGCGGCCGGTCCAGCCCAAGCCCGACCCGGGCATAGGAACTGCCCATCAGCGCGTATTGCAGCAGGTCTTCGGCATCGGCGCGGATGTCGGCGCCCGCATCCAGCATCACGTTGAAGCCACCCGGGTTGCGCGACGGCCAAAGGCAGGCGATGGCGGGTCGGTTGACGCCCGGCAGCTTGCGCAGCCGCACCACCGATATCGCCATGAGCGCGCCGGTATTTCCGCAGGATACGCAGACCTGCGCCTCGCCTGTGCGGACGGCGTCGATCGCGGCCCACATGGACGTGTCCTTGCCGTGCCGCATCGCATGGCTGGGTTTCTCGGTCATGGTCACGATGCCGTCGGCGTGGCGGATTTCGCACCGTTCCGCGACCGCGCGCCGCTTTCCGATAAGCTTTTCAAGCTGGCTTGCGTCACCGTGGACGATGAACCGCAGGTCCGGATTCTTGGCGATCGACAGGGCAATCCCGGCGATCACGGGCGCGGGCCCGGCATCGCCGCCCATCGCATCCACCGACACGGTCACCAGTCGCGGTGCGGCGCGCATGTCGCCCTGATCTGACCGCGATGGTGTCATGTTGCCGATGGGCAATCCCTGCTCAGGCTGCGTCTTCGTCCAGGTCGACGTCGTCGGAAACCGCGATCACTTCGCGGTCCGCATAATGCCCGCAGGACGGGCAAACATGGTGCGGCCGCTTCAGTTCGCCGCAATTGGTGCATTCGTTGGGGTTCGCGGCCACGAGCGCATCATGAGCGCGGCGCATGTTCCGGCGCGACCGGGTAACCTTGTTCTGCTGGACAGCCATGTCTCAACCCTTGTTCGTCTGTTCAGATCGCCACGTCACGGCGTTCGGGGACGCGGCACGCGCCCATGAATGGAAGCCGGACTTCTACGCGAATTGGTACTCCGTGCAAGCGGTTTTTTGGCTCAATCCCGGCTGCCGGTGCCGCCGCCCCGGTCGTCGTCCGGGATCGGGCGGGGTGCGTTGCCCGGGTTCTCGGCGTCGGTCGCGGGCGTGCCCGTGTCTTCCGCCAGCCGTGTGCGCAGTGCCGCCAGCCCCGCGAACGGTCGCACGGCATCGTCGTCCAGCGGGCTTTGACCGGCGCCTGCGAACTGCGCCTGCACCGGGTCCACGTCCTGCGCGCGCGGATAGGGTGGCAAGGCGAGCGACAGGGCTTCGGCGAGGACCTCGTCGAGCTGGATCGTCTCGGGCAGCGGTTCGAGCGTGTCGTCCTCGGGCATCTCGATCTCGGTCGCATCATCCATGTCTGGCAGCTCGGCCCGGAAGCGCCGCACGACCCTTTCCTCGATCCGGGTGGTGACGGGGGCCAGCGTCGCGACACAGGGTTGCACGACGGTCGCCCCCAGATGGCCGGTCAGGTCCCAGTCATGGCGGCCGACCGGGGTCAGGATGCCGTCGAACCGCACCTTGCGCAGATCGATCAGGTCCAGCGCGCGGGCCAGTGCCGCAAGCGCAGTTGGGTCAGGCTGGCGCAGAAAGCGATGATCGCGCCGTTTGGCGAGATCGGCCAGCCGCAGTTGCGGCCCCATCCGGGACGGGTCCCCGGTGTCATCGTGCCGGTCCGATGCCATGTGCGCTATCCCTCCTTGAACAGGTTCGCGGCCTCAGGGTATCGGGGGTGACGGAACCTGCAATGGTAAACAAGGCGACACATGTTCAGAACATCGCTTGTGCGCGGGCTTCGCGTGGCTGCGGCGGCAGGGTCGGTCGCGCTGGTGGGCTGTTCGCCCATCGTGCGGACCCACGGATACGTGCCCGCCCAAGACCAGCTTGCAGAGGTGCAGGTGGGCACGGACACGCGCGATACCGTGGCCGAGAAGATCGGGCTGCCCCTGACCCGCGGGATGGAGACGGACCGCGCGTGGTACTACGTCGCCTCCGAACGGGAGACCTTTGGCCCGGGGCGTCCGCGCACCACACGCCGCGATATCGTCGCGGTGCGGTTCACCGATGACGGCCAGGTGGAGAACATCGAACGCTTCGATGTGGACGACGGGCGGGTTGTCGTGCTCACGGCGCGTGTCACGGATCCGTCCGTGTCGGAAATCGGCCTGCTGCAGCGGATCTTCGGCAATGTCGGCGGCCCTTCGGCCGAAGACTTTCTTGGCGGTGGCGGCGACGACGGAATCTGATCGCGTCACGCGTCGGGTTCGCATGACGCGGTCACGCGTCGGGTTCGAACGTGAGCGCGACGCCGTTGATGCAGTACCGCAGCCCGGTCGGTGCCGGTCCGTCCGGAAACACGTGTCCCAGATGCGCATCGCAGCGGTTGCAGTGCACCTCGGTGCGGCGCATGAAGAAGCTGCGATCCTCGGTTTCGCCCACCGTGTCGGGGTCGATGGGCCGGGTGAAGCTGGGCCAGCCCGTGCCACTTTCGAACTTGTCGGACTGGTCGAACAGCGGCGCGCCGCAGCACAGGCACATGTACGTGCCCGGGTCTTTCGGAAAATTTTCGTGCGTGCCCGCGCGTTCCGTGCCGTGCTTGCGCGTCACCTTGTAGGCGAGCGCGGACAGTTGCGCCTGCCATTCGGCGTCGGTCTTCATGATCTTGTCCATGTCGTTTCCCTTTCCGTGGGGCGGGGCCGTCGCCCCGGCGTGCCCGGCAGCGACCTGTTGCGTTGAACATAGGTTGGCGTGATGCACGCCGCCATACCCGGACCCACACCACACTCCGCCGCGCGCCTGCCTGCCGCGCGGCACCGCTTGACCGGCACGCGCCGCCCGGATAGCCACGCGCCATGGCGCAACCTCCACTCCTGCAAGTTTCCGGCATCTCGCTCACCTTCGGGGGCGAACCGGTGTTCGACGACCTTGGTCTCGTGGTGCAACCGCGCGACCGTGTGGCGCTGGTCGGGCGCAACGGGTCCGGAAAATCCACCCTGATGAAGGTCATGGCCGGTCTGGTGGAACCCGACCGGGGCAGCGTGACCACCGCGCCGGGCCAATCCGTCGGCTACATGGATCAGGACCCGACGCTCGACGGGTTCGCCACGCTGGGCGATTTCGCCGCAAGTGGACTGCCGCCGGGCGAATCCTACCGGATCGAAATGGTGTCCGAAGGGCTGAAGCTGAACCCCGACACGGCGGTCGGGGCGGCCTCGGGGGGCGAACGGCGGCGCGCCGCGCTGGCCAAGCTGTTGGCCGAAGACCCGGACCTGATGCTGCTGGACGAACCGACCAACCATCTGGACGTGCAGGCCATCGGCTGGCTGGAAGAACGGCTGAAATCAACGCGCGCGGCGTTTGTCCTGATTTCCCACGACCGCGCGTTCCTGTCCGCGCTGACCCGCGCGACCCTGTGGATCGACCGGGGGGCCGTGCGGCGTCAGGAACAGGGCTTCACCGAGTTCGAGGCGTGGCGCGAAAAGACCTGGGCCGAGGAAGACGACGCCCGGCACAAGCTCGACCGCAAGATCAAGGCCGAGGGCCGCTGGGCCGTCGAAGGCATCAGCGCCCGGCGCAAACGCAACCAGGGCCGGGTGCGCGCGTTGCAGGCGCTGCGGGCCGAACGGGCGTCGCAGATCACGCGCGCGGGCACTGCGGATCTGGCGCTTGCCGCGGGGACGAAATCGGGCAAGCGCGTGATCGAGGCGACGGGGATATCCAAACGGTTCGGCGACCGGGTGATCCTCGCACCCTTCGATCTTCGGGTGTTGCGTGGCGACCGGATCGCCTTCGTCGGGCCCAACGGCGCAGGCAAGTCCACGCTCTTGAAGATGCTGACCGGCGAGATCGAACCGGACACCGGCAGCGTCAAGCTGGGATCAAACCTTGCCGTGGCGGTGTTCGACCAGAACCGCGCGCAACTCGATCCCAACGCGACCCTGTGGGACAGCCTGACGGGCGATCCGAGCATGCGTGTGTCGGGCCGTGCCGATCAGGTGATGGTGCGCGGCACGCCGAAGCACGTGGTGGCGTATCTCAAGGATTTCCTGTTCGACGAACGGCAGGCGCGCGCGCCGGTCAAATCCCTGTCGGGCGGGGAAAAGGCGCGGCTCTTGCTGGCGCGGATCATGGCGCGAGACAGCAACCTTCTGGTGCTGGACGAACCGACCAACGATCTGGACATCGAAACGCTCGACCTGTTGCAGGACGTGCTGGGCGA
>DAIPIS010000221.1:0-2196 GCA_036770665.1 Meridianimarinicoccus sp.
TGGATGCCTTCCATCGTGGCGTTGAAGCCCATGGTCCAGCGCCAGAACAGGGCGGCGCGTTCCGATGCCGTGCCGCGGTCGTAGATCTGTTCCAGTTCCCGGTCGCCGCCGTAACGGGTCACGGCAAGGATCGTGGCCCCGTGCATCGCGAACAGCAGGACCGAGCCGTACAGGAACACGATCGAAAGCGCGTGGAACGGGTTGTAGTAAAGGTTGCCGTAGCGGATCGAGAAGGCGGTGGTCCAGTCGAGGTGCGGGAAGATCCCGTAAGGCACCATTTCCGACCAGGACCCCATCAGGATCGGACGGAACAGACCCAGCACCAGGAACAGCCAGATCGCGGCGGCGAAGGCCCAGGCGACATGCTTGCCCATCTTGTGCTGCTGCGCGAGGTGATAGCTGCGCGCCCACCAGCACATGACCGAGATCAGCAGCAGGAAGGACGCGATCATGAACAGCCCGCCATCGTTCAGCGGCGGCATGCTCAATCCGTATTCCGGGCTGGGCGGTTCCAGCGCCAGCCAGAACAGCTGGCGGATGAATTCGGGGATCGACCAGCCGACCTGCGCCAGCATGCTGAAGCCCACGATGTTGAACCAGAGCGTGCCGGTCACGAGCGAGATGACACCCCAGTAGCCCAGGTAGATCGGGCCAAGCTGCGCGTTGCCGAACCAGCCCAGAAGGGTGGAGAAGCCGCCCTTGCCCGCTCGGTCGTCCTGGGTGCCGAAGTCGGTGGTCATGCCCATCTCGACGGGCCCGCGCACCTGCACCTGGGTGAAGATGTTCTGATAGTCAGCCATTGTTCACATTCCTATCTGCGAGGGCCAGATCGGCAGCGTCAGCCACCAGTTCCACCATTCCGGCCAGCCCTTGGTCCAGACGGGGCCCGAGATGATGATGCAGACCGCCGACCAGAAGCCCGCGTTCAGCGCCAGCAGCAGACCGACACGGTGGATGCCGAGCGTGCCGACCGAGTATCCGATGAAGTCGCGGAAGAACGTGTCCTCGTGGTCGGGGGACTTGGCTTCCTCACCCTTTTCGGGGTTGGCGGCGGACAGGATCAACGCACCGTGCAGCGCCAGTGCGAGCGTCGTGGTGAAGAAGAACGTCACCGCCAGCATGTGCGCCGGGTTGTAGTGGAAGTGCAGGTAGGCGTAGCCGGTGTTGCTGACCCAGTCGAGATGGCTGAAGATGCCATAGGGAAAGCCGTGCCCCCACGCGCCCATCAAGAGCGGCCGAAAGATCACGAGCGTCGCATAGGCAAGGATCGCGAAGCTGAAGGCCACGGGCACGTGGTATCCCATGCCCAGCTTGCGACAGATTTCGACCTCGCGCAGCGCCCAGGACACGAACGCGCCCATGGCACAGATCGTGATGATCTGCCACAGACCGCCGTCCAGAAGCGGGGCCAGGCCCAGACCATAGCTCAGGTCGGGCGGGGCGATGTTGATGAGCCAGGGATTGAATGTGCCCTGCTGCGACGCGCCCCAGAATATCAGGACGGTTCCGAGCAGGCTGAAGAATGCGGTCGTGACCCCGAAGAAGCCCACGTAGAATGGGCCGACCCAGAAATCGAACAGATCCCCGCCAATCAGCGTCCCCCCGCGGACGCGATATTTTCTTTCGAAGCTGAGCAACGCCATCTTCTATCTCCGCGTTTGGCGGCCGCGCCCGTACAGGTTCCTCAGCCGTCGTGTTTCTCGAAAGTTTGCCGGGGGCGGACCGGGCCAACCGACCCGCCCGCGGCGAACCGGTTATTGAACGCGCTCGTACTTCGCGGCCGCGATTTCAAACCAGTTGTAGCTGTCGGTGCTCAGCAGCACGAGATGGATCATCGCTGCCAGCAGGAACAGGAAGACGCCCTGAGCCACGAACACGCGGCGCGGATCGAAGATCAGCCAGATTTTGTAGAACTTTGCCATGTCTTTGATCCTTTCAGAACCAGGGGCGCCAGATCAGCACTGCCAGGTGGGCAACGCCTGCGACGGCCGAAAAGAGCCAGAGCCCACTCATGTAGACTGAGTGCAGTTCCTGCGCCTGTTCGTCGGTAAGACCTGTGAACGACAGGTCGGTATCATCAGCCATAACTTTCCTCCGGAATGTTGTGTGGCTACCGCAAACCCTGCGGCCGGGTCGTCCATTGGGGCGCAAGTCCCCTCCGGGCTCTGTCGGCCCGTTTCCGGGCAGGCAGTCGTG
>DAIPIS010000221.1:2296-3415 GCA_036770665.1 Meridianimarinicoccus sp.
AGCGTGCGGCGTGCCGCGATGTCCATCACCCAACCGGCGGTGGAAAACGGCAGCGCGAGCAGGAAGATCAGCGCGAAATACAGGTGGAACTCCGCCCCGCGGCGCATGGGGCGGCGATGGGTCGTGTGGTCCGAGGTGAAATCGGTCATGGACGGGTTCCTCCGTTCAGGGTGAGCGATGGGTCGCGGCGGCCTGCGGGTTGCAGGGCCTCGACGGTGTTTCGGTCGACATGCGTGGCACCTTGCGCCAGGGCGGCGGCTTCGGCGGCGTCACGCAGGGATTTCGCAGCGGAAATCCGGGTCAGGATGGGGTGCTCGGCGACGATGCGGTCCAGCGCCATCTGGGCATCGTTGTCCCATGGCAGGTCGCGGCGCAGGGTCGATGGCGTGGCGGTGGCGGCATCGAGATCGCTGCCCAGCGGCAGGATGTGAAAGAGCGCGTCGAACAGGCCGTTGCAGATTTCCTGCAGCAGATACGTGGCCCCGGCGTAGCCCATGAAGGGCGTGCCGGTGGCCCGCCGGATGGCGGCACCGGGGAAGGACGCAGGGATGAAGGACGGCTTCGGACCGTGCCCCGCCGCGGCTTCGGCCATGTAGATCTTCTCGTTGATCGAGCCCATCACCACCAGCGGGCGGCGCTGCGCAATCAGCCCGCGCACCTCCGGGTTGTTGGTCTTCTTCCCGGCACAGCGCGCCACGGCAAAGGCACAGGGAAACCCGAGATCGGCTTCCAGGTACTGCCGGATCCCGCGCGTGTAGGTTTCGTTCGCCACGATCCCGAAACTGGCCGTGGCGAAGAAATCCTGCGTGACCGAGCGCCACAGATCCCACACCGGCTTCAGGGTCGAATGCTTCTCGCGTTCGATGAACGGCTCCGGGTCCAGACCCGTCATCTCGCCCAGCTTGCGCAGGAACCGCGTGGTGCTTTCGATCCCGATGGGGGCTTGCAGATACGGCTTGCCCAGACACTCTGCCAGCCCGCGCCCGAATTCGCGGTACATGACGATGTTCACGTCCGCATTCACCAGGTTGCGCATCTCGGCCAGGTGCGCGCCCAGCGGCATGACCATGTTGATCTCGGCCCCGATGCCTTCGACCAGACGCCGGATTTCGGCCAGAT
>DAIPIS010000222.1:0-3395 GCA_036770665.1 Meridianimarinicoccus sp.
CGCCAGACACCCCGGAATACGTTGAAATCACGTTCGAAAAGGGCGACGCCGTGGCCATAGACGGCACGCCCATGTCGCCCGCCACGATCCTCACCCGGCTCAACGAACTGGGCGGGCGGCATGGGATCGGGCGGCTCGACCTGGTCGAAAGCCGCTTCGTCGGCATGAAATCCCGCGGCATTTACGAAACCCCCGGCGGCACCCTCCTGCTGGAAGCACACCGCGGCATCGAACAGATCACGCTGGACCGCGGGGCGGCGCATCTCAAGGACGACCTGATGCCGCGTTATGCCGAACTGATCTACAACGGCTTCTGGTTCAGCCCGGAACGCGAGATGCTGCAGGCGCTGATCGACCACAGCCAGAAGCACGTGACCGGCACCGTAAGGCTCAAGCTTTACAAAGGGTTGGCGCGCACGGTCGGGCGGTGGTCGGACCATTCGCTCTACTCCGAGGCGCATGTGACGTTCGAGGACGACGCCGGGGCCTATGACCAGAAGGACGCGGCAGGCTTCATCAAGCTCAACGCGCTGCGGTTGCGGCTTCTGGCGCTGCGCAACCGCCGTCTGGGCTGATCCGTCGTGGCCAAGCCCGCCCCGCGGGCCTGGCAGCGGATGCTGTCGGGCCGCAGGCTGGACCTGCTGGACCCGACGCCGGTGGATATCGAGGTCAGCGACATCGCCCACGGCCTTGCCTTCGTGGCGCGCTGGAACGGGCAGACGTTTGGCGACTACCCCTATTCCGTGGCCGAACATTCGCTGCTGGTCGAAGACATCTTCGCCCGCATCGTCCCGAAATCGCCCGCGAAATGGCGGCTGGCGGCGCTGCTGCACGACGCACCTGAATACGTGATCGGGGACATGATCTCGCCGGTGAAATCCGCCGTGGGACCGGGTTACGGCGCGCTGGAGGCCCGGCTGTCCGCCGCCATCCACCTGCGGTTCGGCCTGCCCGCGATCCTGCCAGATGTCGTCAAGAAACAGATCAAGCGCGCCGACCGGGTATCCGCCTGGCTGGAAGCCACCCGGATCGCGGGATTTTCCGAAGCGGAAGCAGCAAAGTTTTTTCGCCCACCGCCTCCGGACCTGGTTCGGGGGCTCGAGGTACGCCTGCGTCCCCCCGTCGAAACCCGGGCGGCTTATACCGCCCGGCATGCAGACCTGTTGTCAGCGACCTAGGGTTTCACCTGTTCCGCAAGGATGTCGTCGCGCACCCGCACCTCATCGGCCTGTCACCGCCCGGACGGTCGCAAATCACGCTTTAGCGCGGGCTGCGCTTGGCGAGGATGCGTTGCAGGGTGCGGCGGTGCATGTTCAGCCGCCGCGCCGTTTCAGACACGTTCCGGTCACACAGTTCATACACCCGCTGGATGTGTTCCCAGCGCACCCGGTCTGCCGACATGAAGTTGTCGGGCGGCGGCGGCAGATCTTCGCCGGTCGCCAGGAGCGCCGCCGTGATGTCGTTCGCGTCCGCCGGTTTCGACAGGTAGTCCGTCGCGCCGATCTTGACCGCAGCGACGGCCGTCGCGATGGCCCCGTAGCCGGTCAGCACCACGACGCGCGCATCTGGCCGCTTTTCCCGCAGCACCTCGACCACATCGAGCCCGTTGCCGTCTTCCAGCCGCAGGTCGATCACGGCATAGGCGGGCGGGCGGGCCGTGGCGATCGCTTTTCCGGCGGCGACGGACCCGGCCATTTCCGGTGCGAAGCCGCGCTTTTCCATCGCCTTGGTCAGGCGGCGCAGGAACGGTTCATCGTCATCCACGAGAAGCAGCGAATTGTCTTCGCCGATCTCCATAAGCGGTTGTTCTGCCATGAACCTCTCCCTTCAGCTCGTTTGGAAATGATTAGCCGCAGACTATCGCCACGTCAATTTCCACAACGGGCCTACATGTTTGCCGCGAAGCAGGCGACGGTGTCCGCCATCTCTTCGGGTGTCGTGTCGCGCCGGAAGAATTCGACGAAGCCATCGCCGGGTAGTACCAGATAGGTCATGGTCGAGTGGTCGACCAGATAATACGGATCATCCGGATCGCCCGACACCTGGTAGAACGTCTTGTAGGCTTGGCTCGCCGCGCGCACCTGTTCGGCGCTGCCGGTCAGTCCGATCAACTTCGGATGCAGGTTCGCGGCGAACTGGCCCATGATGTCGGGGGTGTCGCGCTTGGGATCGACCGAGATGAACACAGGGGTGACCGACACGCCGCGGTCGGCAAGGATATCGACCGCTGCCACATTCCGTGCGGTATCGAGCGGACAGACATCCGGGCAGAACGTGTAGCCGAAGTAGATCAGCGTGGGTTCGGTGACGACGTCGGCATCGGTCACGGTCTGCCCGTCCGCATTCACCAGTTCGAACGGCCCGCCGATGTCGCCACCCGCCACCTGGCTGGCCCGGCATTCCGCGTAGCGGTCGCCGGTGCCGGGGCGCATCGTGATGCTCGCTGCAATGCCGACCAGGACGACCGCGGCGACGCCGGTGAGGATGACGATGAAACGGGTCATGGACAGGAGCCTCCGTGCTGCTATCGCTGTATTGCCAAGCATTTCCCGGCCCATTGCATCTAGACGTCCCGGAGCGGACAATCAATCGCCAGCCACCGCCTGCCCGAGGCGGTCAAACCGGGCCCGCCGCGGTCCGACAGACAGGAGCGCCCCGCATGTCCGACCCCGGCATGGCCATGTTCAAGACCGGATCGCGCAGCCACTGGATCCGCTTGCGCACGCTGATCGTGCTGCGCTGGATCGCGATTGTGGGGCAGGTGCTTGCGATTACCGTGGCGCAGGGTGTGTTCGGCCTCAACCTGCCGCTGGGGCTGTGTTACCTCGCGGTCACCGCGTCGGTCGTGTCGAACCTGATCGCCATCTACGCGTTCCCCGAAAACAAGCGCCTGACCGAGGGCGAAGTCGTGTCGATGCTGATGTTCGACATCGCGCAACTGTGTTTCCTGCTCTACCTGACGGGCGGGCTGAACAACCCGTTCGCGCTTCTGGTGCTGGCCCCGGTGACGATCTCGGCGTCGGTGCTGCGGCTGAAATCCACCCTGCTTCTGGGTGGTGCGGCCTTTGCGCTCCTGTCACTTGTCGGTCTGGTGCATATCCCGCTGCGCACGCGCGAGGGGTTCATCATGCAGATGCCCCATGATTTCCTGTTCGGGTTCTGGGTGGCGATCGTCACGGGGCTGGGGTTCATCGCGGGTTACGCGCGGCGCATCAGCATCGAGATCCACGCCATGTCGGATGCGCTTCTGGCGACGCAGATGGCGCTGGTGCGCGAACAGAAGCTGACCGATCTGGGCGGCGTGGTGGCGGCGGCGGCGCATGAACTGGGCACGCCGCTCGCGACGATCAAGCTGGTCAGCTCCGAACTGGCCAGCGAACTGGACGATCCCGACC
>DAIPIS010000223.1:0-3390 GCA_036770665.1 Meridianimarinicoccus sp.
ACGGGTCCATGATGGGCGACGCCAGCCAGAACGCCATCACCGCCGACAGCGGCACCCCCATCGCCAGAAGTGCCGCGATCAGCGGGATCACCCCGCAGGAACAGAAGGGCGACAGCGCCCCGGCCAGCGCGCCGAACAGCACCATCACGAGCGGCGCACCGGTGAAGGCGCGCGCGATCAGGTTGTCCGCCCCCGTGGCCCCCGCCCAGGCGGCGATGCCGATGGACAGGATCAGGTAGGGCGCGGTGTGCAGCAGCGCCGCCACGGCGAATCTTGCACTGTCCACCGACTGCGCGGGGTCGACCACCGCCAGCACCGCAAGGATCATCCCCGCGACAAGCCAGACCCGCTGGGTCCGCCACAGGTGCACCAGCGCGGCGCGTGCGCCGGAGGCCGGAAGGGTCGTATCGGTCATGTCCATATCTCCGGAATGATGGTTGTGTTGACGTCAAAAAGAAGGTGTCAGGCGGCGGTATCGGAAGTGTCGGATGCAGCAGCGGCGGCAAGCCCGGCGCAGCATTCCGCGGTCAGGAAATCGACGACCCGATGCATCGCCGGGTAATCGACGCGATTGACCACCTCGCGCCCGCGCCGGTCCTGCACCACCAGTCCCGCATCGACCAGACTGGACAGGTGATGCGACAGGGTGGACGGTGCAAGGCCCAGATGGTCGCCGATGTCGCCGACGCGCAGACCGTCCTCCCCCGCGCGCACCAGAAGGCGGAAGATCGACAGGCGGGCGTCATGCCCAAGGGCGGCAAGGGCGCGGGCGTGGGGTGTCGTGGTTGTCATGGCCCCTAAATACCGACAAAACCGGAAATGTCAAAATGATTCCGCCGGTCGGAGGTGCCGGGTCAAGCCCGGCACGCCAGAGGGCAGACAGTCCTGAAACACCGCCGCCGACGAACGGGGGCGCACGGCCCGCATCGACACCCGGCGCAGCGACGACCCCGTCGCCACCCACCGTCCCGGCGCGCCCCCCGCGAGCGCCGTGCGTGCCCAGTGCCTGCCCAGTGCCTGCCCAGGGCGTGCACCGCGCACGGGCTCCGTGCGGGCCGCGAGCCCCACGCGCGGCGGGTCGCGGCGGATGCGGGTCCCAAGGCCGGGCGCGAAATCCGCGGCGCTGCGGTCGTGCCGGGGGCTGCCGCCTCTGGCAGCCACAGGTATTGACGTGGTGAACCTGCGCCGAGCCATGCCGCCCTGTGGGCCGGACGGATCCGCAGCCGCGCGTCCGGTCGGGGTGGCCATGGTGCCGCACACCGCCCCCGGCTTCCCCGGGCGCGGCACCCCCGGCGCGGGGGTGCGCATGCGCGCGCCCATTCCGGCGGCGGCGGTGGTCATGCCGCATGTTCATGCCGCAGCCGGGCACCTCCGTCGGGTCGCGTCGCTGGCCCGCACGCCACCGCGCCACCCACCCACGCCCGCGCGGCGGGGACGGCGCGCCGCCAGACCGCGCGCCCCGGTCACGGTCGCAGCGACCGGCAGGCCGGACCGACCGGGACCCGCCCCGCATCCGCCGCTATCCGCACCCCAACGGGGCCAGCCTGACGACACCCCGACGACCGCTCAGGGCGGCAACCCGACCGGCGCCGCCGCGGCGCGCAGCGTTGTCTCCGCCGTCACGCCAAGGATCCAGCCTTCGACACGCGCCGCGGCGTCCGGCACGTCGAACAGCGCCCCAAGTCCGCTCGCCCGCGACAACCGCAAGAGCGCGTCCGCCAGCAGCCGCACCTGCGCCGCGTCGCGCACAAGACCGGGTTCACGCGCACAGGCAACCGCAACCGCATCGGCGATCAGCGACGGATAGACCTCTGCCAGCACCACGGGCGCCGCCACGTCCTCGAACGGCCAGACGGCGATCCGACCGGCATGCACACACCGCAGCCGGTGCAGGACGGGCAGCCCCACAAGCCCCTGCGCGCCCACCGATCCCGCCCCGGCCAGTTGCCACGCGGTCTTGGGCCGCGCCCCGGCGGTCCGTGCCGCGATCTCGGTCATGCGATGGGCGACCAGCCCCGGCGGCAGGGTCGGCGGTTTCGTCCGGCCCAGCCCCGGCACATCGGCCCGCGCGCCGTTGCCCCAGAACGGGCCAGGCCCGGCAAAGGCGGCGTTGGCCTCGGCCGCCACGGCGCGCAGGTTGTGGCGGTTGCGGGCGTCGTCGGTGATCCGCGCCGCCAGCCACGCCCAGACCGCGAACGGATCGTCCGATCCGGTCAGCGCACGCCCGAACCCCGCCGGGTAGCCCAGCAGGAAATCGGCGCCCAACAGCAGCCGCGCACCGCACGCCAGACTGTCGCGCACCAGATCGTCCAGCGCCACGGCGGCAGCGGCACGTGTCGGCACGTTGGTGGCGGACACACCGGCCTCCGACGCGACACCCAGCCAGATCGAGTCCGCACCGCGCGTGGGCGTGCCCGCCGACGACCAGTCGAGGATCGCGACCCGGTCGAAGATCGCCGTCCCGGTCACACCAGCACCCCCGCCGCGCGCAGGTCATCGGGCGTGTTCACGTTGAAGAACGGGTCCACCCCGCCCGCCGGGTCGAACACAGCCACCCGCGCGCCATGCCGGTCTGCCCACGGCGCCACCTTGCGCTGGCCCGCCGCCAGCGCCGCGCGCAGATCGTCGCGCAAGCGCACCGGCCAGAGCCCGCAGACCGGTTGCCGGATCAGGTCGCCCATGATCGACCGGGCGTCAGCCGCCCCGCGCGGGATCGCGGCCAGAACCGGCGCGTGACCCGCGCCAGCCGCCGCCAGCCGCGCCACCAGATCGCACGGCAGGAACGGCATGTCACCGGCCACGGTCACCACATGCGCCGCCCCCTGCCCCGCCGCCCAGTCGAGCGCCGCCAGAACCCCCGCCAGCGGACCGGGATACCCCGGAACGCTGTCGGCCAGCACCGGCAGACC
This sequence comes from Meridianimarinicoccus sp., assembly GCA_036770665.1. Classification (GTDB taxonomy): domain Bacteria; phylum Pseudomonadota; class Alphaproteobacteria; order Rhodobacterales; family Rhodobacteraceae; genus Meridianimarinicoccus. Next base: position 2,910 of record DAIPIS010000223.1, read on the forward strand.
TGTCCGCGCAAACCCCGCCGGATCGCCATTGGCGTTGACCGCCAGCGCCGCCACCTGCGGGGCCAACCGCGCGATCACCCGATCGACCAGCGCCACGCCCCCCAGCCGCAGCGACGCCTTCGCGCCGCAGCCCCGCCCCCCGGCAAGGATCACGCCATGGGGACGCATCACGCGCCCCGCTCCTGACGCGCAAAGGCGTGGGCAAAGAACCGGTCAACGGCGTGACCAAAGCCGCGAACAGCAGGGAAGACATGGGGCAACACGCGCGCATCCTCGGACATGACCAGACCGGAGCAGCGGCGGTCCCCGACGCCCGGTCCAGCCACAACGGGGCGATCCCGACCGGGATCGCAACCGCCACGATCCGGACCCACCGTCCATCCTGCCGCGGACGGATGCAAGGCCACCGTCCACCTCGCCGGGACAGGCGGCACGGCAAAAACCCTTCGCGCGGGGTCAGAATGCAACGCCACAGGCCCGC
>DAIPIS010000045.1:0-14778 GCA_036770665.1 Meridianimarinicoccus sp.
GCCTCGGCGCGTCGGAACACAAGGTGCGGCTGGCGACGATCCCGGGGCAGGTGCCATCGCTGGGGCATCTGCCGCCCGGCTGCCGCTTTGCCCCCCGGTGCGCCCATGCGCTGGACGCCTGCCGCGCCAACGAACCGGCGCTTGCCGCGCTTGCGCCGGGTCACGCCGCCCGTTGCCTGCGCGCATCCGAGCTTCGCCTGCTGGACGGGGTGCCCGCATGACAGCCACCGCCGCGCTCGTCGACCCCGCCCCCGTGTCGGCCACCCGCCCGCTCTTGCAGGTGGACAACCTGACCAAGTTCTTCCCGATCCGGGGCGGCATCCTGAACCGTGTGGTCAATCATGTGAAGGCGGTCAACGGTGTCAGCTTCGCCGTGGGCCGCGGCGAGGTCGTGGGCCTTGTCGGTGAAAGCGGGTCGGGCAAGACGACCGTGGGGCGCACGCTGCTGCGGCTGGATGAACCCACCTCCGGCACCGTCCGCTTCGACGGGACCGACATCACCGGGCTGGACCGGCAGGGCATGCGGCGGTTCCGCAAGCGGATGCAGATCATCTTTCAGGACCCCTACGCCAGCCTGAACCCGCGCGAGAAGATCCGCACCGTGATCGGGCATGCGCTGAGCCTCCACGGCATCGGCACGCCCGCCGACCGCGAGGGGCGGATCGTGGCGCTGCTCGAACAGGTGGGGCTGTCGGCGGACTACCTCGACCGGTTCCCGCACGAATTTTCCGGCGGGCAGCGCCAGCGGATCGGGATCGCGCGGGCGCTGGCGGTGAACCCCGATTTCGTGGTGGCGGACGAACCGGTGTCGGCGCTGGACGTGTCGATCCAGGCGCAGGTGATCAACCTGCTGGACGACCTGAAGGACCAGTTCGACCTGACGATGCTGTTCATCGCCCACGATCTGGCGGTGGTGGAACACATCTGCGACCGGGTGATCGTGATGTATCTCGGCCGGATCATGGAGATCGCACCGGCCCGGCGCCTGTACTCCGTGCCGCACCATCCCTACACGCAGGCGCTCTTGTCGGCCGTACCGCTGCCCACGCCCGGCAAGCGGCGCAGCCGGATCCTCTTGACGGGCGACATCCCGTCGCCCATCGACCCACCGTCGGGCTGCGTGTTTCGCAGCCGCTGCCCGCGCGCCATCGCCGACTGCGCGGCGGTGGTGCCGCCCTTGGTCGAGGTCTCGCCCGAAACGGATCGGGGCCATTTCTCGGCCTGCATCAACCCGGGATAGGCGGCCGCCGAAGCTGTGGCGCGGGACAGGGGGCGGCAGCGGGCCAGCCCCCGACGCCGCTGCCCTTCGTCGCATGGCGTCCCACATGGCGGCCCCATCGGTCGCGCCGGCGTCTGCAGGCGACAGGTGAGGCGCCGCGCGCATGGCGAGCGTGGGGGCGGTCGGGATCAGGCGGTCAGGATCAGGCGGTGCGGCCCGGGCGTTGCCCGCCAAGGCCGGGTGGTTTCGGGCCCCCGGTCGCCCAATCCAGCAGTTCGACCGTATGGACCACCGGGATCGCAATGCCCGACCCGATCTGCATCATGCAGCCGATGTTGCCTGCCGCGATCACGTCGGGTGCGCGGGCCACCAGCGTGGCCACCTTGCGTCGCCGCAATTCGCCCGAGATCTCGGGCTGCATCAGGTTGTAGGTCCCGGCGGACCCGCAGCACAGATGGCTGTCGGCGGGTTCCACCACCTCGAATCCGGCGGCCTTCAGCAGGTCCTTGGGCGCCGACTTGATCTTCTGACCGTGCTGCAGCGAACAGGCCGCGTGATAGGCCACCCGCAGCGGTTGCGGCGCGCGGCCCGCAGGTGCGAGTTGCACCAGCACCTCGGACACGTCGCGCGCCAGCCCCGCCACCGTCGCGGCATCCTCGGCGAGCGCCGGGTCGGTGCGGAACATGTGGCCGTAGTCCTTGACGGTCGTGCCACAGCCCGAGGTGTTGATGACGATGGCATCGAGGCCCCCCGCCCGATGCTCGGCCATGAACGCGCGGATGTTGGCGGCGGCACTGGCATGCGCGGCCGCCGCTTGCCCCATGTGATGGGTCAGCGCACCGCAGCACCCCTGCCCCCGGGCCACCACCACCTCGGCCCCCAGCCGGGTCAGCAGCCGGATCGTGGCGTCGTTGATATCGGTGTTCAGCGCCTTCTGCGCGCAGCCGGTCATCAGCGCCACCCGCATCCGCCTCGGCCCCTGCGCCGCAAAGGTCTGCGGATCGTCGTTGCGGCTGACCGGCGGGATCACGTCGGGCGCCATGGCCAGCATCGCCCGCAGCCGCGCGTCAGGCATCAGCCGCGCAAAGGGCCGCCCGATCCGTGCCAGCAACAGCGCCACACGGAACCGCCCCGGATGCGGGATGACCTGCGCCAGCACCCAGCGCAGGGCGCGTTCCACCGGCGGGCGGCGATAGGTCTTCTCGATATGCGCGCGGGCGTGATCGACAAGATGCATGTAGTGCACGCCCGAGGGGCAGGTCGTCATGCAGGCGAGGCACGACAGGCAACGGTCGATATGCAGGACGGTGCGGGCGTCGGCGGGTCGCCCCTGCTCGAGCATGTCCTTGATCAGGTAGATGCGGCCGCGCGGGCTGTCCAGTTCGTCGCCAAGCACTTGGTAGGTCGGGCAGGTTGCCGTGCACATCCCGCAATGGACGCAGGCACGCAGGATCTCGTTCGATCGCGCCGTCGCGGCGTCCGTCAACTGCGCTGCGGTGAAGTTTGTCTGCATCCCCTGTCTTCCTGTCGCGCGTCGTCCTGCGTTTGACAGCCGCCCGGTCCTATGGCAAGCGCTGCGGCTGGTACTTCACCCTGCATGAGGACAGGTCATGGCGAACCCGGAATGGGGCATCAAGCGGCTTTGCCCGACCACGGGCAAACGGTTCTACGACCTCGGAAAGACGCCCATCGTCAGCCCCTACACAGGCGAAGTGGTGACGCTGGAGACCGGGCAGCGCGGGCGTGCCGCGATTCCCGAGAAGGTGCGCGCGGCGCCGCCCGTCGATGACGATCTGGTGGTCGAGGACGAGGCGATCGAGGAAGAATCGACCGATGTCGAACTCGAGGACGAGCTGCTCGACGACGACGACGACGAGACGGTGTCGCTGGACGAGATCGCGGACGTCGGCGACGACGACGACGACGTGTGACGGACGGGTGGCGCGTCACATTCCGTCGGCTGCGGCGCGTCGCGCGATTCCCTCTTGAAACCTTCGGGACCTTCCAATAACGACACGCGGCAGACGCGCTGCGTCGGCTTCCCAAGGTTCGGGGTCATAGCTCAGTTGGGAGAGCGCTTGAATGGCATTCAAGAGGTCGGCGGTTCGATCCCGCCTGGCTCCACCAAACCCGAATTGTAAGTATTTAGTATTAAATGATATTTTCTGACTGCCTGAGGTTGCTCCCAACATTCTTGCCATCACCGAGGATTGCTAAGGCCGCGGCGAATTCGGCGAAGCTCTCTGTGCAGAGTTAATCTGAAGCCACGTTGGCCACGCACGTCGAGTGCTATCGGCAAGGTGTGGTTCATCTGCTTCTCGCCATTTTCGGTCAGCATGGGTCGCGATGGCAGGCGGTTGTGTCCATCTCTCCAAGTGCGCGTGTGCGCCCCAGCTATCTGAACCAAGCGACCCGGAAGGCTTAGGTTGGCAATGGCATGCGTGCGAGCGTGTCCTGTGAGATGGCCGAGCATGGGAGCCGGACAACCGCAAATTGCGACAGACTGATGGCGCACTGCTCAAGTCCAGCACATGTTCTACGGTGACGGAGTTAGGCTGGTCTGCTGAGGCGTGGAGTGATGGTCGAGTGCATTGATGATCCACGGGATGCGCCGCATCCGGCTGCTCTCGCCGCATCGTGCCGAGCTATCGCGCGGACACGATTTCTCTACGCGAACGGCCAAGTCGTCCTTCAGCAGATGCCGCGTCTAGGTGATCCGCCCGACGATGCGAACCCAATACGGATCGAGAATGAGTTTGCGATGCCCACCCGAAGTGCTGGGCGCGGTCGATCCACTTGACCGGTGATGAAACCGCTACGCCGCACCGCTACGCCACCGACGGGCAACCCTCATTATTCCCGATCGCTGCTGCACGACGCTCACGCAAATTGCTCGAAAAAGGTCGCGCTATCAGAAGATGGCTGAAGAGGAGGCTAGAATACTGATCGCAAGTCTATTCATCCGGGATCCCGAGGATTCGACCAATCGCCGAGCCGCTCTAGCGCCGAGCTTCACGGCAAGGGACCCGATGGTCCAACTTCACTCCGCCATCTTTGTCTTGACAGATGACCCGACACCCCTGAAGATTGCAATCGGTTGCAAAGAGGCTCGTTGTCCGCAGCAGCATACCAAAAGACGTGCCATCGCCAGGCACCGTGGTGCGCGCATGGGGCTCACAGGAACGGGGCGACCGAGAGCCGGGCTGGGCGGGATGAGACCCGGTCCGCAAGAATTGAACGAGCCGAGAAGGGCTCGGCACGCGATACCAGGGAGGAAGTCATGCGAAACAAACTGAAGGCCACGACTGCCGCAGTCGGCGTGTTGGCCATGTCCGTTGGCAGTGCGGCGAACGCACAGGTCGGTGGTGGCGGTGAACTGATCATCGCAGCAATCCAGGAGGTTCAGACGCTCGAGGCGCAGAACGCCTACAAGGAGGTCAACGCAATCGGCCTTCGCAACATCCTCGAACAACTGACCACCCTCGACCCCGATACGGGCGAGGTCGTCCCGATGCTGGCCACAAGCTGGGAACAGGTCGAACCCACGCGCTGGCGCTTTACCCTGCGCGAAGGGGTGAGCTTTCATGACGGATCGCCGTTCAATGCCGAATCGGCGGCAGCCGGAATGAACTACATCTGGGATCCCGCGAATTCGTTCAACATCCTTGAGATGCGCGGCCCTCAGTTGACAGCCGTTGCTGCGAGTGAATACGAACTGGACCTCGTGACCGAGGCACCCGATCCGCTGATGCCTGTGCGGATGACGGTTGCCAGCCTTGCCTCGGCAAAACAGCTGGCCGAGGCGCCGGAACGACATGTGGACACGCCGATCGGCACAGGACCCTACCGGTTCGTCGAATGGGCGCGCGGACAGTATTACCTCGCCGAGAAGAACGAGGACTGGTGGGGCATCGTCGCCGACGACGCCTATGGCGAAATCCACTTCGACTCGGTGCGTGTGGCCTTCGTTCCCGAAACGTCGGTGCGCGCATCGCTTGTCGAAAACGGCGAGGCCCACCTTGCCATGTTCCTGACGGTGGACGACTGCAACCGGTTCGAAACTGCACCGGCGCTGAAATGCATCGTCGAGCCGTCCGACACCTACCTGCAATTGCGGCTGGACTACACCGGCGGACACCCGACGCTGGAGGACCTGCGGTTCCGTGAGGCCTTCTTCAAGGCGATCGATACCGAAGGCATCCGCGAGTTCATCATGGTGCATGGCTCGCCACTGCGTGGCCAGATGCTGCCAAGCATTGCAACCGGATATCACGACGGGCTCGACACCTACGGCTACGATCCGGAACGCTCGATGGAGCTGCTTGCGGAACTGCGGGCCGAAGGGATCGAGATTCCGTCGGTGCACATTGCGACGCGGATCGGGTCCACACCGCGCAACGGCGAAATGGTCGAGGCCATCAACGCGATGCTCAACGAAGTGGGTATCGAGAACACGGTCGCGGTCGAAGAACCGGCCGTCTTCAACGTGCGCGCAACGACCAAACCCGCCGACAACCGCGCCTACATGTGGGTCCATGTGCGCGGCAATCCGCTGATGGATTATGCCGCGACCTTCACCTCCGACTACACTTGCGTGAGCATCGTCTCGGTCTGGTGCGACCCCGAGTTCGACTCGCAGCTTGCAGCGGCAGCTGCGCTGTCGGGGTCCGAGCGGCATGAGGCGCTGCGCGACCTGAACGCCTACACCCACGAACGGTTCGTGATGGATTCGATCGGCTTGCTGGCACGCGCCTATGGTGTGCCGGCCGACTTCGACTGGAACTTTGCAATCGATCACCGTCTGATGGCCGTCCAGATGCGTCGCGCGAACTGAATGGTGCCTGCGCCCGTTGCCTTCGGGCATCGGGCGTGGCCCGCCCTTTCATCCGGGCCAGTCGAGCGGGCGCATCGGTCGGCCCGACAGAGTTCCGGGAGGTGACGAGGATATGCTGAAGTATCTGATCCGCCGGGTTCTTCAGGCCATCGTGATGGTCTTTCTGGTGATGTCCTTCGTCTTTCTGGCCGGCCGGTCCATTGGCGATCCGGCGCGCCTGATTCTCGGCGAACAGGCAGAAGCCCAGACCGTCCAGCAACTGCGCGAGCGTCTCGGGCTCGAAGACCCGCTGATGGTGCAGTATGTGCGCTTTCTCGGCGGGGTGGCGCGCGGCGATTTCGGCGACAGCTACCGCTTTGGACTGAGCAGCGGGATGCTGGACGGGAACCTTCGGGAAGGGACGCCGTCCATGCCGCTCGTGCTGGAACGTCTGCCCGCGACCTTCTACCTGGCCGGGACCGCAATGGTCATCGCGCTGCTTGTCGCGGTTCCGCTCGGTATCGGCGCCGCCATGCGTCCGCGATCTGCATTCGACCGCTTTGTGAACGTGATCTCGCTCGCCGGGGTCTCGATTGTCGAGTTCTGGCTCGCCCTGATGCTGATGCTGTTCTTCGCCACCTATCTGGGTCTGTTGCCGACGGCCGGATATGGAGGGGTGTTGCATGTGATCCTGCCTGCGATTGCCCTGGCAATGCGTCCGATCGGGCGCATCACGCAGATTACACGAAGCGCGATGCTGGACGAACTCGCCCGGCCCTACATCACCGCGGCGCGCAGCAAGGGCCTGTCCCGCAACCGGGTGGCCTATGTGCACGCGGCGAAGAACGCCGCCGTGCCCGTGGTCACAATCAGCGGCGACGAGGCGGCGGCGATCATCACCGGCGTCATCATCATCGAATTCATCTTCGCCTGGCCCGGGATCGGGCAACTGACCCTTGATGCCCTGTCGCGTCGCGACCTGCCCATCGTACAGGCGGCAGTTTTCGTGATGGTCGTGATGGTCGTCCTGATCAACCTGATCGTCGACATGCTCTACACAGCCCTCAATCCCCGTGTGAGTTTCAGATGATACAGGTCAACGACGCCGCGAAGGAAGGATTGTCGTCGCCGACGCCCGAGCCAACTGGCGACAAGGGGGACCGGGCCGGTCGGATTACCGCCCGGCAGTACCTGTGGGCGCTGGTGTCGGAACCCTTCGTCCTGTTGAGCGTGATCTTCATCCTGGTCCTGCTGATCTGTGCTGTCTTCGCGCCCTGGATCGCTCCCTACGATCCGTTGCAACAGAACATCCTGGGCGGCCAGCGCCAGCCGCCCATGAGCGAGCTTCGGTTTCGCGGGGTGGAGAGACTGCACATCCTGGGCACCGACGAGGTTGGCCGGGATGTCCTTTCGCGGCTGATCCACGGCGCCCGCGTCTCAGTCTCGATCGCCGTGATCGGCGTTCTCGTATCGGGCGTCATCGGAGTAACGCTGGGGCTGCTGGCGGGATTCTATCGAGGCTGGATCGATGATGTGATCATGCGGCTGGTCGATGGATTCATGGCGATTCCGTCTTTGTTGATCGCGCTTGTCATCCTGTTCCTGATCGGCGGGGGACTTTTCAACCTGATCCTGGTTTTCGCCGTGGTGCGCTGGATGGTCTATGCGCGGCTGACCCGCGGCATCGTGCTCGGATTCCGGGAATCCGCTTTCGTGGAAGCCGCCCGCGCCATTGGGGCGTCCGATGCGCGCATCATCTTCCGGCACATCCTGCCGAACATGGCCTCTCCGATCCTCGTTCTCGCGACGCTGGAACTTGCGCTTCTGATCCTGGCCGAGGCGTCGCTCAGCTTTCTCGGCTTCGGCATCGCCCCGCCGGATGCGTCGTGGGGGCGGATGATCGAACGTGGCCGGGACTACATGCGGGATGCCTGGTGGCTTGTCGTGATGCCGGGTCTGGCGATATTCCTGACCACGCTCAGCCTGAACCTGATCGCCAACTGGCTGCGCACGATCACCGATCCCGTTCAGCGTTGGCGGTGGCTGACATGAACGCCGCGCCGCCACTTGTGGAAGTGCGGAACCTTCGGGTCGAATTCGTCACCCCGCTCGGAACGATCCGGGCGGTGGACGATGTGTCATTCCGGCTGGACCGCGGGGAAACCCTGGGTGTCCTCGGCGAATCTGGTTCTGGCAAGAGTGTCAGCGCGCTTGCGATGATGGGCCTGATCACCAGTCCGCCGGGGCGCATCTCGAACGGGCAGATTCTGTTTCATGGGCAGGACCTGTTGCGGATGCCGCCGCACGAGGCGGCCCGGATCCAGGGCCAGCGGATCTCGATGATCTTCCAGGATGCTATCACCTCGCTCAACCCCGGTCTCACCGTCGGCTTCCAGGTCGGCGAGGCGCTTCGGGTGCATCGCGGCATGTCACGCGCGGACGCGCGAACGCGCGCCATCGAGCTGATGGACCGGGTCGGCATTCCTTCGGCCGCGCGCAGGGTGGACGACTATCCACACCAGTTCTCGGGCGGGATGAACCAGCGCGTGATGATCGCCATGGCACTCGCGCTCGACCCGGAACTGCTGATCGCGGACGAGCCGACCACGGCGCTGGATGTGACGGTCCAGGCCCAGATCATGCAGCTGCTCCAAGACCTTCAGCGTGACACCGGGATGGCCATCATCCTGATCACGCATGACATCGGTGTTGTCGCCGAGATGGCTGACAGGCTGTGCGTCATGTATGCTGGACGCGTTGTCGAATCCGGTCCCATCGCCGAGGTTTTCGACCGGCCCGCGCATCCCTATACGATCGGGCTGATGCGGTCCGTCCCGCAGGCTGACATGAAGGACGGTCAGCTTTATGCGATCCCCGGGTCGCCGCCGCAACTGACCAGAATCCCTGCGGGGTGCCCGTTCGCCCCGCGCTGCAATCGGGCCGAGCCGGTCTGCACCAATGTCCCGCCGCCGCAGGTCTCGGTCAGCCCACAACACCGCGCGATGTGCCATTTCGTGGAGGACGGGATCCATGTCTGATCTGGCGACCGACCGCGCGCCCCTGCTTTCGGTGCGGGGCCTGAAGAAGCACTTCCCGATCCACAAGGCAGGCTTCCTGTTCGGCGGGACCGACTGGTTGCGCGCTGTGGATGGCGTGGATTTCGACCTGCATGAAGGCGAAACGCTTGGGGTTGTCGGGGAATCCGGCTGCGGCAAGTCCACCATGGCGCGCAACGTCCTGCGCCTGCACCAGCCCACGGCGGGCGAGGTGTTCTACAAAGGCCGCGATATCCTTAAGCTACCCGCCGCCCAGATGCGTGAGACCCGGCGCGAGTTGCAGATCATCTTTCAGGACCCTTACGCCTCGCTGAACCCGCGGTTCACGGTCGGCCAGATCATCAGCGAGCCATGGGACATCTTTCCTGACATCGTCGCTGGCAAGAAGCGCTCGGGCCGGGTGGGCGAATTGCTGGAACGGGTCGGCATGAACGCGTCAGATGCCGACCGTTATCCACACCAGTTCTCGGGCGGTCAGCGCCAGCGCATTGGCATTGCGCGGGCGCTTGCGGTCGAACCAAGGGTGATCATCTGCGACGAAGCGGTGTCGGCGCTGGACGTTTCGGTGCAGGCGCAGGTGGTGAACCTGCTTCAGGGGCTGCAGCGCGACATGAACCTGTCGTATATCTTCATCAGCCACGACCTTTCGGTGGTGCGCCATATCTCGGACCGCGTCGCAGTGATGTATCTTGGCAAGATCGTCGAGATCGGGCCCTGGGACGAGATCTATGCGCGCGCCACCCATCCCTATGCGCAGGCGCTCCTGTCGGCGGTGCCCGACCCGCAGGCCCGCAAGGGGCGACCCCGGCGCGAACGGATCATCCTGCAGGGGGATGTGCCCAATCCGGCCAACCCGCCCAGCGGCTGCCGGTTCCGGACCCGCTGCTGGAAAGCCCAGGACATCTGCGCGCACGAAGACCCGCCGTTTCTGCCGCGCGGCCGGCCCGGACACCTGAGCGCCTGCCATTTTGCCGAACCTGCGGCTGCCCTGACCCCAGCCTGAGTTTGCCCTGTCCCGCCCCGAAGGAGACGACACATGCAGCTTGTTGCCAGAACCGCAGAAAGGCTGCCTTTCGGGGTTGCAGACATCTGCTTCGGAACCAGCGCGCTGGGCGACATGCCAGATACCTACGGCTATTCGGTGGATGCCGATCGCGCGCGGCAGACGCTGCACGCGGTGTTCCGGGCAGATCCATGCTTTGTCGACACCTCGCGCAACTACGGCATGGGCCGCAGCGAAACCCGGATTGGCGAAGTGATCGGCGAACTTGGTGGCCTTCCGGCCCATGCCGTGCTTGCCACCAAGCTGGACCGCGACATGGGGACGAACCGGTTCGACGGGGATCGGGCACGCCGCTCGCTCGAGGAGAGCCTGACGGCGCTGGGGCTTGATCGCTTACACATTCTCCACCTGCATGACCCTGAATATGCCCGCGACCCGACCGAAGTGACGGGCAAGGGCGGTGCGCTGGAGACGCTCTTCCGGATGAAGGAAGAGGGGCTTGTCGATGCGGTCGGGCTTGCCATGGGACGGCTCGATCTGATGCAGCAGTTGCTGTCGGGCTGGGAATTCGATGCCCTGATCAGCCATAACCGCTTTACGCTGCTGAACCGCGAAGCCGACGCGATCTTTACCGCGGCGCATGACCGGGGAATTGCCGTTTTCAATGCAGCCCCCTTCGCGGGCGGAATGCTGGCGAAAGGGTCGGCCTCGAACGCGAGAATCACCTATCAGGACGCAACACCCGAGGGGCGCGCATCCGTCCGGGCCTTCGAGGAAGTCTGCGCGCGGTTTGGCGTGCCGCTGGGGGCAGCGGCCTTGCAGTTCTCGATGCGCGACAAGCGCATCACCTCGACCATCGTCGGGGTTTCGCGGCCCGAGCGGGTGCAGGAAACGCTGGACTGGGCCACACACGCGATCCCCGGGGAAGCCTGGGCGGAACTGCTGGCCCTGCCGTTTTCGACCGACGATCCCGAGGCGACGCGGGACTACCGGCCAACCTGACGCGCCGATCTGACCAAGGAACGTCGCCGATAGCCGCGGAACAGACACAACGGTTCACGCCTGGGGAGGCGTCAGGTGACGGACGAGACCGGAGAGATGGTTTGTTTGCCCTTTGGCCTTGGTCGTTAGCCCCCCTTTTGTCGATCGGACCGCGACGAACTGCTGCTGGCCTTTTGGAGGCCGGGCCAAGGAGGCGGGTCTCACCAAGTGCCGAGTGGGGTCAAACCTGGAACGCAGGGTGCGGTCCAGCCGCAAGCCCGCTGCGATCGCCTCGTGAGGAACCATATCAGGCTGGTGGACGCGACGCAGTTGGACATGCTAAGGGCCGAAGCATGCATAGACTGCTGCATTTGCGGCCGGCTCGATGGGGCAACCACGACGGCGATGGTCTGGTCCGCGAAGGTGCAAGCGGCCTTGGTGCAGGGTCGAGATGAGCATGCTCAACCCCGAAGGTCTGAGAGCCCTGTTTCTGCCGCGTTTGCGGGAAGAGCTAGAGGCCCTGCAGCAGGCATCCGGTTCTACCGTCGAGCAACGCAAGCCCGTCGAACTTGACCAGCAAAGCGTAGGGCGGCTCAGCCGCATGGACGCCATGCAGGGGCAGGCGATGGCCGCGGCGGTTGATGCGCGTCGGACTGGCCGCATCCGTGCCATTCAGGCGGCTCTCCTGAGGATTGAAGGTGAACACTTCGGCTGGTGTAACGCCTGCGGTGAATTCATCGGGGAACGACGCCTTGCGCTTGATCCAACGATCATGCGCTGCCGCGACTGTGCCCGGTAGGGGCTATCAGGGCATGGCCCGCCCAGAATGCTGCCACTAAGCGTTCTGCGGGTCCTGGGACAGGTGCCCAGAATAGGACCTTCCACTGTGCGCATAGCTGCCAAGAGCGCGGGAAAATTGCCCTTTGGTTCGAAAGATGGTTGCCCTTTCAGCGCTCCTTCGTGATGCTTTTCCCATAGCTTGCTGGCTTGCCGCGCGAAAACACAACAGGGAGCACTCAGATGTTTGGACTTGATCGACCCACAGCCTTCAGGCCGGCCCATGCAGTCGCCTTGGCGGCCGCACTCACGACGACCACGGCCGCCGCGCAGGACACCACAGTGCGGATGTGGTTCAACGGCACGCCCGAGGCGCATGGCGCCGTACTGGAACGTCTGATCCCGGAGTTCGAGGCGGCCAACCCCGGCATCAAGGTCGACTACGAGATTACAGCCTGGTCCAGCTATCAGCAGCAGATCGCCACGTCCGCGGCGGGCGGCACGCTGCCGGACATCATCTTCGGCTTCTCGAACCTTGTCGCGGGCTTTGCCGAGCGCGGGCTGCTGGCCGACCATGGCGAATTCTTCGACCCGGCGGACTTCGTGCCCGCCACGGTCGAGTTGACCTCGTGGAACGGCACCTGGTCGATGCTGCCCACCTGGTTCTCGGCCAACGGCCTGTCCTGGCGGACCGACCTGATCGAGGCGGGCGGCAACGATGCTTCCAGCCCGCCGGCCACTTGGGACGACTGGCTGGCCTGGGCCGAAGGCGCAACGGTGCGCGACGGGTCGGGGAACATCACGCAGCTTGGGTTCTATTCCTCGTCCTTTGCCTTCAACCGGTCGAACATGTTCACTCGTCTGGTCGAGGCCAACGGAGGGGCGATGTTCTCGGACGACGGGATGACCGCGACGATGAACAGCCCGCAGGCGGTCGAGGCGGCGGCGTTCTTCCAGAAGCTCGTTCAATGCTGCGACGTGCCCCGGTCGATCGAGGCCGACAACGTGGGACTGGGTCAGGGCCTGACGGCGATGGTCTACAACAACTTCGCCTTCCGCAACTGGCAAAACGAATTCCCGGATCTGCTGCAATACGCGGGCCTTGGCCTTGTACCACCGGGCCCACAGGGCACGCCGGATATGGCAGGCGCCGGACTAGGGGCGAACGTGATCGCGATCACCTCAACCTCTCGCAACAAGGAAGCAGCGGCGAAGCTGCTGCAGTTCCTGGTGGTGGAACCAGACAACATCGTGCAGCTGGCGGGCCTCGGAGGGTCGATCCCCGGTGCGGTCCTGCCTGAAGGGCATCCCTACCTTGCGGGCAACCCGCTGGCACAGCGCTATCTGCAACTGGCGCTGGATGGCGGATCGGCGGACCCCAAGCACCCGAACTTCTCGGAATACGAATCCATCCTCAACGTCTGGCTGGACGAGCTCTTGCTGAACGGCATGGACCCGCAGGAAGCGATGGACAACGCCGCCGCCGAGATCCAGGCGGAAATCATCGACCGCTCGGGCATCGGGTTCAACTGATCCAATCTGCGTGACAGGCGGGGGCGGCACACAGCCGCCCCCATCCGGTCCGGGGGGTGCGCGGAATGGCAAAGACGAAACGCACCTGGTTTCAGGGCGACTGGGTAACCCCGGCCGAAGCGCGCTGGGGCCTGATCCTCGTCCTGCCGGTGATGGCGCTGTTCCTGGCGCTGAAGATAGCGCCCCTGATGTATGGCGGCTATCTGAGCCTGACGCAGTATTCCCTCCTGCAACCGCCGCGCTTCATCGGGCTTGCGAACTACGAGCGTCTTTTCAGCGATGCCCGCGCGATGCAGGCGTTCCGTGTGACGCTTTACTACACGGTCGGCACGGTGGTGCCTGCCACCATCCTGTCGTTGGCCGTTGCGGTGATGCTGGACACCCGCCTGCGCGGCATGGGGGTGTTCCGCACGGTGTTCTACATGCCGCAAGTGGCCAGCTGGGTCGCGATCGGGGTGGCCTGGCTCTACGTCATGAATCCGGCCTTCGGGCCGTTCAACTACCTTCTCAGCCTTGTGGGAATCGACCGGCAGGGGTTTCTGGCCGATGGCAAGCAGGCGCTGCCCACGCTGATCGGAATCGGCATCTGGCGGCAGATGGGCTATTCGGTGGTGATCTTCCTCGCCGGGTTGCAAGGCATTCCGCAATCCCTGCGCGAGGCGGCGGTGATGGACGGCGCATCCTGGTGGCGCAGCTTCACACAAGTCACGCTGCCGATCCTGATGCCCACGACGATGTTTGTCGTCGTGACAGCCGTCATCTTCAACCTTCAGGTCTTCGATCAGGTCGTGGTGCTGACGGGCGGGGGCCCGGGGCGCGCCACCACCACGGCGGTCCTGTTCTCCTACAACCAGGCGTTCCAGTCCTTCGCCATGGGCTATGCGGCCGCCGTCGCGGTGGTGCTGTTCGTGGCGATCATGGGCCTGTCGCTGTTGCTGCTGGGGCTGTCCGGCCAGCTGAGCCGGAAGAGGCGATAGGGCGATGAGCAATCTCGACTACGCCCCCCCGGCCATCCGTCGCACAAGGCGCGCGCTGATCTACATGGCGCTGATCGCGCTGTCGGGCATCATCCTGGCACCGTTCCTGATGATCGTGGCGCTGGCCCTGTCCAGCCCCGCTGAGGTCTTTGCGTGGCCGCCCGTCCTGATCCCGGACAACGTCCAGTGGGGAAACTTCCTGCGCGTCTTCGAGGTGACGAATTTCGGACGCGCAATGCTGAACACCTTCATCATCGCGAGCGTGTCCACCATCGGGATCGTCTTCATCGACGGGCTGGCGGGCTATGCCTTCGCCAAGATGCGCTTTCCCGGGCGCACCACGATGTTCCTCCTGATCCTCGCCACGCTGATGGTGCCGGTGCATGTGACGATCATTCCGCTGTTCATCATGTTCCGGA
>DAIPIS010000046.1:0-14711 GCA_036770665.1 Meridianimarinicoccus sp.
GCGGGGGTCACAAGCCCCGCGTCCTCCATCTGCTCCACAAGCCGTGCCGCCTTGTTGTAGCCGATGGCGAGCTTGCGCTGGATGTAGCTGGTGGAACACTTGCGGTCGGTGATGACCACCTGCACTGCCTGATCGTACAGCGCATCATCGCCGCCCGACCCGCTTCCCAGCCCCAGAACCGCATCGATCTCGTCGGCGCGGTCGTCCTCTGGCCCTTCGGCGACGCTGCCCACATAACTCGGCGGGCCATAGGTCTTGAGGTGGCGGACGATGTCCTCCACCTCCTCGTCGCTCACGAAAGGCGCGTGGATGCGGGTGATCCGTCCGCCCCCCGCCATATAGAGCATGTCGCCCATGCCCAGAAGCTGCTCGGCCCCCTGTTCGCCCAGGATCGTGCGGCTGTCGATCTTGCTTGTTACCTGAAAACTGATCCGCGTCGGGAAGTTCGCCTTGATCGTGCCGGTGATGACATCGACCGACGGGCGCTGGGTCGCCATGATCAGGTGGATGCCCGACGCCCGCGCCATCTGCGCCAGCCGCTGGATGCAGGCCTCGATCTCCTTGCCCGCCACCATCATCAGGTCGGCCATCTCGTCAACGATGACGACGATATAGGGCAGGGTCTGCGGTTCGAACTGTTCCGTCTCGAACACCGGATCGCCGGTGTCGTCGTCGAACCCGGTCTGCACGGTGCGCGAGAACATTTCGCCCTTGTCCAGCGTCGCCCGAACCTTGCCGTTGTACCCCTCGATGTTGCGCACGCCCATCTTGGACATCTTGCGATAGCGGTCTTCCATTTCCGCCACGACCCATTTCAGCGCGACCACGGCCTTCTTCGGATCGGTCACCACCGGCGACAACAGGTGCGGAATGTCGTCATAGACCGACAGTTCCAGCATCTTCGGGTCGATCATGATGAGCCGGCATTCCTCGGGCGTCAGCTTGTACAGGAGCGACAGGATCATCGTGTTGATCGCCACCGACTTGCCCGACCCCGTGGTGCCCGCGATCAGAAGGTGGGGCATCTTGGCGAGGTTCGCCACGATGCTTTCGCCGCCGATATCCTTGCCCAGTGCCAACGGCAGGCGCACCTTGCTGTCGCCGAAATCGCGCGATGACAGGATCTCGCGCAAGAGCACCATCTCGCGGTTGTCGTTGGGCAGTTCGATCCCGATCACCGACCGGCCCGGCACGGTGGACACGCGCGCCGACAGCGCCGACATGGACCGCGCGATGTCGTCCGCAAGCCCGATCACGCGGCTCGCCTTCAACCCCGGCGCGGGTTCGAGTTCGTACATCGTGACCACGGGGCCGGGCCGCACCGACACGATATCGCCCTTCACGCCGTAATCCTCCAGCACGCTTTCCAGCATGCGGGCGTTCTCCTCCAGCGCCTCGTCGGACAGGTAGAGCCGTTCGACCGTCGCCGGATCGCGCAAAAGCGACAGGGGCGGCGGGTCATAGGCGTCCGCCGGATCGGGACCAAGCCGCAGCGCCGGTTGCGCCTCGGCCTGCGCCCGGGACGACGGGACGGGCCGACGCGCCACGGGGTGCTGCACCACGGGCCGGGCCGGTTCGTACCGGGGGATGCGCGGGGCCGCGACGGGCGCATCGGCCATGTCATCCGGCTCCATATCCTCGGGATCGGCACCCGGCACGCCCGCATCATCGAAGGCGGCGGCGTCATCGGACCCGAAATCAGGGACGGACAGGCGCGCGACGCGCTCCGGGCCAGCCACGGCAGCGACCGGCACCGCCAACCCGGCCACCGCGCCTGTCCGCGCCGCCCCAAGCCCCAGCGCCATGGCCCCGGCCCCCGCCCCGCCCCCCGCAGTGGTCAGCGGCGGTTCGCTGCGCAGCACCGGTTCCTGCCGGTCGCGGGCGCGCACCCGCGCCGCACGGTCGCTGCGCAGCCGCAGCCGGATCGCGTCGCTGATCTTGGCCCGCACCCGCGCGCCGCGCTCGGGATCGGGCAGCAGGTCCGCATCCGCCTCCACGTCGTCCTCCGGATCAGCCAGCGGCCCATCTCCCGCAGCCGCAAACCGTGCTGCGGTGTCCTGCAGCAGCGCATTGGGGTCCAGCACCCGCGCCTCGAGCCGGGGCTGGGGGCGACCAAACCCGCGCACGCCGCGCAGGCCCAGAGGGGGCTCCGGCGGCAGTCCGACGTCGGGCACGTCGATCTCGTCATCCGCATCCAACACGATGTCATCGGCGGGATCCGCCCCGAACATGTCGCGTGGTGGTGTGCGACGTGCCACCGGGGCCGGACGGGCCGACAGGCGCTCCGCCGGCACCTCGGCCCGCCCCACGGCCCGCACATCGGCCCGCACATCGGCCCGCACATCGGCCCGTGCCGCCCGCCGCGCCTGTGCCTGCGCCACGCGGGTCTGCGCCCCGCGCACCAGCCCGTCATAAGCGAACAGCACGCCCAACCCGAGGAACCGGGCCAGCCCGCGCGTTTCGCCCCGCGTGGCCCCCAGCACGAACAGCCCCAGCGTCAGCAGCGCCACGGCCAGCACCAGCGCCGACACCACCAACCCCGCGGCCGCCGGCATCGGCAGAAGGCCAAGCAGCACCCCCAGCGCCGTATCCCCAAACAGGCCCCCAAGCCCGAAGCTGTGGGTCCAGCCCGCCCCCGGCGGCACCGTCGCCCCATAGATCGCGGCCAGCGCCACCCAGACCGGTGCGAACACCAGCCGTCCGAAGGCGCGGTCCTCCCCCCTGTGCAGCACGAACCGCACACCCCAGACCGCACAAACCGCCACCAGCGCCCATGACCCGCTGCCAAGGATCACCGTGAACGGAGCCGCGAGATAGGCGCCGAACACCCCCAGCCAGTTCTGCGGCACCGCCGTGGACGTGCCAAGGAAACTGGGATCGGTCGGCGCGTAGCTGGCCAGCGCCAGTCCGAGCACCACCGCCACCGCCAAAAGGCCCAGCCCCGCCAGTTCCCATGCGCGCCGCTCCAGCGCGGCCTGGGTCGCCTCGTCGAACAGCGGATCGCGGGAACGGGTCTGGAATGCCATGGGTCTCGGTCCTAAAGGGTCAATACAGGCAATGTCGCAAGGCCGTCAGCCCCGCCTCGGTCTGGTCGAAGGGCGCCACCAGCGCCACGCGGACATACCCTGCGCCGGGGTTTCCGGCCCCGGTGTCGCGCCCAAGATAGGCCCCCGGCAGCACGCGCACGCCGGTGTCGCGCCACAGCTTCAGCGCGGCGGCTTCCCCATCGGGCACGGGCAGCCACAGGAAGAACCCGGCCTGCGGCGGCACGTATCCCGGCACATCGCCCAGCAGCCGATCCGCCAGCGCGAATTTCGCGGCATAGAGCGCGCGGTTTTCCACCACATGGGTCTCGTCGGACCAGGCGCGTTCGGCCACCCGCTGCAACGGCATCGGCAAGGGCGCACCGGCATAGTTGCGCAACTGGCGCAGCCGGGCAATGGCATCCGGCCCGCCCGCGACGAACCCGGACCGCAGCCCGGGCAGGTTCGACCGCTTGGACAGCGAATGAAAGGCCAGCACCCGCTCCGGGTCGGCCCCCGTGGCCGCCGCCACCTCCAGCACGCCGGGTGGCGGGGACAACCGCCAGATCTCGGCATAGCATTCGTCGGCGATGATGCGGAAATCGTGCCGTTCCGCCAGCGCCAGAAGGTCGGCCCAGTAATCCGCCCCGGCAACCGCCCCTTGCGGGTTCGACGGCGAACAGATGTAACACAGCGCCGTCCGATCCAGCACATCCGCAGGCAACGCCGCGTAATCCGGCAGAAATCCCGTGGCCTCGGTGGCGGGCACCAGCACGGGTTCCGCCCCCACGGCCAGCGCCGCCACGGCGTAGGCCTGATAGAACGGGTTGGGCAGCAGCACCACGGGTGGCAGCCCGCGCACCTGCTCCGGGCACAGCGCGGCCGCCACGTTGTAAAGCCCTTCGCGCGTGCCGTTCAGCGCCATCACCCGGTCCCGGCCAAGGGCGACGCCGTACCGCCGACCGACCCAGCCGCAGACGGCGTCCAGCAGTTCCGGCGCACCCTCGTTCACCGGATACTGCCCGAATTCCAGCGCATGCGCCGCGATCACCTCGGGCACCCAGCCCGGAAAGGCATGGGTCGGCTCGCCGATGGACATGGCCAGCGGATCGCCCCCCGGCAGGTGGGCGTCAAGCAGCGCGCGCAAACGCGGAAACGCGTAGGGCGGCAGGTTCGAAAACCGCTCCGGAACTTGCATCTTGCCTCGTGTGTCGGGGTCGTCGCGCCCCTTTGCCACAAACTAGCGCGAAACCGCCCCCCCGGTCCAGCGAAAGGGCGGGCCACCGCGTGCCACCCGAAGCAGCGAGCGGCGGCGCGGATGTCGCGTGGACAATCCCGCCCGCGCCCCCATATTCCCGCCCATGACAGACAGACCGAACCGAACCGACGTCATCATCATCGGCGGCAGCCTGAACGGCAGCGCGCTCGCGCTCGCGCTGGCGCAGGGGGGCCTGCGCGTGCAGGTCATCGACGCCCTGCCCCGCGCCACGCAGGCCGCCGGCGGTTTCGACGGGCGGTGCTATGCCATGGCGCTCGCCTCCGTGCGGATGCTCGGCGCGCTGGGGCTCTGGGACCTTCTGGCACCGGGCGCGCAACCGATCCTCGACATCCGCGTCAGCGACGGGCGCGCGGGCGAGGGGCCGTCGCCACTGTCGCTGCACTTCGACCACGCCGAGCTGGACGAAGGCCCGATGGGCCACATGGTCGAAGATCGCTACCTGCGCCCGGCCCTTCTGGATGCGCTCGATGCACACCCGGGCATCGCGCACCGCCCGGGCACCCGCGTTACCGCGCAGACCACGGGTCCGGCCGCGGCCGAGGTCACGCTCGACACCGGCGAAACCCTGCGCGCGGCGCTGGTCGTGGGCGCGGACGGGCGCACCGGGCCGACTGCGGCGCGCGCGGGTATCCACCGGCGCGTGACCGATTACCGCCAGACCGCCCTTGTCTGCGCCATCGAGCACGACCTGCCCCACGACGGCTGCGCGCACCAGTTCTTCATGCCGTCCGGGCCGCTCGCGATCCTGCCGCTGCGCGGCAACCGGTCATCCATCGTCTGGAGCGAAACACACGCGCAGGCCCGCGCCATCCAGGCGCTGGACGATACCGCCTATCTTGACGTGCTGCGCCCGCGGTTCGGCAGCTTCCGGGGTGACATCCGGCTGGCCGGGGCGCGCTATACCTATCCGCTGAACATGACGCTGGCCGACAGTTTCATCGCCCCGCGTCTGGCGCTCGTGGGCGATGCTGCGCGCGGCGTGCATCCCATCGCTGGACAGGGGCTGAACGCGGGACTGCGCGACGTGGCAGCACTGGCCGAGGTCGCGGTCGCGGCCCATCGGCGGGGCGAGGATATCGGGCAGGCCGACGTGCTTGACCGCTACGCCCGCTGGCGGCGGTTCGACACGGCGACGCTGGCGATGGCGACAGACGGGTTCAACCGGCTCTTTTCCAACGACAACCCGATCCTGCGTCTGGGCCGGGACCTTGGCCTTGCGGCGGTGAACGCATCGCCTGCATTGCGCCGCGCCTTCATGCGCGAAGCCGCCGGTCTGACCGGCGATGTGCCGCGGCTGCTGACCGGCGCGCGGCTCTAGTCCGGCCAGTGCCGTCGGGTCTGCGCCCGGCGTGGCTGCTGCCAAGGCCAGGAAATGCACGAAACCCCGCGGCGATGCCAATGATCCCAGGGTGCCCTTGACATCAAGGCGCCGACCCGGAACGGGCCATTCCGCAACCGGGGACGCGGATCAGTCGTCCAGCTTGCGCGCCTCGTCCACCAGCATCACCGGTATGCCATCGCGGATCGGATAGGCGAGCCCGGCAGCCCGCGACACAAGCTCCTGTCGATCCACATCATACGACAGCGTCGCTTGTGTCTGCGGACAGATCAACGCCTCCAGCATCCGGCGGTCGAAAAGGAGCGGGTCGGCCCTGTCGCTCATTGCATGATCTCGTCGCGGTCGCCGCCGAGCAGCGCGAATTCGATCAGCGTGACCAGCGTCTCGCGCCGCGTGCTCAGCGACGGCGCCTCCAGCAGGGCCTGCTTGTCCTCGGGCTCGAACGGGCACAGCATCGACAACGAATTGATCAGCAACTCGTCCTCGGCATCCTTCAGGCTGTCCCAGTCGGTGGACAGGTTGCGCGCGTGGAAGAAACGGCCCAGCATGACCATGAACCGGTCGCGATCGAACCCCGGATCGGTTTCCACCGGCCCACGGTCGCGGTCGAAGCCGGCCCAGGACACATCCGCTTTCAGATACGGCGCGAAGCCCGACACTTCCCGCGTGACGCGATACCGCGACATCCCCGCAAGCGTGATCATGTAACGTCCGTCCTCGGTCTCGGAAAAACCGGTCACGCGGCCCGCGCAACCGATCCCTTGCAGGCGGGTGTCGCGACCCGGCGTCGCGCGGGGCTGGATCATGCCGATCAGCCGATGCTCGGTTTTCAAGGCGTCATCGAGCATCGCCAGATAGCGCGGCTCGAAGATGTGCAGCGGCAGCCGGGCGCGGGGCAGCAAAAGCGCGCCGGGCAGCGGGAATACCGGGATCGTCGATGGCAGGTCGGTGGGAATTTTCATGACTGACAGCTAGCCCGACGCACCGTTCAGGCAAATATCAACGAGGACAGTTTGCGCCGTCCGACCAGCACGATCGGATCCTTCGGCTTCAGCGCGTCGAAGATGGTGAAAAGCTGCGCTTTCGCCGCGCCCTCGTTCCAGTCCCGGTCGCGGCGGAACAGTTCCAGCAGTTCGTCCACGGCCCCCTGCACGTCGCCGCTGGCATGCAGCGCCAGCGCCAGGTCGAACCGCGCCTGATGATCCGCCGGATCGGCCTCCACCGCCGCGCGCAGGTCGCCCACAGGCCCCGCGTTCGCCGCCTGCCGCGCAAGATCAAGCTGCGCGCGCGCCGCGTCCAGTTCGGGCTTGCCCACCAGTTCGGTCGGCGCGTTGTTCAGAAGCGCCTCGGCCTGGTCGAATTCTCCCAGCGCCACATGCGCCCGCGCCAGCCCGCCATAGGCCGCCGCATTGTCCGGCGCCTCCCCCAGCACGGCGGCGAAGGTCTGCGCGGCGTCCACCACCGCCCCTTGCGCCAGCATGTCCTCGGCCGCGGCGATGGCGTCGTCCAGCCCGCCGGAGGCATCGCCGCCCGCCATCTGGATCAAGGCATCGACGAACCGCTTGATTTCCGAACCGGGTTGCGCGCCCTGGAACATGTCCACCGGACGGCCCTGCACGAAGCCCACCACGGTGGGGATCGACTGCAACGGCAGCCCCTGCTGCGCCAACGCCTGCACCAGTCGCGGGTTGCGGTCCACGTCGATCTTGACCATCCGCACGGCCCCGCGCGCCGCCGTCACGGCCTGTTCCAGCATCGGTCCCAGCGTCTTGCATGGGCCGCACCACGGGGCCCAGAAATCCACGACGACTGGCGTGGTCATGCTCGCGTCGATCACGTCGGCCATGAAACTGGCCTCGGACCCGTCGCGGATCAGGTCGCTCGCCTGCGCCTTGCCCGCATCCGCAGTCTTGTTTGCGCCTAGGTTCAGCATCTTCGTCCCCATGTCCTGTCAGTCCGTCCTCGTTACCGCCTATATGCGCGACCCATCGCCCCGCGCCAAGGGGGCAGGGTCACAGATCGAAGCTCGCCAGCACCGGCGCGTGGTCGCTCGGCTGGTCCCAGCCGCGCACATGGCGCAGGATGCGCGACCCGCCGGCCCCCGCCGCAAGATCCGGCGTGGCCCAGACGTGATCCAGCCTGCGCCCCTTGTCCGCCGCCGACCAGTCCTTCGCGCGATAGGACCACCACGAATAAAGCGGCCCTTCGGGAATGTCCGCCCGCGTGACATCCACCCAGCCGCCCGCCGCCTGCACGGCGGCCAGATGATCCACCTCGATGGGCGTGTGGCTGACCACCTTCAGCAGCGCCTTGTGGGACCAAACGTCATCTTCGCGCGGGGCGATGTTCAGATCGCCCACGAGGATCGCGCGTTCCGGCCGCTCCGCCGCGAACCAGTCCCGCAGCTCGGTGAGGAAATCAAGCTTGTGGCCGAACTTGTCGTTGACCGTCCGGTCGGGCACGTCGCCCCCCGCAGGCACGTAAAAGTTGTGGATCACCGCGCCGCAACCCAACCGCGCCGCCACATGCCGCGCATCGCCACGGCCGACGACATCGCGGTGACCGGCATCCTCCAGCGGCACGCGCGACAGGATCGCGACGCCGTTGTATCCCTTCTGCCCGCGCGCCACCAGGTACCGGTAGCCGAGCGCCGCGAAGGCGTCGGTCGGAAACTTGTCGACCGGCGTCTTGCACTCCTGCAGGCAAAGGATATCGGGTGCCTCCTCCCGCAACAGCCGCTCCACCAGCCCGGCCCGCAACCGGACCGAATTGATGTTCCACGTGGCGATGGTCAGGGTCATGGCGGGGCCTCGCTGGTGCTGCCGGGTCTCCCTACCCGGCCAGCCCCGGCCGGAAAAGCCCCGCGCGACACACGACGCGTTGCATTTCGGCACCATTCCCGCGACGCGCGGCCATCACCGCTCAAGGCAAGGGTCCCCGCACTGGAGCGAACCGCCCCGATCGTCTAACGCAGTGCGGGGGACGACAGAGGTAAACCGTGAACCGACTTCGGCGCCGCTGGCGTGATTTCGAAATCAGGGTGCAGAAAAACCGCCGCGTGCAGAACGCGCTCCAGAAGCTGTTTTCAGTCTATGTGAACTTCGTCTTCCGCACGACGCGCTGGGAACGGATCGGGTTCGAATCCTACGAAGCCGACATCGCGCGCGGCATCCCCCGCGTGCTGTGCTGCTGGCATGAACGTCTGGTCTTCACCCCCTACCTGCGCGACTGGACCGACCACAAGCTGACCGTGATGGCGAGCGGTCACGCCGATGCCCGCATCGCCAGCGCGAACCTGCTGGAACGCGGGATCGACGTGATCGAACTGGAAACGTCGGGCAACAACGCGGGCGCGCTGCGCGACGCGGCCCGCGCGTTGCGCGCGGGGCAGTCGGTGGGCGTCACGGTGGACGGCCCGTTTGGCCCGCCCCGGCAGGTCAAGCCGGGCGCGCTGGTGATCGCCGCGCTGGCGGGCGTGCAGGCGGCCCCTTGCACCTATGCGGTCAGCCGGTCGATCCGGCTCAAGACATGGGACCGCTTCGTCGTGCCGCTGCCGTGGTCACGCGGCGTGCTGGCCGTGGGCGACGGGATCATGCCGCAGCGCCGGATGACCGATGCCGAAACCGACGCGGCCTGCGCCCGGCTGGGCGAACTGATCGACGACCTGACGGCGCGCTGCGAGGCCCGGCTGCGCCACCGCTGAACGCGCCGCGCCGCCGCCGGAAAAAAGCCCCCGCCACAGGGGGCGAGGGCCAGTCCAACAGGGAGGTGCGCCATGACCCGGGCGCGCGGGATCCGATGCGGCCAAGGTGCCACATTCGGCGCGCCGGGGAAATGCGACCTTTGCCCAGACCCCGATTCGCGTCAGCTGACCAGCCGATATCCGCCGCTTTCCGTCACCAGAAGCCGCGCGTTGGACGGATCCGGTTCGATCTTCTGGCGCAACCGGTAGATGTGGGTTTCCAGCGTGTGGGTGGTGACACCGGCGTTGTATCCCCAGACTTCGTGCAGCAGCACGTCCCGCGCCACCACGCCCGCCGGGGCCCGGTACAGGAACTTGAGGATGTTGGTTTCCTTCTCGGTCAGGCGGATCTTGCGGTCCGCCTCGTCGATCAGCATCTTCATCGATGGCTTGAACGTGTAGGGCCCAAGCTGGAAGACCGCGTCCTCGCTCTGTTCGTGCTGGCGCAGTTGCGCCCGGATGCGCGCCAGAAGCACAGGGAACTTGAAGGGTTTCGTGACATAATCGTTCGCGCCCGCATCCAGACCAAGGATCGTGTCGCTGTCGCTGTCATGGCCGGTCAGCATCAGCACCGGGCATTTGACCCCCTGCTTGCGCATCCGGCGGCACAGCTCGCGCCCGTCCGTATCCGGCAGACCGACGTCGAGAATCACGAGATCGTAACTCGCCTCCTTGGCGCGGCTCATGCCCTCGGCCCCGTTGCTGGCCTCGAAGACGTCGAAATCCTCGGTCATCACAAGCTGCTCGGACAGCGCTTCGCGCAGATCGTCGTCGTCATCCACCAGAAGGATCTTCTTCAAGGGTGCCATCACGGTCTCCTTCCATTGTTGTGATGAAATTGCGCTTGCCGCTGCGTGGGGACAAGATATCTGGCACAAGGCTCACGGGGTCGTGCGCCCCCGCGAGAGATGTTACAGACGCCGCGCCACCGCGCGCCGCGCACCAAGAGGAAAGACCCCCGTGACCCTTGCTCCCTCGACACTCGAACTGATGTCCCGCGCGCGGGCTGACCTGCGCATGGGGCTGGGCGTCGTTCTGGTGGACGACGGGGGCACCGGCGCGCTCGTGCTCTCCGCCGAAACGCTGGGGTCGGACCGGCTGGCGGCGGCGCGTGCGCTGGGGCAACCCGTGGTGGCGCTGACCGCGCGGCGGGCCGAAACGCTCAAGGCCCGCGCCTATGACGGCGACGTGGCGCGCGTGCGCCTGCCCGCCGATGCCGGGCGCGCCTGGGTGACGGCGCTGGCCGACCCGGCCGGGGATCTGGCGACGCCCATGAAAGGCCCGCTCGTCAGCGACCGCCCGGACGACAACGCTGGCGGCGCCGACCTGCACCGCGCCGCGATCCGTCTGTGCAAGTCCGCCCGCCTGCTGCCCGCGGCACTGGTGGTGATCGTGGACCGCCCCGGCGAACTTGCGCTTGACGCCGGTCTGACCCTGCTCCCCGCGCCCGAGGTGCTGCGCCTGTCGCGCCTGTCCAGCCCCCACGCCGCCGTGATCGACGCCCGCCTGCCGATGGAAGTGTCCGAAGCCGGGCGCCTGCACGTCTTCCGTCCCGAAGACGGCGGCGAGGAACACTACGCCATCGAAATCGGCGACCCGGACCGCGCCCGTCCGGTTCTCACCCGGCTCCATTCCGCCTGCTTCACCGGCGACGTCATGGGGTCGCTCAAATGCGACTGCGGCCCGCAACTGCGCGGGGCGCTCGCGCAGATGGGGGCGTCCGGCGCGGGCGTGCTCTTGTACCTCAACCAGGAAGGGCGCGGCATCGGGCTGGCGAACAAGATGCGCGCCTATGCATTGCAGGATCAGGGCTTCGACACCGTGGAGGCGAACCACCGGCTCGGGTTCGAGGACGACGAACGCGACTTCCGCATCGGCGCGAACCTGCTGCGGCGGCTCGGCTTCACATCCGCGCGGCTGCTGACCAACAACCCCAACAAGGTGGCGATGCTGCAATCCCACGGGATCGACGTGGTGGAACGGGTGCCCCTGCAGGTCGGACGCGGCGCGCACAACACGGCGTACCTCGACACCAAGGCGGCGAAATCCGGCCACCTGCTGTGACCGCCAGGATTGGGCCCACCGACATCGTCGTCACCCGCCACGGCGCGCGCGCCTTCGGGCGCCACCTGCCCTGCGCCATCGGGCGCGGCGGCATCACCACCACCAAGCGCGAAGGCGATGGCGCGACCCCCGCGGGCATCCACGGGCTGATCGGCATGCTCTACCGCCCCGACCGCATGGCGCGCCCCACGGACTGGGCGCTGCCCATCGGCCCGTCCGACCTTTGGTCCGACGACCCCAAGGACCCCGACCACTACAACCTGATGGTGCGCGCCCCCTACCCCCACAGCCACGAACGCCTGCACCGCGCCGACCGGCTCTATGATCTGGTGATCCTCACCGACTGGAACTGGCCGCGCGCGCGCACGGGCGCGGGATCGGCGATCTTCGTCCACCGCTGGCGCGCGCCGCGCCACCCGACCGCGGGCTGCGTCGCCTTCGCGCCCGAGGATCTGCACTGGCTCGCGCAGCACATCCGCCACGCCACCCGGCTGGTGGTGCTGCCCGACTGACCGGCGCGCGGCCCATCCGGCGGCGCATCCCTCAGCCGTAGTCCCGTTCCCCGAAGATGGCCGACCCGACCCGCACATGGGTCGCCCCCAGCCGCACGGCTTCCTCGAAATCCGCACTCATGCCCATGGACAGACCCGCGAGCCCGTTGCGCGCCGCCATGTCCCGCAGCCGCGCGAAATGCACCGCCGGGTCGTCCTCCACCGGCGGAATGCACATCAGCCCCGAAAGCGGCAGATCCATCGCGCGGCACGCCGCCACGAACCCGTCCGCGTCCTCGGGCAGCACCCCGGCCTTCTGCGGCTCCGCCCCGGTGTTCACCTGCACGAACAGCGCCGGGCAGGCCCCCCGCGCCTGCGCCAGATCGGCGAGCTTGCGCGCGAGCTTCTCGCGGTCCACCGCATGGATCGCGTCGAACAGCTCCACCGCCTGTTTCGCCTTGTTGGTCTGCAACGGCCCCAGCAGGTGCAGCGCCACCGGGCCGAACCGGTCGCGCAGGTCCGGCCACTTGCCCGCCGCCTCCTGCACCTTGTTCTCGCCAAAGCACCGATGCCCGGCGTCCAGCACCGCCTCGACCCGCGCGATGGGCTGCACCTTGGACACCGCGATCAGCCGCACGTCGCCCATATCGCGCCCGGCCTCCGCACAGGCCGCCGCAATCCGCGCCTCGATGTCCTGCAATCCCATGTCGCCGCCCCCTGTGTCGCGCCGGTTCAACCACGCCCCCGCCCAAAAGAAAAGAGCGGGCACAAGGCCCGCTCTTTCCGTCAACCGATTGATCGCAGGGATCAGAAGTTGATCGCCACACCGAAGTCGGCGACGGTGAGAGAGTCCGGCGTCTTGGTGTTCGTGCCACCGACAAAGTCGGAGTCAACTTGCGCGATACCTGCTGCCAGCGACAGACCGCCGCCAAGGTCGTATTCAGCGCCGATGCCGTAGCCTTCGTACTTGTTGTCCGGCAGCGTGCCCGCTTTGTAGTCCAGATCGACAACGCGGTAGTATGCCGAAACCGACACCGCACCGAACGACGACGACGCCGAGATCCCGTACTGGTCGGCTCCATCAAGCTGCCGTTCGTCCAAGTCGGCTTGACCGTAGACAGCGGCAAGCTTCACACCAGAGAACGTCACCGATGCGGTGCCGATGATGTGCGTTGCGTCTTCCGCGAGTGCATTCGACCGGACAATCGGGCCGAGGTCCGAGTCGATCAGTGTAACGCGTGTGCCCGCGCGCACAGATTCGTAGCCGAGGCCAACGCTGAACAGATCGGTCGCGTAACCAGCACCGACCGAGTAACCTTCGTCATCGTTGAGGCCGAGCGACAGCTTCACTCCCGACACGCTGTAATCGTAACGCGCGACCGGTCCTGCAGGCTGTGGGCGTGCGTCGAACAGGTAGATGGCTTCGTTGAAGTCGCCCAGACCGGTCAGACCGACGCCTGCGAGGTCGCCAACGATTGCTTCAGCGGCACCCGAGATATCGCCCATGGCGAGCCTGCCGAAATCGCCCGAGATGAAGATCTCGCCTTCGTGGCCGGTTGCACCCTGCGAGTCGCCAGCGTTATCGTCCAGATCGGTCTTCATGCCGAAGGACAGCCCGCTGTCGCTCTGCAGCGTCACTGCGAAATCGATGTCGAGGTCGTAGACGAAGCTGTACTCAGCCGAGTCCTGCTCGCCATCGCTGTCAAGACGCGTGGTCGTGTAGATACCGTCTGTGGCTTTGCCGTAGCCGACACCGAAGTAGCCGTCACCGCCGACAACGACTTCAGCCGCTGCGAAGCCAGCCGACGCGACGAGTGCGGTCGAGGCCAGGAGAATCTTTTTCATTTGGTTTCCCTCACAGGATTATTTGAAGGTGATCCTCAACCGGGCCACCCCGTTTGAGTTAAAGCCTCTTTCCACCTTCCGGCCCCCGCAAACAAGCACGCCCCGTCCCACCCCGAATCTGCGCCCCGGAATTGGTGCAGGTTTGCCACAGTGCGTCCAGTGGCGATCCGGCCGGCCGATACGCCCCCCGGCCTGCCGCGCGCCCCGCGCCGAAGGCTGCAGAACCCGGACGCCCCACACTGGCCCGCACTGGCCCGCTGGCAGGGCGGCGCTTGTCCCCGCGCGGACCACAGGCTAGGGGTTGCTGCAGATCGTGCAGACCGACTGGAACCCGCCCATGCCCTCGCCCCTGACCGTATCCGGGACCGCACTCCTGCCCGCCGCCCGTCGCGCCCGCACCGGCACAGCGATGCTAGTCGCGCTCGCGCTTGCGGCCTGCGGGACGATCCCCGCCTCCGACAGCACCGCGCCCGTCGACACGAACACCGGATCCAGCCTGTTCGACCTGTTCGACACCCGCGACGACCCGAACGTCACGCTCGAGGTCAACCGCTTCCTGTGGAACGCCACGCAGGACGTGCTGGGCTTCCTGCCGCTCGAACGCGCCGACCCGTTCACCGGGCTGCTGATCTATGGCTTCGGCACCCCGCCCGGCGGCGGGCAGGCGTATCGCGCCACGGTGCAGATCCGCGATCCCGCGCTCGACGCCCGGTCGCTGAACCTCGCGCTCGCCACGCGGGGCGGACCGGCATCCCCGGAAACCACCCGCGCGGTGGAAGACGCGATCATGACCCGCGCCCGGCAGTTGCGCATCGCGGACGGGCGGCTGTAAGGCGCAATGCGAGTCATATGAGACTCATATGAAAGTCATATGCGATTCATATCGCCCGAACTGACGTCGCATCCCGACGCCCCAGACCACAGGACA
>DAIPIS010000224.1:0-3350 GCA_036770665.1 Meridianimarinicoccus sp.
CCCGCTGGATGGGCGTCGGCTTCATCCACGGCGTGATGAACACCGACAACTGCGCCATTTCGGGCGAAACCATCGACTATGGCCCCTGCGCCTTCATGGACCGCTACCGGGCGGGACAGGTCTATTCCTCCATCGACCGCTTCGGGCGCTATGCCTTCGACCGACAGGCCGACATCGCGCTATGGAACCTCGCGCAGTTCGCCACCTGCCTCCTGCCGCTGATCGATGACGACCGCGAAACCGCCGTCGCCGCGGCGACGGAGGCAGTCCACGCCTTCCCCGACCGCTTCCGCGCCGCATGGCTGGCGGTGTTCCGCGCCAAGCTGGGCCTGCGCGATACGGGCGATGCGCCGGGCGACGGCGATCTGGTGAACGATTGCCTTGCGGCGATGGAAACCGGCGGGGCGGATTTCACCAACACCTTCGCCGGGCTGGCAAACGGCACCGCCCGCGCCGCCTTCGCCGATCCCGCCCCCTACGACGCCATCGCCCCGCGCCTCGCCGCGCGCCACGCGGCTCAGGGCGGGGCGGACCACGGGGCCATGGCCCGTGCCAACCCCACGATCATCCCCCGCAACCACCGGGTCGAAGCGATGATCGCCGCCGCCCTCGACGGCGATCTGGCACCCTTCCGGCGGATCAACGACGCGCTCGCGCGGCCCTTCGACCCCGACGCGCCCGCCGACCTGCGCACGCCGCCCGAACCGGCGGAAGAGATCGCGGCGACCTTCTGCGGCACCTGATCCCCCGCGCCGCGCGCGAAACCGGTTCCCACGCCCGCGCAACATGGGCTAGAACGTCGAAACCACCGGAACGGACCGATCGCATGCCCCGCACCATCACCGCCCGCTGTGAACAGCACGGCCTGCGCATGACGGACCAGCGCCGCACCATCGCGGGCGTGCTGGACCGCGCGACCGATCACCCGCATGTGGAAGAACTCCACGCCCGCGCCGCCGCCG
Source organism: Meridianimarinicoccus sp. (assembly GCA_036770665.1). GTDB lineage: Bacteria > Pseudomonadota > Alphaproteobacteria > Rhodobacterales > Rhodobacteraceae > Meridianimarinicoccus. The sequence goes on from DAIPIS010000224.1 coordinate 963, forward strand.
CCGATCCGCGCATCTCGCTCGCCACGGTCTACCGCACCGTGAAGCTGTTCGAAGAAACGGGCATCCTCGAACGGGTGGATTTCGGCGACGGGCGCGCGCGCTACGAATCCGCCGAACGGGACCACCACGATCACCTGATCGACATGGACACCGGACAGGTCATCGAATTCGTCGACCCGGAAATCGAGGCGCTGCAGGAACGCATCGCCGCCCGGCTCGGCTATCGGCTGACCGGCCACCGGATGGAGCTTTACGGCGTGTCCGCCGACAAGAAATAGGCGCACCTTTTCTGTGTCCGAGCGCACGGCACACCGGGTAACGTCGCGCCAGACTTGTGGACGACATGCACCCGCACCGGACATGTCGAACAGCGGCGTCGGACGGATACGGAGGACCATCATGACCCTGTGCGAGATGCTCGGGCTGGACAAGAACGCGAAACACGCCACCCTCGACATCGAGGTGAAGTACGGCGTTTATTGGTCTGTCGCGACGTTGAGCGACATCGTCACCTCCGCGGATGGCAACACGGCCATCGTCCCGCCGGCCGGAATCCGGACCCACAGCAAGGTCAAGACGATCGCATCGGCGGCGAAGGTGGAACTGCCCGACCTGTCCACGACAAAGGTGACGCTCCAGTTGGGCGAACCGAACTGGGTCGGCACGAGCACCCTTCGGTTGACTGTGGAAGGCTGCGGCACGTGGAACGGCTGCTACATCTACCCCACCGAGGACCTGAAGACGTTCGGCCCTGTCCACAACCCCGCATTCACGATGACCGAACGCTGCCACCTCGATGTCGGCGGCTGGAAGGTGAAACTGAAACCGCGGTAAGTCGCAGGGCGCTCTGGCCGTTGGCGGGATAGTGCGCTAAGGGCCCGGTGTTTTCCCTCACCCGGCGGCAATCCATGGACAATATCAGGGGCATCCTGCTGATGGTGGGGGCCATGTTCGGCTTCGCGCTCGAAGACATGTTCATCAAGTTCGTGTCGGTCGGCATGCCCACCAGCCAGATCCTGCTGCTGCTGGGGCTGGGCGGCACGGCGATCTTCGCGGTCTGGGCACGGGCGCGGGGCGCGGACCTGCTGGCGCCCGCCCTCTTCACCCGCGCCATGTGGCTGCGCAATCTGGGCGAGGTGTCCGGCACGGTCTGCTTCGTCACCGCGATCACCCTCGTGCCGCTCTCCACCGCCTCGGCCATCCTGCAGGCGACGCCGCTCGCGGTCACGCTGGGGGCGGCGCTGTTCCTGGGCGCGCCCGTGGGCTGGCGACGCTGGACCGCGATCCTCGCGGGCTTCGCGGGGGTTTTGCTGGTGGTGCGCCCCGGTGTCGACGCGTTCGACCCCGCGTCGCTCTTTGCCGTCGCCGCCGTCTTCGGCCTGGCGATGCGCGATCTGTGCACCCGCGTCGCCCCGCCCGCCGTGTCCAGCCTGACCCTGTCGGCTTACGGGTTCGGCATGGTCATGGTCGCGGGGCTGGTCCTTTTGCCCTTCGGCGCAGGCCCGGTGATGCCCGGCCCCGCCGCCGCCCTGTGGCTGGGCGGCGCGCTGATCGTGGGTGTGCTGGGCTACTACGCCATCACCGCCGCCATGCGCGTGGGTGAGGTCGCGGTGGTCACCCCGTTCCGCTATACCCGCCTGATCTTCGCCATCGCCATCGGCATGGCCGTCTTCGGCGAACGGCCCGACGCGCTGACGCTCGCGGGCGCGGCGATCATCATCGCCTCGGGCCTCTATACCATCCTGCGCGAACAGCGCCTCCGCCGCGCCGCGGCACCAAGCCCCTAGCCACGGCCCAGCCGGCGCGGTAAACAGCGGCAGAACCCCATCTGTTAGCGCCAACAAGGACCACGCCCCATGAGCATCATCATCGACATCGTCGGCCGCGAAATCCTCGACAGCCGGGGCAACCCCACCGTCGAGGTCGACGTGATCCTCGAAGACGGCACCATGGGCCGCGCCGCCGTGCCCTCGGGCGCCTCCACCGGCGCGCACGAAGCGGTGGAGCGCCGTGACGGCGACGCCGCGCGCTACATGGGCAAGGGCGTGCTCGGCGCGGTTGCGTCCGTCAACGGCGAACTGGCCGAAGCGCTCGTGGGCATGGACGTCACCGAACAGGCCGGCATCGACGCGCTGATGTGCGAAATCGACGGCACCCCGAACAAGTCCCGCCTCGGGGCCAACGCGATCCTCGGCGTGTCGCTCGCCTGCGCCCATGCCGCCGCCGACGTGACCTCCCAGCCGCTCTACCGCTACGTGGGCGGCACCGCGGCGCGCATCCTGCCCGTGCCCATGATGAACATCATCAACGGGGGCGAACACGCCGACAACCCGATCGACATCCAGGAATTCATGATCATGCCGGTCGCCGCGACCTCGATCGCCGAGG
>DAIPIS010000047.1:0-14564 GCA_036770665.1 Meridianimarinicoccus sp.
CCCGCCTCAGCCGCCCAGCAGGTCCGGCACGATGGTCACCACGCCGGGGAACAGCCACAACATCATGAGGCTTGCAAGCTGGATCAACACGAAGGGTATGACACCCGTGTAGATATGGGCGGTCGTGACCGATGGTGGCGCAACCCCCCGCAGATAGAACAGCGCAAAGCCGAAGGGCGGGGTCAGGAAACTGGTCTGCAGGTTCACCGCGATCATGATCGTCACCCACTTGGGGTCCATGGTGCCGCCATAGATCACGGGGCCGACGATGGGCACGACGATGTAGATGATCTCAAGGAAATCAAGCACAAAGCCCAGGATGAACAGCACCAGCATGACGATGAGGAAGACCACCATCTCGTTGTCGAAGCTGCGCAGGAACTCCTGGATGTAATGCTCGCCCCCGAAGGAAATCACCACAAGGTTCAGGATCTGCGACCCGATCAGGATGGTGAACACCATCGACGTGACCTTGGCGGTCTCCCGCACCACCGGGGCCAGCACCCCGCCGCGCCACAGCACCCAGCAACTGTAAAGCACTCCGAAGATCGCCACATGATAGGCCACCTGCGCCACGCCGAAGGCCACGTATTCCTCGAACGCGACCTCGGCCCGCCCCATCCGCAGATCGAAGTTCACCCCCACCAATATCATGATAACCAACGCAAAAGACGCCTGAATCACCATCTTGCCCGACCGCCGGTCGTCCGCGAGCTTGCGATAGGCCGCGAGCATGATCGCCCCCGACGCCCCCAGCGCCGCGGCCGGTGTGGGGTTGGTGATGCCCCCCAGGATCGACCCCAGCACCGCCACGATCAGCACCAAGGGCGGGAACACCACCCGCAGCAGATCGTTGGTCGCGAGCCGCCCCGCCGCCGCCCGCAGACCCCAAAGCCCCGCCAGCGTCGGCAGCATCAGCAGCAGGAATGCCGTGCCTTCGGACATCTCGGGCCCGATCAGGACCGCATCCACCGCCAGCGCAACGACGACCCCCACGCCGCCCACCACCAGCGGCACCGGGTCCGCCAAGGGCGCCACGCCCCGCGCCACCACCAGCGACAGTCCGATCATCAGGTAGAGCGTCACCAGCTGCGGGCTGAGCGGAGCCGCATCGGCCACCATCTCGACCCGCAGCGCCGCGATTTCCGCCGCCGTGCGTTCCACACTGGCCACCTGCCCGCCCGCGGCCGCGATCGCCGCCTGTTCCGCCACCGCCGCATTCCACGCGGCCTGCCCGTGCAGGTCGATCATCGCCGCCTCGCATTGCGGCGACACGTTGGTGCGCAGCGACGCACCGGCACCCGCATCGGTGAACCGGTCCACGATCAGGCTTTGTGACCCGATGACGCCCGCCTGCCCCAGCAGCACCGCCCCGCCGATCAGCGCAGCTGGCAGCACCACGAACCATGTCCAGGTCTCGGAAGCATTGCGCGGCGGACCGGACGGCCCGTCGTCGGCAAGCACCACCGAGGGCGCGTGCCGCGGGTCGTACAGCGCAAAGGCAAGCGCGTAGACGGCATAGAGCACCGCCAGAAGGATGCCCGGCAACAGCGCCGCCTGGAACAGCGTGCCCACCGACACCACCGCAGGTTCGCCCAGATAGGTCAGCGCGTCGGTGCAGCCCACGGCCTGCGCCCGCGCCTCCTGGGCCGAGGAATAGAGATCCCCCGCCAGCGTGCCCAGAAGCACGATCACGATGGAGGGCGGGATGATCTGCCCCAGCGTGCCCGACGCGGCGATGACACCTGTCGCCAGTTGCGGCGAATACCCGGCGCGCAGCATGGTGGGCAGCGACAGAAGGCCCATGGTCACGACCGTCGCCCCCACGATCCCGGTGGACGCCGCAAGGAACGCGCCGACCACGACCACGGACACCGCGAGCCCGCCGGGCAGCGGGCCGAACACCCGCGCCATGGTGGTCAGAAGATCGTTGGCAATGCGCGACCGTTCCAGCGTGATGCCCATCATCACGAACATCAGCACGGCCAGCAGCGTTTCGATGCTCTGTCCGGCAAACACCCGTTCGTTCATCCGGTTGACGACGAAGGACAGGTTGCGATCCATCGCCATTTCCCAGCCGCCGGGAAACAGCGCGGTTTCGACCCTTGGCAAATCCGGGTACCGGAACTGGGATATGGTGGCGGGATTGACGCCGTCCGCGACCAGCGCGCGATAGGCGTCGGATCCGCGATCCACAGCCTGGTGGATCAGCAGCCCCGCACTGTCCAGCGCCGCGATGATCCCGAAGCTGAGTATCCCCGCCCCACCGATGGCGAAGGCCACGGGAAAGCCTGTCATGATCCCGCCGAACAGGCAGGCAAACACGATGATCAGGCCAATCTCGACCCCGTCCAGACCGAACAGCATGGGCGCTTTCCTTGACTACTCAGTGAATTTGGGCGGTGCGTACAGCGATCTCGTCGCCCGACACGTCTGCATCGTGGAACCGGCCATCGGCGGCTTCGCCCTCGATCAGTTCCAGCAGATTGCGATAGAAGAACGCCAGCGCCTGAACCAGCATCATCAGCGCGAAGGCGACGATGAGTATCTTGAACAGGAAATAGGCGTCGAACCCGTTGGGCGAAAAGCCATAGGTTTCCACGTTCCACTTGAGAACGCGGGACTTGCGCAAAAGCGCGTCGATGGTGTCCGTGGCCGAGATCTTGGGCGTGATGAGATGCCGCCACAGGAAGAACCACGCGTACATCCACGTGACGATCAGCACCGGCATCATGAAGATCAGGCTGCCCACCATGTCGATGATCTTCCTGGTGCGGCGCGACGCCCCGCCATAGACCAGATCGACCCGCACATGCCCGCCCTGGATGAAGGTATAGGCACAGCACAACGCCACGATCATCGCGTTGTAAAGCTTGAGTTCTTCGGAATACCAGCTCAACGACCGGGTGAAGACGCTGCCGAACGGCCCGAGCGAAATCTCGGAGACGAGAAAGATGCGTTGCAGGAACACGATCAGCGTCTGCTGGATCACCATCAGCAGCCCCGCCCAGGCAACGAACCGGCCCACGGAATTCCCGAACGTCTCCGCCCCGCGGACGACGCCCCACAGGATCGGGCGATGCGCCAGCCCGACAGCGGTCAAGATCAGGACCAGCGCCGCGACCGCGAAGAAGAACTCCATCGAACCGCCGTAATAGGCGAACCGCATGATCGCCTCGGGGTTCGACCAGTCGAGCCACAGCGCCGGATGAAGCACGGCATGGCCGACATTGTAGAGGCCCTTCACGATGTTCGTGACAAGCCAGAGGATGCCGTCCAGCATCGTCTCCTCCACGGCTGTGAACGGGCCCGCGGCTTGTGGCGTGGGCCCGCAGGGATCGTCAGAGCGCGGCGAGCACCCGGTTGCGCTGTGCGGTATAGACGCTGTCGGACTGCGACATCCAGCTTGACGACGACGCCATCGCCGCCATCGCGTGTTCATGGATGTCCGCGAAGATCTCGTCGCCCATGAACCCGCCAAGCACGGTTTGCGACGCGGCCCCGAAGGCGTCCCAGATCCCATCGGAAAACTGGTAGACCTTGGTGCCGCCGGCGACCAGACGTGCCAGCGCCGGCCCGTTGTTGGCGATGAAAAGCGCGTAGTTGTGCTGATGCGCATCTGCGGCCGCAACCTCGATCGCGCGCTGGTGGCTGCGCGTCAGGCTGTTGAACACATCAAGGTTGACGCCCACGGACAGTGCGGCACCGGGTTCGTGGAAACCCGCCGGATAGTAGAAGTCGCAGACTTCCTGAAGGCCGAGCCGTTCGTCGGACCACGGTCCGATCCATTCGGTTCCGTCAAGCGCGCCGGTGGACAGCGCCTGGTAGATTTCGCCACCCGGCAAGACCTGCACCGATGCGCCCATTTCGGTCAGGACCTGCCCGCCTAGGCCCGGCATCCGGAACTTCAGGCCCTGGAAATCCTCGGGCGAGGTCATCTCGCGCCGGAACCAGCCGCCGCCCTGCGCCGCGGTCTGGCCCGCGATGAACGGTCGGACACCGAAGATTTCGCCCAGTTCGTGGTGCTTGGCCATGCCGTCCTGGCCGTAATACCAGGTCATCAGTTCGGGCCCGGTCATGCCGAAGGGCACGGCGGTGAAGAACGCCCAGGCCGGGTGCTGACCGGTCCAGTAATAGTCGGCCCCGTGATACACATCGGCCTGACCGGCCGTGACGGCATCGAAGGATTCCAGTGCGCCCACCAGTTCGCCGGCACCTTTCGCATCGATCACAAGCGTCCCGTCTGTGATGTCGTTCACGTTCTGCGCGAACCGTTCGACCGAGTCCCACACCCCGGCGAGGCCACGCGGCCATGTCGTCACCATCGTCAGCGTCCGCGTGCCCTGCGCGATGGCGGGTGCCGCCAGCGCCGAGGCTGCCACCGCGCCACCACCCATGGCAGAATTCCTGAGAAATGACCGACGATTCATGTATACCTCCCGAGTTTCCTGTCATCCGGCATGCGTGCGGACGGATCGCCAAACTGCGCAAACCCTACCCGACTGATATCCAAGCGCAAATGCAATCTGCAAGATTCGCAGCGTCAAACGACAGGATCAGCACGTTTCTTGCGCCCGTGTCCCCGTGCAGGCCGTTCGACGCAACGCCGTGGCATTCCGGTGCAACCGACCGGTTCCCTTGCACGCCCGGATTCACCGACACCCTTGCAGGCTGGATGGACGCAGCCCATAACGCACCGGCAAGCGAACAGATCAGGACAAAGGGATAAACGCGATGACCGAGATCGGCGCGACGATGGATCTGGCCTTCTGGATCACGGTTGCTTGTATTCTTTTCCTGCTGGTGTGTTCGGCGGTGTTCTCGGGGTCGGAAACGGCACTGACCGCGGCGTCGCGTGGAAAGCTGCGCAGCATGGCCGACGATGGCACGCGCGGAGCACAGGCGGCACTGTCACTGACCGAAGACAGCGAACGGCTCATCGGGTCGATCCTGCTCGGCAACAATATCGCCAACATCCTCGCGACATCGCTCGCCACCGCCCTGTTCACCCGGATGCTTGGCGAAAGCGGCGTGGCCGTCGCGACGCTGGTGATGACCGCGCTGGTTCTGGTGTTCTCGGAAGTGATGCCGAAGACCTATGCGATTTCCAACGCCGAGAAGGCCGCCACGATGGCGGCGCCGATCATGAAGATCGTGGTACGCACGATGGCCCCGCCGGTCGCCGTGGTGCGGCTGATCGTGCGCGGCGTGCTGAGCCTTTTCGGGGTGCAGGTGGATCCGGACCGCAACGTCCTGTCGATCCGCGAGGAGATCGTGGGCACCCTGACACTGGGCCATTCCGAAGGCGTGTTCGAGAAAGAGGACCGGGACAGGCTGCTCGGCGCGCTCGATCTGGGCGACCGCACGGTCGAAGAGGTCATGCGCCACAGGTCCACCATCGAGATGATCAACGCGGCCAGCCCCGCGCACGAGGTCGTGGCGCAGGCCCTGCAATCGCCCCACACCCGGTTGCCGGTGTTCAAGGACGATCCCGAGAACATCATCGGCGTCATCCACGCGAAGGACCTGTTGCGTGCGGTGCACGACCGGATCGACACCGGCGGCGATGCAGGCTTGCTGGATTTCGACATCATGTCGGTGGCGCGCAAACCGTATTTCGTGCCGGAAACCACGACGCTGGACGACCAGATGCGGCAGTTCCTGAAGCGACATACCCATTTCGCGCTGGTCGTGGACGAATACGGCGACCTGCAAGGCCTGATCACGCTGGAGGATATCCTTGAGGAGATCGTGGGCGAGATCACGGACGAGTTCGACACCAATGCCGATCACATGATCGTGAAAACTGCCGATGGCAAGTTTCTTGTGGACGGCGGGATGACGATTCGTGACCTGAACCGGTCGCGCGACTGGTCGTTGCCCGACGAGGCCGCGAATACTGTCGCCGGATTCGTGATCCACGAGGCGCAGATGATCCCGCGGATCGGACAGGTGTTCGTGTTCCATGGCTTCCGGTTCGAGGTGGTGGCTCGTGAAAACAATCGGATCACCCGTCTCAAGATCGCGCCGGTGGGCGAGATCGGTCCGGTCTGACAGCCCGCTTCCCGCGGGCGGCATCGCCATGATTTCTTAACCGCGGTTTTCTAAGGTCAAGGGGTCACAGGGCAGGTTGTCGTCCTGTGGTGTTCCCTCCCTGTTGGACTGGCCGCGCCTTCGGGTGCGGCCTTTTTTCGGTCCCGACGGCGACGGTCCCGAAATGGCGGTTGACGGTTGCGACGACTCGCCGTAGCGTTCGAGCACAAGATGTTGGCTAGTCCAACGGGGAGCAAAAACATAATAATAAAGGGTCCTTATGGACCCTTTTTTAATGTGGGCCGGGATGGTTTGCATCCGGATTTCAGAGACACGGACCATGCGAAAGGCAGGCAACCTGTGACACGACTTTTTCTTGCACTCCTTCTTGCGGCTTCTTCTGCGGGCGCGGCGCTGGCGCAGGAAGATGCGATCCCGCGCAGCCGTGCCGATGCGGAACCCGGCCAGGCCTATCAGCTTGGCAAGTTCGGCGACTGGGAGGTCCGGTGCCTGCGCGTCGAGGCCGCAGAGGGCGACCCGTGCGAGATGCACCAGCTCTTGCGCGGACCGGAAGGCAACGCAACGGCTGAGATCAACCTTTTCCTGCTGGACCGTGACGATGTTCCGGCGGGCGCGACGATCGTGACGCCGCTCGAAACCCTGCTGCCGCGCGGCCTGCGGGTCAGCATCGACGGGGTCGAGGCGAAGACCTATCCGTTCCAGTTGTGCAACCGGCAAGGCTGCGTCGCTCAGATCGGGTTCACCCCGGAGGAGCTTGCGGCCATGCGGTCGGGCACGCGCGCAGAAATGGTGATCCACCCGGCCGCGGCCCCCGATACGCCTGTGCCGCTGACCGTGTCGCTGGCCGGCTTCACGGCCGCACAGGAAGCCCTGACGGTCAGCCAACTCGGCCGGTGACGGGATGCGTCGGGTCGGTCAGACCCGGCGCAGCGCCAGCACGGCATTCAGACCGCCGAATGCGAAGGCGTTGGACAGAACCACGTCGACCACCGCTTCCCGCGCGGTGTTCGGCACCACGTCCAGTGCACATTCCGGATCGGGTTCTTCGTATCCGACCGTCGGCGCGATCACACCGTCGCGCAGCGCCATGATGCAGGCCAGGAGTTCGACCGCACCCGTGCCGCCGATGATGTGCCCATGCATCGACTTGGTGGACGAGATCATCAGCCGGTCGGCATGCGGGCCGAACACGTCCGCGACGGCGGCACATTCGGTCTTGTCGTTCGCAGCCGTGCCCGTGCCGTGGGCATTGATGTAGCCCACCGACTCCAGCGGCACGCGGGCATCGCGGAGGGCACCGGCGATGGCGCGGGCGGCCCCCTGTTTCGACGGCATCACGATGTCCGCGGCATCCGATGTCATGGCGAAACCGATCACCTCTGCGAGGATATCCGCCCCGCGCGCGCGGGCGTGGTCGTAGTCTTCGAACACGAAGATCGCCGCCCCTTCGCCCTGCACCATCCCGTTGCGGTTGGCGGAAAACGGGCGGCAGGCATCGCGGGACATGACGCGCAGTCCTTCCCACGCCTTCACCCCGCCGAAGCACAGCATCGATTCCGACCCGCCGGTGACGATCACGGTCGCGCTGCCGCCGCGGATCATGTGGAACGCCTGCCCCATCGCGTGATTGGACGATGCGCAGGCCGTTGCCACCGTGAAGCCGGGGCCCTTGAGATTGTAGTTCATGCTCACGTGACTGCACGCGGCGTTGTTCATGAGCTTGGGCACGACGAACGGGTGCACCCGGTTCTTGCCGTCCTCGTAGACGGACCGGTAATTCTCGTCCGAGGTCTGCATGCCCCCGCCCGCCGTGCCGAGGATCACACCGCTGCGCGCCGCCAGATCGCCCGCGAAGGTCAGCCCGGATTGCGCAATCGCCTCCTTGGCGGCGATCAGCGTGAACTGGGTGAACCGATCATAGAGCGCGATCTGCTGGCGGTTGAAATGCACCTCGGGATCATAGCCCTGAACCTGCCCACCGATCTTGATCGCAAGCCGGTCCACATCGCGGATGTCCAGCGGCCCGATCCCGCACCGCCCTTCGCGCATCGCCTCCAGCGTCCGGGGGACATCGGAACCGAGCGCATTGATCGAACCCTGACCGGTGATGACGACCCGCTTCATTCCGACCGCTGCGCGACCAGTTCTTCGACAGCGGCTATGATCGCGGCGACACTGGAGATGTCGAAATCGCTTTCTTCGGGCTTGTTGGCGTTGAACGGCACCTGGATGTCGAATTCCTCCTCGATGGCGAAGATGCTTTCGACCAGACCAAGGCTGTCGATCCCCAGATCAACCAGCGTCTTGTCCGCCGTCACTTCGGACACGTCCATGACCGCCTGTTCTGCAAGTATGCGGATGACCCGTTGCTTCACGTCCATGGCGCCAACTCCAGTCTTTCGTCCGGGCGATTTAGTCGCTCTCACCGTCGATGGAAACCGCTTTCTTGAGGGCCGCCACATCGCGCAGCAGGCGGGGCAACCGCCGCTGCGCCTTGTAGGTCTCCACATGGGTCATCATCTTGACGGCCGGGTATCCGAGGATCACCCGCCCGGCGGGCACGTTGGTGAAAATCTTGCTCGCCCCGCCCGCGACGACATCGTCCCCGATGAAGATGTTGTCGTTGACGCCGACCTGACCGGCCAGCACGACCCGATTGCCCACGCGGGTCGACCCGGCGATCCCGACCTGCGCACAGATCATGCAATCCTCGCCAATCATGACGTTGTGGCCGATATGCACATGGTTGTCGATCTTGGTGCCGCGGCCGATGGTCGTGGCGCGGATCGTACCGCGATCGATCGTGGTGCAGGCCCCCACTTCGACATCGTCACCCACCTCGACCGTGCCGAGGGAATGGAGCCGTGTCCAGCTTTGCGGATCGGGCTCGATCCGGTCGGCCAGCGTATCGCGCACCCGTTCCACCGACGACGGGCGTTCCGTCACGAAGGCGAAGCCATCTGACCCAAGCACGCAATTCGGATGCAGGATCACCCGGTCGCCGATCCGCGTTCCGGGCCCGATGCGCACGCCGGCATGGATCAGCACGTCTGCGCCGATCCGGGCGGCATCCGCTATGCTGGCATGTGCGGCGATCCGTGCCCGCGCACCGATCACGACACCGGCCCCGACCACCACGAAGGGACCGATCCGCGCCTCAGCACCGATCGTGGCGGACGGGTCGATCACCGCGCTGGGATGGACGCCCGGCGCGATCGCGGGACCGGGATCGAAAAGTTGCGACAGATGGGCCATCGCGAGCCGAGGGCGCGCGACGAACAGCGCCGCTTCGAGCCCGTAATCCCCACGGTTCGCCCCGTCATGCAAAATCGCCGCGCGCGCGGCCCCCTGCGACAGACCCTCGGCATACCGCGGGCTCATGGCGAGCGCGAGTTGGTCGGATCCGCACTGCGCGGGCTCTGCGGCACCGGTGATTTCTATGTCCGGGTTTCCGTCAAGCCGCGCGGACAGCGCCTTGGCCACCGTTGACAGGGGTATGCGCATCAGGGGCTCCGGGGTTTGTGGGCTTCGGGCAGGTTTAACCCCCAACGGCCCGCAGCGAAACCCCGGCCTTGGCCAGTGCCGCGAAGATCTGGGCGTCTCGCCCATAGATATCCGGTCGGAACTGCGCCGGTTCCCGCGGCTGCACGATCACGGTGCGATATACGATATGCACCCGCGGCGGATCGTCCAGCATCACGGTCGTTTCGCGCCCCGTGTTCAGGTGCCGGGCAAAGAACGCCTTGGGGTCCGGGGTCTGCCCGCGCAGCAGCGCATAGGCGAAATCGAACGGATCGGCGAGCCGCACGCAGCCGTTGCTGTAGGCCCGCGTGAACTGGGCGAACAGCGACTTGTGCGGCGTGTCGTGCAGATAGATGTTGTGCCGGTTGGGAAACATGAACTTGACGAGCCCAAGCGCGTTGCTGTCGTTCGGAGGTTCCTTGAGCCGATAGGGGAAGTTTCCTGCGGTAAAGGCCGCGAAATCGACTGCACCGCGCGCCACCCGGTTCCCGTTCTGATCGACAAGATGCAGGTGCGGGACCGCGTTCGGATCTTGCTGCAGCTTGGGCAGATAATCCCGCGTCGCGATCGAATGGGGCACATGCCATGTGGGATTGATGACCATGTACCGCATCACGTCGGAGAACTCGGGGGTCCGGTGTGTGCTGCTGTTTTGCCCGACCACCGAACGGGTTGCGAAGACCTCGCGCCCGTTCTCGACCAGACGGACCTGGAAATCGGGAATGTTCACCCAGACATAGCGCGATCCGAGCGGGAAATTCATCCAACGTTCGCGTTCGAGCGTGACGATCACCTGCGCCAGACGGTCGGCGGCGGTCTTGTTGATCTCCGCCAGCGTGGCGGGCCCGACGACCCCGTCGGGTGCAAGGCCATGGTCGGTCTGGAACCGGGCCACGTCGGACTGCAGGCTGGCATCGAACGCCGGGTCGGACGACGCGCGCCCATACCCCAGCGCGGCCAGCCGTGCCCGAAGCTGCGGCACCTGTGCCGAGGACTGGCCGAGTTTCAGCGTGCCCGCGCCGACCTGCGGCCCCCAGTCCCCCGATCCGACCACACGTTCAAGACGCGTCTTTTCCGCCAGAAGCAGGCGATACTGTTCGGTCTGCGGCGGCAGTGCCCGCAGGAACGCCTCCGGCGCGGATTTGAGGAAGGCGTCCAGCGTTTCCGGCTGGCCGCGGCGGGGGGCGGCGCGGTCGATCTCCCGGCTGACGCGCGCGGGATCGAGAATGCCGGACTGGATATCGCGGGCATAGGCCATGAAGCTGCGCGACAGCGCCACGTCGAGGCGGGCCCGGTCGCCGACGGATTCTGCCGCACGCATCGCGCGTTCCAGATCGTCGCGGCGGTAGCTCGACACCGGCAGCCCGTGATCGCCCGCGCCTGCAAGCGCGTCGAGGAAGGCCGCGGTCCGACGGCGTTCGGCGACGCTCCCACCCACCCATGCGGGTGCATGATCGCGCGCCGCGTAAAACCGCTGCAGGGTCGCATCGCCCGCCGCTTCGGTCGCGATGGCCTGGCGCAGCGCGGCGTCGCCGGACTGCGCGACCGCCCCGGACGACGCCAGCGCAAGCCAAGCCAGCGCGCAGAGGGCGCGAAAGACAACCGCAACGGCCCCGCCCCCGCGGGCCGCGCCGGACCTGACCGGCCGTGTGGTGCGCGCGTCGAGGCAAACGCCTGTGCTGGATACGTGGGTCATGACGGACACCTCCACTGTCGTGGCCAGTATGGTGCCAAAGGGCCACACACCAAACCCGGCAATGTCCTGCCCCGGCCAGCGGTCACCGAATGTCACTTTGATGCAACGTTGACAGCGACTGCATCGGCCGCTCAGGTCCGGTCCGACGGACTTGACAGGATCGGCAGAAATCCGCGCAGCGCCTTGACACGTCTGGAATCGAACGTTGGCGGTTCGTTTGCCTTGTGCAACAACGCTTGGTGTGGGATGTTCGGTGCAATAGCCGCAAAAGTGGCAGAACGAGGCAGAACAGGCATGACGACAGACCTTAAGGCGGTTTACCGCCCCACGCGACGTGGTTTGCTCGCAGCGTTTGCGGCCACGGCCGTTGCAGCAGCACCCGCGCAAGCCGGGATCTTCGGGTTTCTTCGCGGCGGTGGAGATATCCGCCGCCTTCGGATGTATTCTGGCCGGACGGGCGAAAGCATCGACATGATCTATTGGGTGGACGGGAAATACGTCAAACCCGCGCTCGCCGAAATCAACCATTTCATGCGCGACTGGCGGGACAACAAGTCGATCGACATCGACACGCGCACGATTGATATCATGGCTGCAGCCCATGCGATGATGGAGGTGGACGAACCCTACCTTCTTCTGTCGGGCTACCGGACCCCGAACACGAACGCGATGCTGCGCAGCAGATCAATCGGTGCCGCGCGCAATTCGCTGCACATGAAGGGCCAAGCTGCCGACTTGCGGCTCAAGTCCCGCAGCGTGAAGCAGATGGCTGCCGCCGCACAAGCCTGTGCCGCAGGTGGCGTGGGGTTGTATCACCGGTCGAATTTCGTGCACATGGACTGCGGGCCCAACCGCGCCTGGATCGGCTGATCCCGGCGTCCGCCGGGGTGGGCGACCTTTCAGATCGCCAGTTCCAGATCGACGCACAAACCCCCGAGACGCGCACTGTCGCCAAGCCGCAATCGCCCGCCATGCTTGTGGGCGATGTCCGCTGCGATGGCAAGACCGAGGCCGACGCCCGCTGCGGCGTTCTGATTGCGAGCCGGGTCAAGTCGGCTGAAGGGTTTCAGCGCCTCGTCGCGGCGCGCGGCAGGGATGCCCGGGCCGTCGTCTTCGACCCGGATCCGGATGCTGTGGGGCAGCTTTTCCAGCCGCAGGCTGGCACAGGTGCCATACCGCACCGCGTTGCCGATCAGGTTCTCGATGGCGCGCGTCACCGCCTGCGGCCGCAGCGGGATGGGCCCGGTGTCGATCGTGGTGTCGAAATCCACCGAATGCCCGGCACGGATCGCGTCCGCAACGGTCCGCCGCACGAGCGCGGTCAGGTCCGTCGGCACCATGTCGTCGAGCGCGTCGCCCCGCGCAAAGCTCAGAAATTCGTCCACCAAGCGCTGCATGTCGCTGACATCGCGGCGCATGGCCTCGGTTTCCGGGGTATCGTCCATCATCGACAGTTCCAGCTTCAGCCGCGTGAGCGGCGTGCGCAAGTCGTGGCTCACGCCCGACAGCATCAGGGTCCGCTGTTCGATCTGCCGTTCGATCCGCGCGCGCATCTCGAGAAACGCCGCCCCCGCCTGCCGCACTTCCGTGGCCCCCCCGAGCCGATAGGGAACGTGCCGCCCCTTGCCGAACGCATCCGCCGCCCGCGCCAGCCGCCGGATCGGTCGCAACTGGTTGCGCAGGAACACGAAGGAAATTAGGGTCATCAGGACCCCGGTCGCGATCATGAGCACCAGAAGCTGGTGCGGATTGGACGCAGACACCCGACCGCGCGGCAGGTGCAGTTCCGCCGGGCCTTGCGCCGTATCGACCACCATGCGCACCTGCCGATGGTTCGTCACGAGATCCACATGGCGCAGGCCGGTCAGCCCGGCATGCAGGGTATCCACCACCACGCGCCCGGACAGGTCATAGACGTTCCGCACGTCGCCCCCCTGCGCCAGGGACGCGTCCGATGCCGGGACCTGCACCTGGATTTGCAGGGCGAGACCAAGGTCCGCACCAATCTGCACCGCCTCCGTCAACGACGCGGCTTGGTCCAACTGTGCCACGAGATACCGGGTCTCGATCAGCACGTTGCGGGTCATCTGCGCGGTGACGCCTTCGAAGTGGCGCTGGATGAACACGACCGACACCACGAGTTGCAAGGTCAGCACCGGCATGATCAGGATCAGCGCCGCCCGACCGTAAAGGCCCCGTGGCAACCAGTGTTTGAGAAGTGCATCCAGCATGGATATAAAAGACCATGACCGACCTTCCCGGAAAAGCGCGAAATGCACCATCCGTCGCCCGGTAACGCCCATCCCTGTCCGCTGGAACCCGGTCTGCGCAGGCTGCGCGCGCCGAATCCTGGCCCGATGACGGGGTCCGGCACGAACACCTACCTGCTGGGCCTGCGCGACATCGCCGTGATCGATCCGGGTCCGGATGATCCGGCCCATCTGGCGGCGATCCTCGACGCGATCGGGCCGGAGCAGCGCCTGACCCATATCCTTGTGACCCACGCGCATCGCGATCACAGTGCCCTGGCACCCCGGCTTGCGGCATGCACCGGCGCGTCGGTCCTCGCCTTCGGCGACGCGACGGCCGGGCGGAGCGCCGTGATGACACGGCTCGCGCGGGAGGGGCTTGGCGGCGGGGAAGGTGTCGACGGGTCGTTCCAGCCCGATGTGCGCGTGGCGGACGGGTCGGTCGTTGCGGGGCCGGACTGGCGGATCGTCGCGCTGTGGACACCGGGGCACATGGGCAACCACCTGTGCCTGCACTGGCAGGACGCGGTCTTTACCGGTGATCTGGTGATGGGATGGTCGAGTTCGCTGATCTCGCCCCCCGACGGGGACATGGCCGCGTTCTACCGGTCCTGCGCCCGGCTGGCCGGCATCGGGGCGCGTGTCCTCTATCCCGGTCATGGCGATCCGGTCACGGCGCCGGCGGCGCGGATATCCGAACTTGTTGCCCATCGCCGCCTGCGCGAGACACAAATCCGCGATGTTCTGGCGTGCGGCGCGCTCGACCTCGTTGCGTTGACCCGGCGCGTCTATGCCGACCTGGCGCCGGACCTGCTGCCTGCGGCAACCCGCAACACGCTCGCGCATCTGGTGGATCTGACCGAGCGCGGTATCGTTACGGCCACGCCCGACCTGTCGATGACGGCACGGTTCGGTTTGTGTCACGCCGACGACAAAAAAGCACACCGACCCACTGGACGCCCCCCGCACCCGTTGCTATAGCGCCCCAGTGTTCCGGCGTAGCTCAGCGGTAGAGCAGTTGACTGTTAATCAATTGGTCGTAG
>DAIPIS010000225.1:0-3312 GCA_036770665.1 Meridianimarinicoccus sp.
GGCTGATGGCGCGGGCGTTCCTGATCGTGCTCGACAGCGTGGGCTGCGGCGGCGCGCCCGATGCGGCGGCGTATGGCGATGCGGGCGCGGACACTCTGGGCCATATCGCGGCGGCCTGTGCGGCGGGGCTGGCGGAGGACGGGCGCAGCGGGCCGCTGGCGCTGCCGTTCCTCGACAGTCTGGGCCTGCGGGCGGCGATGGCGCTGGCACACGGGCGCGACGCGCCGGGGGGCACGCGCGGCGGTGCCATCTGGGGCTGCGCGCAGGAGATGTCGCGCGGCAAGGACACGCCCTCGGGCCATTGGGAGTTGGCGGGCGTGCCGGTGCCGTGGGACTGGCATTACTTCCCGCGCACGGTCCCGGCCTTCGATGCGGATCTGACGGCGGCGGTGGCGCGGCTTGCGGGAACGGCGGGCACGCTGGGGAACGATCATGCGGCGGGGACCGAGATCATCGCGCGGCTTGGGGCGGAGCATCTGCGCACGGGCTGGCCCATCTGCTACACCTCCGCCGACAGCGTCTTCCAGATCGCGGCGCACGAGGACGCCTTCGGGCTGGACCGGTTGTTGCGGCTGTGCGCCGATCTTGCGCCGACGCTGCATGCGATGCGGGTGGGCCGGGTCATCGCGCGGCCGTTCGTCGGGGACGCGCAGACCGGGTTCACGCGGACCGGCAATCGGCGCGACTATGCCATTGCGCCGCCTGCGCCGACGCTGTGCGACTGGGTGCAGGCGGCGGGGGGCGTGGTCCACGCCATCGGCAAGATCGGGGACATCTTTTCGGGGCGGGGGATCGACCGGGTGGTGAAGGGTGATGACGCGGCGCTGATGGGGCATCTGGCGGATGCGGTGGCGGATGCGCCCGACGGTAGCCTGACCTTCGCCAATTTCGTGGAGTTCGACAGTCTTTATGGCCACCGCCGGGACGTGGCGGGCTATGCGCGCGCGCTGGAATGGGCGGATACCGGGCTGGCGCGGGTGGTTTTGGGCCTGCGCGCGGGCGATCTGATGCTGGTGACGGCGGACCATGGCAACGATCCCACCTGGCCTGGCACCGACCACACCCGCGAACGGGTGCCGGTGCTGGGGCTGCGCCCGGACATGCCCGGCGGGTCGGTCGGGGTCTGCGCGTTTGCCGATGTGGGCGCGAGTGTGGCCGCCCATCTGGGGGTGCGCGCGCAGGGGCCGGGGCGGGACGTGCGGCCATGATCCCCAAGGTCGAGTTGCACCTGCACCTTGAAGGCGCGGCCCCGCCCGCGCTGATCCGCGATCTGGCACGGCGGCAGCATGTGGACCTGTCGGGCATCTTCGCCGAGGACGGTGGCTATGGCTTTCGCGACTTCGGGCATTTCCTGAAGGTCTACGAGGCCGCGACAGCGGTGCTGCGCACGCCCGACGACTATCACCGGCTGATGGGCGCGGTGCTGGAGGCGCAGGCGGCGGAGGGCGTGATCTATACCGAGCATTTCCTGTCGCCCGATTTCTGCGGCGGTGGCGATCTGGCGGCGTGGCGCGATTACGTCGCCGCCATGGCCGATGCGGCGGGCGCGGTCGCCGCACGGGGCGGGCCGGTCTGGCGCGGGGTGGTGACGGCGGTGCGCCACCTTGGCGTGGACGCCGCGAAGCGCGCGGCCCTGTGTGCGGCGGAAACGGCGGGGGATGTCATCACCGGCTTCGGGCTTGCGGGGGACGAGCGGGCGGGGGCGCCGCGGGATTTCGCGTATGCCTTCGACATGGCGCGCGAAACCGGGCTGGGCCTGACCGCGCACGCGGGCGAATGGGCGGGGCCGCGATCGGTGCTGGATGCGCTGGACGATCTGCGCGTGTCGCGGATCGGGCATGGCGTGCGCGCGATCGAGGATGCGGCACTGGTCGCGCGGCTGGCCCGCGACGGCATCGTGCTGGAGGTCTGTCCGGGGTCCAATATCGCGCTCGGGCTCTATCCCGACTGGGGGACGCATCCGGTGGCGCGGCTGCGCGATGCGGGGGTGGCGGTGTGCCTGTCCACCGACGACCCGCCGTTCTTCCGCACCCGGCTGGGGTGGGAATACGACCGGCTGGCGGAAGCTTTCGGCTGGACGGAGGCCGATTTTGCCGCGATGAACCGCGGCGCGATGGACGCCGCCTTCTGCGACGCCGCCACCCGCGCCGAGATGATGAAGCGACTGGAGCCCGCCGATGACGCCCTTGCATGACGTGCCGCACCTGACCATCGTCGATCATCCGCTGGTGCAGCACAAGCTGACCCACATGCGCGATGTGGAAACCTCCACCGGCAAGTTCCGGCAGCTCCTGCGCGAGATCAGCCAGCTTCTGGCCTACGAGATCACACGCAACATGGACATGACCACCAAGCGGATCGAGACGCCGATGATGGCGATGGATGCGCCGGTGATCGACGGCAAGAAGATGGCGCTGATTTCCATCCTGCGGGCCGGGAACGGGCTCTTGGACGGGGTTCTGGAACTCGTGCCGTCGGCCCGGGTGGGGTTCGTGGGGTTGTACCGGGACGAGGCGACGCTGGAACCCGTGCAATACTATTTCAAGGTGCCCGAAGGGCTGGGCGACCGGCTGGTCGTGGCGCTCGATCCGATGCTGGCCACCGGCAATTCGTCGGTCGCCGCGATCGACCTGCTGAAAGCGGCGGGGGCGCGGAACATCCGGTTCATGTGCCTGCTGGCGGCACCCGAAGGGGTGGCGCGCATGAAGGACGCGCACCCGGATGTGCCCATCGTGACCGCGGCGCTGGACGAAGGCCTGAACGACAAGGGCTATATCTATCCGGGTCTGGGCGATGCGGGCGACCGCATGTTCGGCACGAAATGAGGGCGCTGGCGCTGGTCCTGCTGGCGGGTGCCGTTCCTGTGCAGGCGCAGGCCCCGGCGGAACCGCCGCCCTTGGGCTGGTCGGCGCAAACCTTCGTGGACAGCGCGGGCTGCGTGTTTCACCGTGTCGAACTGGGCGGTGCCGTGGTCTGGGCGCACCGGCTGGGGCCGGACGGTGCGGCGCTCTGCGGGCAGGCCCCCAGCGTGCAGCCCGCAGTGTCGGACCGGCTGCCCGCGATCCCGCCCAGCCGCGCGGGGGCGGTGCCGGATTTTCCGGAGCCGGGGGTCTACGTGCAGCTTGGCACGTTTTCGGCCACGGCGACGGCGGACCGGATCGCGGCGGACCTGCGGGCGCAGGGCTATCGGCTGTGGCGGCAGGATTTTCCGCGCCTGCGGGTTCTCTTCGCGGGGCCCTTCGATGATGCGGCCGTTGCGGCCGCGGCGCGGGACGACCTGCGCGGGCGCGGCTTTCCCGACGCGTTCCTGCG
>DAIPIS010000226.1:0-3245 GCA_036770665.1 Meridianimarinicoccus sp.
CCATGAAGACGAACATCGGCAGGGTCAGCAGGGGATACCAGCGCATCACCTTGATTGCTGCCGAAAAGCCGATGTCGTATCCGCCGCGGTCGCCCCAGAGCCACACCGCCGCGACCACGGCGACGAACCCGATGGCCCCGAACACCCGCTGCCCCGTGAGCAGCATGAGCATCATGGTCGAGAACATGAGCGCCGCGATGAGTTCATACGACATCAGGCGGCCTTACCCCTCAGGCGCAGGATATCCTTGGCCAGTTCCGACAGGGCCTGCAGCAGCATCAGCACCAGCGCCAGCACCATGACCGACTTGATCGGCCACATGTAGGGGCGCCACGGGGACGAACTGCGCTCGCCGCCGTACTGAAAGGAATAATGCAGGCTTTCGGCGCCGCCCCACAGCAGGATGCCAAGGTAGACGATCAGGAACAGCACCGTGACCGCATCGACCTGCGCTTTCCGCCGGTTGGTCCAGTCGCTGTAGAGAAGGTCCATGCGCACGTTGGAGCCCAATTGCATCGCATAGGGCCCGCCCAGCATGAAATAGGCGACCATGGCGAACTGCGCCGATTCCAGCGTCCAGAGCGACGGCAGGAAGAAGACCTTGGACACCGACGACCACAGCAGGATCGCCATCATCACGAAGATGCCGTACATCACGACACGCCCGATGCGGTAATTGACCCCGTCCACCACCCGCACGAAGCCCCGCAGCGCGCCGGTCATGCCGGGCCCCCGGCGTCGATGCCAAGATCGGCCAGACCCGCGCGCAGCACCCCCGCCAGCCGGGGCAGCGCGGCGGCGACGCCAGCGGGCGTGTCGATCAGGTCGTTGCGCAGTTCGATCATCACGTTCACCCATCCCCGCGCCGTCGCATGCCGGTCGATCATGTACAGCACCCCATCCGCCGGACCGTAAGGCTGATTGAGCGCACAGCGCCAGCCCGTTTCGGCCGATCGCGCCATCATCGCCCGCGCCAGCCGGTCGTCGGTGCCATGCAGCAGGCCCAGTTGCACGTCGCGCGGCAGCCCGCGAAAGATCGGCGTGAAACTGTGCACCGTCACGAACACCGGTGCGGCCACCCGCGCCGCAAGCCGGTCGCAGGCCGCGGCCACCGCATCGTGGAACGGGTCATGGACCAGCGCCACCCGTGCCGCCCGCGCCGCCGGGGTCAGGTCGGCATTGCCGGGCACGTCGAACACCTCGCTGCGCACCGGGATCGCATCCGGGGCTTCGGGCGGACGGTTGCAGTCGTAGACCAGCCGCGACAGCAGTCCGGCCACCAGTGGCGCGCCGAACTCCGCTGCAAGCCCACAGGCCAGCGCGAGCGCCCCGATATCCCACGCGGCATGCGATCGCCGCGCCTCTGCGGTCAGTCCGAGGCCGTCTAGCGGCTCCGGGATCGCGTGGCTTGCATGTTCGCACACAAGCAACAGGCCCGCCGCACCGCCGGGATTGACGACGTCGGCGGCGGGACCGAACTCCAACTGCTTGACCGGGGGCGACTCCTGCATCTGTAGACACGACTACAGTCAACGCATTTATGTCAAGAAATTTTCGTAGACGCCGTTTCACACCCGCCATACGCTGCGCCCGATACCAAGATAAAAAGGCATTCTCGTGGGATTGAAGGACGTGACGGTCAAGGCGCTGATGCAGGAGAAGATGGTCCGCCTGACCCTGTCGGAACGGCACCTTGCCAGCGTGCTGATGCAGGACTACCCGATCGCGGGGCTGCAATCCATTACAGAACTGGCGCAGGCGGCGCAGGTGTCCACGCCCACCGTGGTGCGCATGGCCCGCAAGCTGGGATTCGACGGGTTCAGCGCGCTGCAGGAAGCCCTGCGCACCGAAATATCGGCCCAGATCAAGAAACCGATGTCCAAGCTGGACGATATCCCCCCCGAAGATCAGGCCGCCCACAAGCTCTATCGCTTCGCGGCAGCGGTGTTCCGCAACCTCCACGGCACGCTCGCGCGCGTCGAGCAGGCCGAATTCGACCGGGTCGCCGACATGCTCGCCGACACGGAACGCGCGATCTTCATCGAAGGCGGGCGCATCACCCGGTCGAACGCCGACTACCTGTTCAATCACCTGCAGATCATCCGCCCCGGCGTCACCGCCATGGGTCGGTCGCCCGGCGTGTGGCCCCAGTACCTGCTGGACATGAACGCGGCGTCGGTACTCGTGCTTTTCGACATCCGGCGCTATGAAAGCGACCTTCTGAAACTGGCGCGGCTTGCGCGCGACCGGGGGTGCACCATCGTGCTGTTCACCGACCAGTGGGGATCGCCCATCGGCGCGCTCGCGGACGTGACCTTTCATGGCATGGTCGAAGCCCCGTCAAGCTGGGACAGCACCATCGCGCTGATGATGGTGATCGAAAGTCTCATCGCCGAGGTCCAGACCCGCCGCGGCAGCGCAGGCCGTGCGCGGATCGAGGAACTGGAGTCGATGTTCAGCGCAACGCGCATGTTCCGCGATTTCAACTGAACGGCGGACGGCCGTGGCTTGAACCTCCGGCGTCGGGCCGTTAGCTAGCGACAAGCTTTGTATACGGGGGAATACCGACATGGGCGTTCAGACGGACCGGGTGGATCGTGCGGGACTGGCGGTGGCGCAAAGCCTGTGCGCCTTCATCGAGACGCAGGCGCTGCCCGGCACCGGTGTGGACGCCGCGACCTTCTGGGACGGGCTTGCCGCGCTGCACCGCGATTTCGCGCCGCGCAACGCGGAGTTGCTGGCGATCCGCGACGATCTGCAACGCCGGATCGACGACTGGCACCGGCGGCACCGCAACCAGCCCCACGATCACGAAGCCTACAAGGCGTTCCTGTATGAAATCGGCTACCTGCGCCCGGAAGGCGACGATTTCGAGATCGACACCGCCAATGTGGACCCGGAAATCGCCACCGTGCCCGGCCCGCAGCTCGTGGTGCCGATCACCAACGGGCGCTATGCGTTGAACGCGGCGAACGCGCGCTGGGGCAGTCTCTATGACGGGCTCTACGGCACCGATGCAATGGGCAGCACGCCGCCGGCGGGCGGTTACGACCGGGGCCGGGGCGCGCGGGTGGTGGCGCGGGTGCGCGTGTTCCTCGACGAAGCTTTCCCGCTCAAGGGTACCAGCCACGCCGACGCCCGACGCTATCACGTCCATGACGGCGCGCTCCTGGTGGACGACATGCCGCTCATGGAGCCCGAGAAATTCGTGGGCTATCGCGGCCACCCGCGCGCGCCCGATGCCG
>DAIPIS010000048.1:0-14204 GCA_036770665.1 Meridianimarinicoccus sp.
GATGTGTCATTATTGTGGCAGCAATAATGTTCTTGTTCCGTTCCTGCATATGGCAAGAAACGGGCCGGAGTCGAGTCCGCCAGATGTCAGGTCCGTCAGATCGGACAGGTGTCAGCCGCAGAAGATGCGGCTGACCTTGCCGTCGGGTGTCGTCGTGAAGGTGAGGCGGTTCGCGTCGAAATCGCGCGGCACGAAATCGTCCGGTCCCAGCACGCGCACCCTGAGCGGGGTCGCAAGCGTGCTCACGACTTCGATCGGTTCGCCGCGCAGGTAGTCGAAGAAACCCGCCTCGCAGGTCGCGTCTGTGGTGACCGGGGCCGCTGTTTGGGGCGCGGGCGGGGCACAAGCGGCAAGAGCCGCCGGAATCAGCAAGGGCAGAAGGGTGTAACGCATTGCAAACCTCTTTCGGCGCAACCTGCCCGCAGGCCGCGCGGCCCGCAAGTCCATGTGCGCGCACAGCGACGGGGCGTTGAAACCCTGTGTCTTTTGGAACAATGTCGCGCCAACACGACCATGGCCAGCAGGGGGACAGGCGATCATGCGGACACGGGCAGCGGTGGCGGTGGCGGCGGGCAAGCCGCTGGAGATCATGGCGGTGAACCTCGACGGGCCGCGCGCGGGCGAGGTTCTGGTGGAGATCAAGGCCACCGGCATCTGCCACACCGACGAATTCACCCGCTCCGGCGCGGACCCCGAAGGGCTGTTTCCCGCGATCCTTGGCCATGAGGGCGCGGGCGTGGTGCTGGAGGTGGGCGCGGGTGTGACCAGCCTGAAACCCGGCGACCATGTCATCCCGCTTTACACCCCCGAATGTCGGGCGTGCGAGTATTGCCTGAACCCCAAGACCAACCTGTGCCAATCGATTCGCACGACCCAAGGACGGGGGCTGATGCCGGACGGCACGTCGCGGTTCAGCACGCTCGATGGCGATCCTATTCTGCATTACATGGGCTGTTCGACCTTTGCCAACCACACGGTCCTGCCGGAAATCGCGCTGGCGAAGGTGCGTGAAGACGCGCCTTTCGACAAGATCTGCTACATCGGCTGCGGTGTGACCACGGGGATCGGTGCTGTCATCAACACCGCCAAGGTGGAAATCGGCAGCCGGGCCATCGTGTTCGGGCTGGGCGGCATCGGGTTGAACGTGATCCAGGGGCTGCGGCTGGCTGGGGCGGACCAGATCGTGGGCGTGGACCTGAACCCGGCCAAGGTGCCCATGGCGGAACGGTTCGGCATGACCGATTTCGTCAACCCGGCGGAGGTGGAGGGCGATCTGGTGCCGTATCTGGTGAACCTGACCAAGGGTGGTGCGGATTACACGTTCGACGCGACCGGCAACGTGGGCGTGATGCGCACGGCGCTGGAATGCGCGCACAAGGGCTGGGGCGAGTCGATCATCATCGGTGTGGCGCCTGCCGGGGCGGAGATTTCGACGCGGCCCTTCCAGCTGGTCACGGGCCGGTCGTGGCGCGGCACGGCCTTTGGCGGCGCGCGCGGGCGCACGGATGTGCCGAAGATCGTGGACTGGTACATGCAGGGCAAGATCGAGATCGACCCGATGATCACCCACACCCTGCGGCTCGACGAGATCAACCACGGGTTCGACCTGATGCACGAGGGCAAGTCGATCCGGGCGGTGGTGCAGTATTGATCACGGTCAGGCCGTTCGCGGCGGGGCAGGACGCCGCGCTCTGGTCCATGCTGGAACCTGCGTTCCGGGCCGGGGATACCTATACGGTGGATCCCGGCATCGGGCGGGCGGATGCGCTCGCTTTCTGGTGCGCGCCGGAAAAGCGGGTGTTCGTGGCCGCCACCGACCGGCCGGTGGGAACGTATTACCTGCGGCCCAACCAGGGCGGCGGCGGGGCGCATGTGTGCAACGCGGGGTTCGTGACGCACCCGGACGCGCGCGGGCAGGGCGTGGCGCAAGCGATGCTGGAGCATGCGCTGACGACGGCGCGGGCGGCGGGGTTTCGGGCGATGCAGTTCAACTTCGTCGTGGCCACCAACGAAGGTGCCATCCGGCTCTGGGCGCGGAACGGGTTCGATACGGTGGGCCGCCTGCCCGGCGCATTCCGGCATCCGGTGCATGGCTTCGTCGATGCGCTGGTGATGTATCGCCATCTGGCCTGACGGGGTGCGCGCCCTTGCGTCGCGCGCCCCCATGTCTATAAGCCACGACGATTTGCCCGCACAGACGTCAGGACCGTTCCGCCATGCCCAAACGCACCGACATCAAGTCCATCATGATCATCGGCGCGGGACCCATCGTGATCGGTCAGGCCTGCGAATTCGACTATTCCGGCGCGCAGGCCTGCAAGGCGCTGCGCGAAGAAGGCTACCGCGTGATCCTCGTGAACTCCAACCCGGCGACGATCATGACCGATCCGGGGCTGGCCGACGCCACCTATATCGAACCGATCACGCCCGAAATCGTCGCCAAGATCATCGAAAAGGAACGCCCCGACGCGCTGTTGCCCACCATGGGCGGGCAGACGGGGCTGAACACCGCGCTGAAGCTGGCCGACATGGGCGTGCTGGACCGCTTCGGGGTGGAACTGATTGGCGCGAACCGCGACGCCATCGAGATGGCCGAGGACCGCAAGCTGTTCCGCGAGGCAATGGACAGGATCGGGCTGGAAAACCCCGTCGCCACCATCGCCACCACGCTGGACGCAGCGATGGCGGCCATCGACCATGTGGGCCTGCCAGCGATCATCCGGCCCGCGTTCACGCTGGGCGGCACAGGCGGCGGAGTGGCCTACAACCGCGAGGATTACGAATATTTCTGCCGCACGGGGCTGGATGCCTCGCCGGTCGGGCAGATCCTGATCGACGAAAGCCTTCTGGGCTGGAAGGAGTTCGAGATGGAGGTCGTCCGCGACCGCGCGGACAATTGCATCATCGTCTGCGCCATCGAGAACGTGGACCCGATGGGCGTGCACACGGGCGACAGCATCACCGTCGCGCCCGCGCTGACCCTGACGGACCGCGAATACCAGATGATGCGCAACGGCTCCATCGCCGTGCTGCGCGAGATCGGCGTGGAAACCGGCGGGTCCAACGTGCAATGGGCGGTGAACCCCGAAAACGGGCGCATGGTCGTGATCGAGATGAACCCGCGCGTGTCGCGGTCCTCGGCGCTGGCGTCCAAGGCGACGGGCTTTCCCATCGCCAAGATCGCGGCGAAGCTGGCCGTGGGCTATACGCTGGACGAGTTGGACAACGACATCACGGGCGTGACGCCCGCGAGTTTCGAGCCGACGATCGACTATGTCGTGACCAAGATCCCGCGCTTCGCGTTCGAGAAATTTCCCGGGGCCAAGGCGGAACTCTCCACCGCCATGAAATCGGTGGGGGAGGCGATGGCCATCGGCCGGACCTTCCACGAATCCGTGCAAAAGGCGCTGGCGTCCATGGAAACCGGGCTGACCGGCTTCGACGAGATCGCGATACCGGGGGCGGAGGACGACGCGACCCGCCACACGGCCGTCATCAAGGCGATCAGCGCCCAGACCCCCGACCGGATGCGCCTGATCGCACAGGCCATGCGCCACGGGTTGAGCGACGTCGACATTCAGGCCGCGACCAGCTTCGATCCGTGGTTCCTTGCCCGGATCCGCGAAATCGTGGACACCGAGGCGCAGGTGCGCAAGACCGGCCTGCCGGTGAACGAGTACGGGTTGCGGCGGCTCAAGATGCTGGGCTTCACCGATGCGCGGCTGGCGACCCTGACAGGGCGGGACGAAGATCAGGTCCGCCGCGCGCGGCACAACCTTGGCGTGCATGCGGTGTTCAAGCGGATCGACACCTGTGCGGCGGAGTTCGAAGCGCAGACGCCCTACATGTATTCCACCTATGAAAGCCCGGTGATGGGCGAGGTCGAATGCGAAGCCCGCCCCAGCGACCGCAAGAAGGTCGTGATCCTGGGCGGTGGGCCGAACCGGATCGGGCAGGGGATCGAATTCGACTATTGCTGCTGTCATGCGTGCTATGCGCTGACCGATGCGGGCTATGAAACCATCATGGTCAACTGCAACCCGGAAACGGTCAGCACCGATTACGACACGTCGGACCGGCTCTATTTCGAACCGCTGACCTTCGAGCACGTCATGGAAATCCTGCGGGTGGAACAGTCGCGCGGCACGCTGCACGGGGTGATCGTGCAGTTCGGCGGGCAGACGCCGCTGAAACTGGCCCGCGCGCTGGAGGCGGCAGGTATCCCGATCCTCGGCACCACGCCCGACGCCATCGATCTGGCCGAAGATCGCGAGCGGTTTCAGGCGCTGGTGACGGAACTGGGGCTGAAACAGCCCAACAACGCCATCGCATCGACCGATGCGCAGGCGATGGCGGCGGCGGAACGGATCGGCTACCCGCTGGTGATCCGCCCGTCCTATGTGCTGGGTGGGCGCGCGATGGAGATCGTGCGCGATACCGCCCATCTGGAACGCTACGTCGCCGAGGCGGTCGTGGTGTCGGGCAAGTCCCCGGTGCTGCTGGACAGCTATCTGTCCGGCGCGGTGGAGGTGGACGTGGATGCCCTGTGCGACGGGATCGACGTGCATGTCGCGGGCATCATGCAGCATATCGAGGAAGCGGGCGTGCATTCCGGCGACAGCGCGTGTTCGTTGCCGCCTTATTCGCTGCCCGCAGACGTCATCGCGGGGATCGAGGCGCAGACCCGCGCGCTGGCGTTGCGGCTGGGTGTGGTCGGGCTGATGAACGTGCAGTTCGCGGTCAAGCCCGATGCCGAGGGCCGTAACGAGATTTACCTGATCGAAGTGAACCCGCGTGCGTCCCGCACCGTGCCCTTCGTCGCCAAGGCCGTGGGCGCGCCCATCGCCGCCATCGCGGCACGGCTGATGGCGGGGGAACGGCTGGCCGATTTCACCATTCCCGGCATGCCCACCGACCGGTTCGCCGTGAAGGAAGCCGTGCTGCCCTTTGCCCGGTTTCAGGGCGTCGATACGCTGCTTGGCCCGGAAATGCGGTCCACGGGCGAGGTGATGGGATCGGACGCCGATTTCCACATCGCGTTCCTGAAGGCGCAGATGGGGGCGGGGACCGACCTGCCGCTGTCGGGCACCGTGTTCCTGTCGATCAAGCCCGCCGACAAGACCCCGCAACTGGTGGAAACCGCGCGGACACTGCAGGAGATCGGGTTCGACATTCTCGCGACCGAAGGCACGCGCACCTATCTTGGGGAAAACGGGGTCGACACCACGCGGGTCAACAAGGTCTATGAAGGCCGCCCCAACATCGTGGACGTGATGAAGGACCGGGGCGTGGCTTTGGTGATGAACACGACCGAAGGCGCGCAGGCGGTGGAGGACAGCCGATCCATGCGCAACGTCGCCCTGATGGACCGCATCCCGTATTTCACCACACTGGCCGCATCCCACGCTGCCGCACTGGCGATGAAGGCCCGGCGCGACCGGGTGATCGGGGTTCAGTCGTTGCAGGAACAGGCGTGATCCTGCATTGATTGTTTACCTGCGTTCGCGCATTGTTCCAGAAGGTGCCATTGACGGCGGCGGCGGCTTGGGACGATATGTGGATGATGGACCAGAACCCGGCCCAAGACCTGCGCGATTTCCTGAAACAGGACCGGTTCGGCACCGTTCTGGCCGATCCACCGTGGCGCTTCGTCAACCGCACCGGAAAGGTCGCACCCGAACACAAGCGGCTGAGCCGGTATCCGACGCTGACGACCGATGACATCTGCGCGCTGCCGGTGGCCGACAGCCTGTCGGACCGGGCGCACTGCTATCTGTGGGTGCCCAACGCGCTGTTGCCGGACGGGTTGCGGGTGCTGGACGCCTGGGGGTTCGAGTACAAGTCAAACATCGTCTGGCACAAGGTGCGCAAGGACGGCGGGTCGGACGGGCGCGGCGTGGGCTTCTACTTCCGCAATGTGACGGAGATTCTCTTGTTCGGCACGCGCGGGCGGAATGTGCGCACGCTGCCGCCCGGCCGGCGGCAGGTCAACATGATGCAGACCCGCAAGCGCGAACATTCCCGCAAGCCGGACGAACAGTACGACCTGATCGAAGCCTGCAGTTGGGGTCCGTATCTGGAACTCTTCGGGCGCGGGTTGCGCGAAGGCTGGGCTGTCTGGGGCAATCAGGCTGACGACGATTACAAGCCGACCTGGGCCACCTATCCGTTCAATTCGTCGGTCGCCGCAGAATAATCCGCAGAATAATCGGCCGCATAGCCGGTCACGCAGCCGGGCGGCAGGCCCAGCAGCAGAAGCGGGCAGGGATTGCCCACGCCCCGGTCGATCCGGTCGCGCAGCTTGGCCCAATGTGTCGTCGCGGTGCCGAACTTGTCCGCCACGAAGGATTTCGCGAAGGCCGCGGCAAAGGGCACGCCCTGATCCGTCATGCGCCGCAGCATGGCGCGCTGCCGGTCGGTGCGGGTCTTCATGCCCCATGCGGTCAGGTCCGCCTGATCGGTGATGCCTGCCGCGGCCACGGTGCGTTCCACGATGCCCGGCAGCGCGTCCTGCAACGCCGCCCCGCGCGTGATGAGAACCCCCAGCGATATCGCCCCCTGCGCGTGCAGGCGGTGGAAGTTCTCCAGATCGCGGTCGAAGAACGGATCCTTGTTGTTCCATTCGATTTCCAGCGCGATGGTGCCCGCCCTGGCGCGGCGCACATGGTCGATTTCATGGGATTTCGCCTTGCGCTCCGTGCCGTCGACGATTGTGCGGGTGACGAATTCATGCTTGTGCCAGCCCCGCGCATAAAGCGTGTCGCGCAGCCGCATGGTGGACGCCGCCTGCCCGCCGCCGCTGCGGATGATGTCGCGCGCGGGGATGCGAAAGCCGGTGAGCGCGGCGACGAGGTCCGGCAAGACGTCTGGAAAGTCGCCCTGCAGGATCGCGAGCGCATGGTTCCGGGTGGCGATGTCGAAGCCTGCGTCGCGCAACGGGGCCAGCATGTCAGCCATCGGTGGCCCCGCGCGCATCCGGATCTTGGCGCTTTTCAAGTCCTGCGCGCACCGTTAGCGTGACCGGACATCCTGAAAGGACCACGTCATGCGCCTCGTTCTGACACTCGCCGTTCTGACGCTTCTCGCCGCGTGCGGTGGTGTGCCGCTTGTGCCGGGGATCTGACCGAGGGGTCGCGATCACATCGAGAAGCTGACACCGCACCCGCAGCTTGACGACGCGTTCGGGTTCTGGATGGTGAAACGCGCGCCGATCAGTTCTTCGGTGAAGTCGATCACGGCGTTTTCAAGGAACGGCAAGGACGTGGCATCGACGACCACGCGCTGACCGGCCCCTTCGAGGATCATGTCGTCGGCGGCGGGGTCATCGAGCCGGATGTCGTACTGAAAGCCGGAACACCCGCCGCCTTCGACCGCGACCCGCAGTGCCTTGGGTGCGTCGGTGCCATCGTTGATTTCCGCCAGCCGGGCAAAGGCGCGCGGCGTGACCTTCGGGGGCAGGGTCAGTTCCATGTCGCCTCCAGAGCGTTTGTCATTGCCTAGTCTGGAATATATGCAGACCACGTGCGCGCAACAAGCCAAAGGCGGTGGCCATGCCGATGATGCCCTATGCCTGCGATCCGGCTGCCAGCCGCGGGCGGCTTTACCCCGAGGACGAAAGCACGTTCCGCAGCGCGTTCCAGCGGGACCGCGACCGGATCATCCACGCCAGCGCCTTTCGGCGGCTCAAGCACAAGACGCAGGTGTTCATCGAACACGAGGGCGATTATTTCCGCACCCGCCTGACCCATTCGATCGAGGTGGCGCAGGTCGCGCGGACCATCGCCGGGGTGCTGGGTCTGAACGAGGCGCTGGCCGAGGCGGTGGCGCTGGCGCATGATCTTGGCCACCCGCCGTTCGGGCACACGGGCGAGGATGCACTGAATGTTCTGATGGCGCCCCATGGTGGCTTCGATCACAACGCCCAGGCGGTGCGGATCGTGACCTCGCTGGAGCGGCACTATGCCGACTTCGACGGGCTGAACCTGACATGGGAAACGCTGGAGGGGCTCGCGAAGCACAACGGGCCGCTCCTGGCCGCGGACGGGTCGGGCGACCTGCACTATGCGCTCGCGGACTACACCGCGCGGCACGATCTTGAACTGCACACCCATGCGGGGCTGGAAGCACAGGTCGCGGCCCTGTCGGACGACATCGCGTACAACAGCCATGACCTGCACGACGGATTGCGGGCGGAGCTCTTTTCCACGGACGAGCTGGCCGAACTGCCCCTGCTCGACGGCTGCTTCGCCGCGGTGGACCGGCGGTACGTGGACCTGAACTACTACCGCCGCCGGCATGAGGCGCTGCGCCGGTTCTTCGGCCTGCTGGTCGAGGACGTGATCGCGCAGGCGCGCGCCCGGCTGGCCGAGCTCGATCCGCAGAACCCGGCGGACATCCGGAGCGCGGGTCGCGCGATGGTCCGGTTTTCCGATCCCGTCTGGCGCGATCTCAAGGTGATCCGCGAGTTTCTCTTTCACCGGATGTACCGCGCGCCCGATGTGGTGCGGATGCGGGTCGAGGTGACGCGGGTGGTGATGGAACTTTTCCCGCTGCTGATGGCGCGGCCCGACCTGATGCCCAAACAGTGGCGCAAGGACGTGGCCGACGCGCAGGGCGATACCGCGCTGGCGCGGATCGTGTGCGACTATATCGCGGGCATGACCGACCGCTTCGCGATCCAGTCCCACGCCCGGCTGACCGGTGACCCCATCGCGCCGGGGTTGCTGCACGACGGAATGCTGCCGTCGGGCGGGTAGCCTTCGCGCGGCGTTGCGCCTATTTATGGCGCAGCGCGTTCGGCCCGCTGGTCGGCTTGCCTTATCGCGGCACCGCGCCTAGGGTGCGCGCCAATTGAGAGGGGCCAGCCCCCGTGACACGAGGATACCCGATGCGTTCGACCCCAGTTCTTGCCGTGCCGTTTGCCTTGGTCGCAGCACCTGCCCTTGCGCAGGCCGGCGGCGATCCCATGGCGGCCTTCACCAGCTTCGTGCCGTTGATCCTGATCTTCGCGATCATGTATTTCCTGCTGATCCGGCCCCAGCAGAAGAAGGTCAAGGAACACCAGAAGATGGTCGCGGCGCTGCGCCGGGGCGACATGGTCGTCACCCAGGGCGGGTTGATCGGCAAGGTTTCCAAGGTCAAGGAAGATGGCGAGCTTGAGGTCGAACTCGCGGAGAACGTCAAGGTCCGCGTGGTGCAGAGCACCATCGCGCAGGTCCTGAGCAAGACCGAACCGGCGAAGTGATCCCCCGTCCCCGCGCAGGCGGGGACCTCATCGGGGTCGCTGCCCCGCTGCGCGCCGCGGAGGTGTGATGCTGCAAATTCCCGTCTGGAAGCGGATCGTGATCTGGGGGCTTGTCGCCTGCGGACTGCTGCTGGCCATGCCCAACCTGTTCTACGGGCGGGTCGAGCAGCGCAACGACGCGGTCCGTATCGTCGACAGCACGGGCGTGGAGACGCCGGAGCTTGCCGCCGATATCGCCCGCTGGCCTGGTTTCCTGCCGTCCGGGCTGGTCAATCTCGGGCTCGATCTGCGCGGCGGGGCGCATCTGCTGGCCGAGGTGCAGGTGGCCGATGTCTACGCCGATCGGATGCGCGGCTTGTGGCCGGATGTGCGCGACGCGCTGCGGGCGGAACGCGATGCCGTGGGCCCGATCCGGCGCGTGGATGGTCCTGCGGGCGAGTTGCACGTGCGCATCGGCAACCCGGACGGGATGGACCGGGCCGTGGCCGTGGTGCGCGATCTTGCCCGGCCCATCGTGTCGCTGACCGGCGTGGGCGCATCCGACATCGAGGTGCGGGGCGAGGGCGATCTTGTCGTCGTGACCCTGTCCGACGCCGAACGGCAGGCCGCCGACGATCGCGCGATTCAGCAAAGCCTTGAAATCATTCGCCGCCGGGTGGACGAGGTCGGCACCCGCGAACCCACGATCCAGCGGCAGGGCGAAACCCGTATCCTGATACAGGTCCCCGGCATCGGATCGGCGGCGGAACTGAAGGCGCTGATCGGCACCACCGCGCGGCTGACCTTCCAGCCGGTCGTGAGCCGCACCACCGACGCGGGCGCCAATCCGGGGCCGGGCAACGTGATCCTGACATCGCTGGACGAACAGGGCGTGTTCTACGTGATCGAGGACCGTGTCGTCGTGTCGGGCGAGGAACTGGTGGATGCGCAGCCCGCCTTCGACCAGAACGGGCGACCGGCCGTCAATTTCCGGTTCAATCCGACCGGTGCGCGGAAATTCGGCGACTATACCGCAGCAAACATCGGCAGCCCTTTCGCCATCGTGCTGGATGACGAGGTCATCAGCGCCCCCACGATCCAGAGCCACATTCCCGGCGGGTCGGGCATCATCACCGGGCGCTTTTCGGTCGAGGACAGCACGCAACTGGCCGTGCTGCTGCGGGCGGGCGCGCTGCCCGCCGAACTGGTCTTTCTTGAAGAACGCACCATCGGCCCGGAACTGGGTCAGGACAGTATCGACGCGGGCGCGCTCGCCTGCGCGGTCGCCTTCGTCGGCGTGCTGATATTCATGTGGCTCAGCTATGGCCTGTTCGGTCTTTTCGCAAATTTGGCGCTGCTGGTGAACGTCGCGCTGATCTTCGGCCTGCTGTCGCTGATCGGGGCCACGCTGACCCTGCCCGGCATCGCCGGGATCGTGCTGACCATCGGCATGGCCGTTGATGCCAACGTGCTGGTGTTCGAACGCATCCGCGAGGAGTTGCGCACCGCGCGCGGCCCGGCCCGCGCCATCGAACAGGGCTACGAGAGGGCGTTGTCGGCGATCATCGACGCGAACATCACCACGTTTCTGGTGGCGGCGATCCTGTTCACCATGGGCTCCGGCCCGGTGCGCGGCTTCGCGGTGACGCTGGGCGTGGGGATCATCACGTCGGTGTTCACCGCGATCTTCGTCACACGGCTCATCATGGTGACGTGGTTCGACCGCGCGCGCCCCAAAACGATCGAGGTCTGACCGATGCGCCTGCGGCTTGTTCCGGAACAGACGAATTACGATTTCTTTCGCTATCGCCGGATCACGTCGGGCATCTCCATCGTGGCGGTGGTGCTGTCGCTGGTCGCATGGATGGTGATGGGGCTGAATTTCGGGATCGACTTCTCGGGCGGAACGACGATCCGCACCGAAAGCCCCAACGCGGTCGATGTGGGGGCGTATCGTGGCGCGCTCGATCCCCTGGCGCTGGGCGATCTGCGCATTTCCCAGGTGTTCGATCCCGGCTTCGGTGACACGCGCAACGTTGCGATGGTCCGTCTGGCTGCGCAGGACGGGCAGGAAAGCGTCACGAGCGACACCATTGCCGAGGTCGCCGCCGCGCTTCAGGCGCTGGACCCGCAGATCGTGCTGGCGTCGGTCGAATCCGTGGGCCCGAAAGTGTCGGGGGAACTGGTGCGCACTGCTGTCATTGCCGTGGCTGTCGCGATGGCGCTGATCATGGTGTACATCTGGCTGCGCTTCGAATGGCAATTCGCCGTGGGTGCCGTGGCGGCGCTGCTGCATGACGTGATCCTTGCCATCGGGATATTCGCGGCGCTGCAGATCCGCTTCGATCTGGCGACGATCGCGGCGCTTTTGACGATCATCGGCTATTCGATCAACGACACGGTGGTGATCTTTGACCGGCTGCGCGAAAACCTGCGCAAGTTCAAGACAATGCCGCTGATCGACGTGATGAACCTGAGCGTCAACGAAACCCTGAGCCGGACGCTGATGACCAGCGGCACCACGTTGCTGGCGCTGATCGCCCTGCTGATCCTTGGCGGCGACGTGATCCGGGGGTTCGTGTTCGCGATCACATGGGGGATTGTGGTGGGGACCTACTCCTCTCTCTATGTGGCGAAGAACCTTGTGCTGTCGCTTGGCGTGAAGCGGGACTGGTCGAAGGACGGTGGCGAGCCGGGCACGCAGTTCGGTGACGGCACCGCATAGGGTGCCGAGATGGCCGAGGGGGCAGCATGCGACTGAACGAAGTGCGCTATGGTGACGGGATGCCGGTCGAAGGCTACGGGCCGGGGTTCTTTCGCGTGGGTGGCAAGGTGATCACCGGCGGACTTCTGGTGGCACCGGGGCGTGATCCGGCGGTCTGGGGCGGCTACGGCGATGCCGCACCGCTGCTGGCGCTGGCGGACGCGGTGGATGTGCTGCTCATGGGGACCGGGGCCGAGATCGCCCATATCCCTGCGGATCTGCGCGCAGCCCTTGAAGGTACCGGGATCGGCGTCGAAACCATGTCGAGCCCCGCCGCTTGCCGCACCTACAACGTGCTGTTGTCCGAAGGGCGGCGGGTCGGTCTGGCCGTTCGGCCGGTCGCGTGATGCCGCCCCCTTGCCCCCGCTGGGCTGATCGCCGCCGCGCTGCCGGGCATGTCATGCCCGTGCGGACGGACCGCGCGTGCTGACCGTTTCCGGGCTGGCGGTCGCGCGGGGCGGGGTCTGCGTGCTCGCGGGCGTGGGCTTCACGCTGGAACGCGGGCAGGCCCTGATCCTGCGGGGTCCGAATGGCGTCGGCAAGACCACGCTCTTGCGCACGCTGGCCGGTTTGCAGCCGCCGTTGGTTGGTACGATCACCTGCCGGGATGATGCCATCGCCTATGCCGGGCATGCCGACGGGGTGAAGCCCACGCTGACCGTGGCCGAGAACCTGCACTTCTGGGCGCAGGTGTTCGGCGGTGGCGAGATCGCCGCGGCGCTGGCGGCGTTCGATCTGGAAACGCTCGCGGATCGGGCGGCGCAGAACCTGTCGGCCGGACAGAAGCGGCGTCTGGGGCTGGCGCGGATGATGGTGACGGCGCGTCCGGTCTGGATGTTCGACGAACCGACCGTATCGCTCGACACGGCGAGTGTCGGTCTGTTCGCGGCGGCGGTGCGCGCCCATCTGGCGGCGGGTGGCGGCGCGATCATGGCGACCCATATCGACTTGGGCCTGACCGAGGCGCGGGTGCTGGACCTGTCGCCCTTTCGCCCGCAGCCGGGTCAGGCACGGGCCGTCCAGACCGGGACGAGCGACGAGGCGTTCCTGTGATCGCGCTTCTGCGGCGGGACATGGCTGTCGCGACGCGCGCGGGCGGCGGGTTCGGGCTGGGATTGGCGTTCTTTCTTGTGATGGTGGTGCTGGTGCCGTTCGGTGTCGGGCCGGAAACGGCGGTCCTGTCGCGGATCGCGCCGGGCATCCTGTGGCTGGGTGCGTTGCTGGCGTGTCTACTGTCGCTCGACCGCATCTTCGCGCTGGATTACGAGGACGGATCGCTCGACCTGCTGGCCACCGCGCCGCTGCCGCTGGAAGGGGCGGTCGCGGTCAAGGCGCTGGCCCATTGGCTGACCACGGGCCTGCCGCTGACCCTGATGGCCCCCGCGCTTGGGGTTCTTCTGAACCTGCCGGTTTCCGGCTATGGGTGGGTTCTGGTGTCGCTCGCGCTTGGCACACCGGCGCTCAGCGTGATCGGGGCGTTCGGCGCGGCGCTTACGGTGGGTTTGCGGCGCGGCGGATTGCTGCTGTCGCTGCTGGTGCTGCCGCTTTATGTGCCGACGCTGATCTTCGGCGCGGAGGTCGCGCGCCGCGGCACGGAAGGCACGGCCGTCGGCACGCCGCTGGCGCTTCTGGCGGGCATCACGCTTGGCGCGGTGGCGTTGATGCCCTTCGCGGCGGCGGCGGCGCTCCGCGTCAATTTGCGCTGACACATGGGAGGATTGTGACGTGCAACGCAACGAGGGCGCGCTTATTTCTCGGCCCATGTCGATGTGGGAATATGCCAACCCGAAGAAGTTCATGCAGCTCAGCGGTGCGGCCCTGCCGTGGGTCGGTGGGCTGGCAGCCGCGTGCCTTGCCGTCGGGCTGACATGGGGCTTCTTTTTCACGCCCGACGATTTCCGGCAGGGGTCCACGGTCAAGATCATCTACATCCACGTGCCATCCGCGCTGATGGGGATCAACGCGTGGCTGATGATGCTGGTGACATCGCTGATCTGGCTGGTGCGGCGGCATCACGTCAGCGCGCTGGCGGCCAAGGCTGCGGCCCCCGTGGGGTTGGTGATGACGGTGATCGCGCTGGCCACGGGCGCGATCTGGGGCCAGCCCATGTGGGGCACATGGTGGGCGTGGGATCCACGGCTGACGTCGTTCCTGATCCTTGCGCTGTTCTATCTGGGCTACATCGCGCTGTGGGCGGCGATCGACAATCCGGACACG
>DAIPIS010000227.1:0-3239 GCA_036770665.1 Meridianimarinicoccus sp.
TGCTTCACCGCCTCCCAGCAGCGGTCGATATCGCCCAGGTTCGCCCGCGCCAGCCCGCAGATCGTGGCCCGCTGCGCCTGCTTGGCGATGTCGCGCACCGCCTCGAAATCGCCCTCCGAGGCGATGGGAAAGCCCGCCTCGATGATGTCCACCCCCATCTCGTCCAGCAGGGCGGCGATCTCCAGCTTCTCGCCATGGGTCATGGTGGCACCCGGCGATTGCTCGCCATCGCGCAGCGTCGTGTCGAAAATCCTGACGCGGTTCGTGTCGTCGGTCATGGTCCTGTCCTGTGAAAGTTCGGTCCGGGGGCTTGGCGGCGCGATACATACCTCTGAGCGGACGCGCCAGAGACCGGCACGCTCAGAGGCGGCTAAGACCAAGCAGCCCGCGCAAGCCGCAGGCGGCGCGCAGGGCAGGGCAGGAAGAGGCGGACCCGAGTGTCATGCGATATTGTATAAGGCGCGCCGCGCGTGTTGAAAAGGCGCGATTTCGCGGGGTGTCGCGACATGCGGCCAGAACCATTCCCAGCCTGATGCCACGCGGCTCCGACCCCGGTCGAACACGACAGCCGCAGGCACCGCATCCGCACAGCA
Source organism: Meridianimarinicoccus sp. (assembly GCA_036770665.1). Taxonomy (GTDB): domain Bacteria; phylum Pseudomonadota; class Alphaproteobacteria; order Rhodobacterales; family Rhodobacteraceae; genus Meridianimarinicoccus. The sequence continues at coordinate 594 of DAIPIS010000227.1, forward strand.
TCACCCCGCACCCAAAAAAAAGGGGGCGCCATCCCGGCGCCCCCCTCTCCATCATGCGTCAACCGCAGTTCTCAGAACCGGTAGGACACCTTGGCCGTCACCGTCGCCAGCGACAGGTCCGTGCCGGAATCGTCGAATTCGTCGAACTCGTGGTACAGCGCCTCGGCGCCGACCGACAGGGTGTCGCTCAGCATGTAATCGACCCCGGCACCGGCAACCCAGCCCCAGTCGTTGAAATCGCGACCGAACACGTCCGCTTCGGCATAGGCCGCGCCGGCGGTCGCGTAGATCAGCGTCTGGCCCAGGTCATAGCCCGCCTTGGCCTTGATCCGCCCGATCCGATCCACGGAGCCGACGTTGTTGTCCAGCTCGATGTCGGAGAAATCGTAATCGCCCTCAAGACCATAGACGAAGCGGTCGGCGTTCCACAGGTAGCCGCCGTGCACACCGCCCAGCCAGCCGTCGCCGTCCGACCCGATGTTCTCGATGGCGTTGGTCGTGTTGTCGATCCGGTCGCTGAACGTGTCCGGGTCGCCCTGGCCGGACCGGTCGGCCCAGCCGTAACCGACCTGCGCACCGGCGTAACCCCCGCTGAACAGGCTGGTATAGGCCGCCGGGGCCGTCGCGATCACCGGGGTCGGCTGGGCCACGGGTTCGTCAAGGCTTCCGGCGAACGCCGGGACTGCGAAGGCGAAAGGGGCGCTGGCCAGCGCGAACGCTGCTGCTGTTGCTCGAATTTTCATGGATTTTTCCTTTGTCGACTCGAGACGCCGCTGGTCTGCCGCGCCTCTGGTTGCAAACGTGGTATCGCTAACGCGCAGCTTTAACCCCTGCGAAACCGACATCACGCTGACTTGAAGAACGCGCCGGGTGCGATTTGGTTCCCACGGCCCGGCAATTTTTTGGCCCAAGGTGCAGGTACCGTCGCGGCACCCACGTGTCATCGGCCCGTCCGGCACGCGGCTGTCCCGATTGACAACCCGCCGCGCCCGGTTAGCTGACCTGTCCACACGCATCGGGACGGGGCAGGCATGAACCACGCAGTACTCATCGGCGACACCGGCGGCATCGGGCGCGCGCTCCGGTCCGATCTCGAACGGCGCGGCACGACCGTCACCGGCCTGTCGCGTGCCACCGGGCTCGACGTGACGGACGAGGCGTCGGTCAAGGCCGCGCTGGACCCGCTGACCGGCCCCTGTGACCTGATCTTCGTCGCCACCGGTGCGCTCACCGCCGGACAGGGGCCGGAAAAGACCCTCCGACAGTTCGGGGCCGGCGAATTCGCGGCCCAGATGGCGCTGAACGCCCTCGGCCCCGCGCTTGTCCTGAAACACGCGCTGCGACTGATGCCCCGCGACCGGCGGGCGGTGTTCGTGGCACTTTCGGCGCGGGTCGGCTCCATCGGCGACAACCGTCTGGGCGGCTGGTATTCCTACCGCGCGTCCAAGGCGGCGCTGAACGCGCTGATCCATGGTGCTGCGGTGGAAATCGGGCGCTCCCACAAGCACGCCATCGTCGCCTGCCTGCACCCCGGCACCGTCGCCACGCGCTTCACCGCGAACTACCCCGACCACGACAAGGTCACCGCCGATGTCGCCGCGACCCGCCTGATCGACGTGGTGGAGCGGCTGACCGTCGCCCAGTCCGGCGGGTTCTTCGACTACGCGGGGCGGGAGATCCCGTGGTGAGCCGCGCGATCCTGATCCTCGGCGACCAGCTTTCCCCCGACCTTGCCGCCCTGCGCGACGCCGATCGCGCCCGCGACCTGATCGTGATGGCCGAGGTCCGGGCGGAGGCGACCTATGTGGGCCACCACCCCAAGAAGATCGCGTTCCTCTTCGCCGCGATGCGCAAGTTCGCGGCGCGGCTGCGGGCCGATGGCTGGCAGGTCGCCTACACCCGGCTCGACGATCCCGACAACACCCAAACGATCCCGGACGAGTTTGCCCGCCGTGCGGCGGCGCATGGGGCGACCGGCGTGGTCGTGACCGAACCCGGCGAATGGCGGTTGCGGCAGGCGCTCGGCGCCCTGCGGGAGTCATATGGGAGTCATATGGAATTCATATGCAATTCCGACACGCGGTTCATCGCCTCGAAGGCCGATTTCGCCGACTGGGCGGCGGGGCGCAAACAGCTCCGGATGGAGTATTTCTACCGCGACATGCGCCGGAAAACCGGGCTCCTGATGGACGGCGACAAGCCTGCCGGGGGGCAGTGGAACTACGACCACGACAACCGCAAACCCGCGAAAGGAAAAGATCTTTTTGCGTCCGGACCGCTGCGCTTCGACCCCGACGACACGGTGGCCGAGGTGCTTTCGCTTGTCGGACGCGAATTCCCCAGCAATTTCGGCGATTTGCGCCCGTTCTGGTTCGCCACGGACCACGACCAGGCACAGGCGTCGCTCGATCATTTCATCGCCCATCGCCTTGAAACCTTTGGCGATTACCAGGACGCGATGCTCGCGGACGATGCCTTCCTGTCGCACGCGGTGCTGGGTCTCTACATCAACGCAGGCCTTCTCGATCCCTTGCAGGTCTGCCAAGCCGCTGAAACCGCTTGGAAAAACGGCCAGGTTCCGATCAACGCGGCCGAAGGGTTCATCCGCCAGATCCTCGGCTGGCGCGAATTCGTGCGCGGCGTCTA
>DAIPIS010000228.1:0-3223 GCA_036770665.1 Meridianimarinicoccus sp.
ACCTTCAGGCAGCCTTCGATCCGGTAGATCCCGTGGGATTTGCAGGCGTCCCTCTCGCCCGCCACGATCACGCGCGCCACCGCTGCGGCGCTGTCGGGCCGCACGCCGCAGCGGGTGAAGATCTCGGTGACCCGTGCCAGCAGCACATCCACGGGAACAGGGGCAGGGTCGGTCATCAGGGTCTCCCGTGCGGGCGGTCAGGTGCCGACGTCGGTATAGGTGCAGGCCCAGAACACGCGCGTGTCGCGGTCATCCAGCGCCCGCAGGCCGTGGCGCAAGGTGCTGTCGAAATAGGCGCAATCGCCCGTTTCCAGCGTGACGGGTTCGTAATGCTCGACCACCAGTTCCACCCGGCCCGACAGCACGAACAGGGTTTCCTCGCCGGTATGTGCCTCCAGGTCCGCCTCGGTCAGGGGCGCGCGGCGGTCGACACGGGTCACCAGCGGGATGATCTTCTTGTCCACCAGCGCGTTGCACAGCACTTCGTACTCGAAATGCCGGGACCGCACGATCCGGCCCTGTCCGGCGCGGGTCACGGTCATGCGGGTCGTGGGGGCGCTGTCGTGATCGGCGGAGAACAGCCGCTCCATCCCGATGTCATAGGCGCGCGCGATCCGAACGAGGTTCTCGTAGCTGGGGGACACGCGCCCGTTCTCGATCTTGTGGATCGTCGACACGGCCAGCCCGGTGCGCTGCGCCGCGATCTCCAGCGTATAGCCGCAGCCCTGCCGCACCGTTTTCATCCGGTGGCCCAGATCCGCGCGCAATTGCTGGCGCTCGATATCCCAGTCATCGACCGGCGCGTCGCTGCGCAAGGTTTTTTCCGTTCGGGCCATATTTTTCTTTTCTTACCAATCATGATTGTTTAAGCACAATTTTATCGCCTGCACAACTCTAGCAATCCGGACGCCGCGCGGGGAGACCGAAAATCGGTCCACCGATTGCTCCGCCGGGCCGTGCCCCATCAACCGAAGGGACAACCCATGTCGCACCTGATCGTGCCCGCCGACGTCGAAGGGCCGGTCCTGGTCTGCGACGACGGACTGAGCGTCTGGGGCGGCGTGGATCCGGCCAGTGGGCAGATCATCGATGCGCATCATCCGCAACGTGGCCGGTCGCTGGCGGGCCATGTCGTCATGATGCCCACGTCGCGCGGATCGTGCACCGGCAGCGGCGTGCTGCTGGGCTTGGCCTTCGCGGGGGCGGCCCCGAAGGCGCTCGTGTTCCGCGAGGCGGAGGATATCCTGACCCTTGGCGCGCTTGTGGCGCAGCGGTTGTTCGGGCACGGAATAGCGGTGCTGCGCCTGTCCGCGGCGGATTACGACCGCCTCGCACGCGAACCGCATGCCGCGATCACCGGAACCCGGCTGATGGCCGGGGCCCTTGACCTGCCGCTGACCCAGGTCGATGCGACCACGCTGACGCTGACCGATGCCGACCGGGCGTTTCTGGCCGGGGCGCATGGGGACGCGGCCCGTACCGCCATGGACATCATCGCCACGATGGCGGCCGCACAGGGGGCCCGTCGCCTGATCGACGTCACGCGCGTGCATATCGACGGCTGCATCTATGCCGGCCCGGCCTTTCTGACCTTCGCGCGGGCCATGGCGGACAAGGGCGGGCGCGTGCGGGTGCCAACCACGATGAACGCGATTTCGGTCGATCACGCCAACTGGCGCGCGCAGGGCGTGGCCGAGGCGTTCGGCGGACCTGCGAGCGCGCTGGCCGATGCTTACGTGGAGATGGGGGCGCGGCCGAGTTTCACCTGTGCGCCCTACCTGCTGGATGACAGGCCGGCCGCGGGCGAGGATATCGCCTGGGCCGAAAGCAACGCGGTGATCTATGCCAATTCGGTGCTGGGCGCGCGCACCGTGAAGCACGCCGATTTCATGGACCTGTGCATCGCGCTGACCGGCCGCGCGGCGCAGGCGGGCGTGTATCTGGAAACCAATCGCGCGCCCCGGCGGATCATCGACATCGCCGCGCCTGATGGCATCGACGACGCGTTCTGGCCCATGCTCGGCTGGTTGGTGGGGCAGGCCGCCCCCGACCGCATCCCGCTGATCCGGGGGCTGGACAGGCTGGCACCCACCGACGACGACCTGAAGGCGCTGTGCGCCGCCTTCGGCACGACCTCTGCCGCGCCCATGCTGCACATCGCGGGCCACACGCCCGAGGCCGGGATGCCGCCGACAGCCGATGCCGACACTGTGGCGCTTGGCGCTGACGATTTCGCCAGCGCATGGGCCGGGTTCAATACCGCCCCGGACAAGGTGGACCTCGTGGCGCTCGGCAGCCCGCATTTTTCCGCTGCCGAATGCGTGGCATTCGCCGACCTGATGGACGGCAGGTGCGTGCACCCGGACGTCACCGCGATCGTCACGCTGGGGCGCGCCACGCTGACCGCGATTGCAGCCAACGGCGTCAGGGCGCGGCTGGAGGGTTCTGGCGTGCGGCTTGTGCCCGATCTCTGCTGGTGTTCGATCTCCGAACCCGTGTTCCCGCCGTCCGCGCGCGTCCTGATGACCAATTCCGGCAAGTACGCCCATTACGCGCCGGGGCTGAGCCGCCGCGCCGTGCGCTTCGGGTCGCTGGCCCAATGCGCTGACACCGCATGTTCCGGGGCCGCCCCTGCCGCCCCGCCACCCTGGATCGCGTCCACTGCGGTGGACGTCCTGTAACCGCCGCCCGAAAGGAGACACCGATGAAAACCCCCATGAACATGGACGTGTTCCACGGCACCGTGCCCGCCCTGCTGACACCCTGCAAACCCGACCGGACCCCTGATATCGACGCGCTCGTGCGCAAGGGGCAGGAAATGGTCGCGGCGGGCATGTCCGGCGTGGTCTACTGCGGATCCTGCGGCGACTGGCCCCTTCTGACCGACGATCAGCGCATGGAAGGGGTCGCGCGGCTGACAGATGCGGGCGTTCCGGTGATCGTCGGCACGGGTGCGGTCAACACCCGGTCCGCCGTGGCCCATGCGGCGCATGCCCAACAGGTGGGGGCGGCGGGTCTGATGGTGATCCCGCGCGTGTTGTCGCGCGGCCTGTCGGTCGCGGCGCAGCGCAACCATTTCAAGGCGATCCTTGATGCGGCCCCGGATGTGCCCGCGATCATCTACAACAGCCCCTATTACGGCTACGCGACCAAGGCCGACCTGTTCTTCGCCCTGCGCGACGAACATCCCAACCTGATCGGGTTCAAGGAATTCGGCGGCAAG
>DAIPIS010000003.1:0-55282 GCA_036770665.1 Meridianimarinicoccus sp.
TGTACCGGCACGAACACGACCACCGGCACGACGACGACGACCACAGCGGGCACGATCACACCGGGCACGACCACGCGGGTTGCGGCGATGCTTGACGATTTCCTCGTGCGGTCGGCGCTGGCGGGGCTGGGGGTCGCGTTGGCGGCGGGTCCATTGGGATGTTTCATCGTCTGGCGCCGTATGGCGTATTTCGGCGACGCCACGGCGCATGCGGCGCTGCTGGGGGTGGCCTTGGCTCTGGTTCTGTCGGTGTCGATTTTCGCGGGGGTACTGGTTGTCGCGCTGGCGCTCGCTCTGGCTGTCAGCGGGCTGTCCGCGCGCGGCTATCCGATCGACACGGCGCTCGGGGTGTTCGCCCATGGCGGGCTGGCCGTGGGGCTGGTGGTCGTGTCGCTGCTGCCGGGCGCGCGGGTCGATCTGATGGGACTGCTGCTGGGGGACATCCTTGCGGTCGGGCGCGGTGACCTTGTGGTGATCTGGGGCGGGGCGGTTCTGGTGACGGGGCTTCTGGCGTGGCGCTGGTCGGCGCTGCTGACGGCGACGCTGAACGCCGATCTCGCCGAGGCAAGCGGCATCCACGCGCGGCGCGAGACGCTGGTGCTCACCGTGGCGTTGGCAGTCGTTGTCGCGGTGGCGCTGAAGGTGGTGGGCGCGCTGCTGATTTCGGCCATGCTGATCGTGCCTGCGGCGACGGTCCGGACCCTTGCGCGCACGCCCGAGCAGATGGCGATGCTTGCCGCGGCGGCCGGCGCGCTGGCGGCGCTGGGTGGGATGGCCCTGTCTTATCAGGCCGATACACCGACCGGGCCGACCATCGTGGCACTGGCGACGGGGATGTTCGCCATCGTGTCGCTGGTCACGCGACGTCCCTAGAGCATGTCGCGCAAAAGTGGGAACCGGTTTTGCGCTTTTCGGACATGGAACATCAAAAGGTCAGAGCGTGTCGCGTCAATGCAAATGAACGCGACGCGTTCCAGAGCGCGGAGCGGTCTTGCGCGCGACGGCAGTGTCGTGCGCGATCACCTTGCCCGTCCGCGGTTCGCACGTCCACGCCCCATCTCGTCGACCGCACCCCGCCCCGGTCGCCAGGACATCATGTGCCCGCCCGATACCTTTGCCGCGCGACCGGTTGTCAGTGGGGCGCTGCGGGACAGGGTTGCGCGCCGCCGCGCAGTTACGCGCCTCGGGTTGTCCGCGATTGCTGTGCCAATCCACGGCGGCGGCGGCTTTGGTCCAGAACGGACCGTCCCCAGAATATCGCCAGGAGCCAGCCCGCAACGAACCCGCCAAAATGCGTTTCCCACGCCAGTTGGCCTTGCAGCAGAAGCCAGAACACCAGGTTGTAGGCAACCAGAAACGCAATCGCGCGCAGGGTGACCCACAGCGGATCCCCGTGATGCCTGCGATCAAGATAGTCCCAGCAGACCCACGTCCCGAGCAATCCGAACAGCGCACCGGATGCCCCGACCATGGGGGCCGTGCTGCTGGAAAACAGCCCGAACCCGGCAGCACCGCCAAGGGACGAGATTGCGTAGACGACAAGAAACCGCTTCTGCCCGATTCGGTTCACGATGGCTGTCCCGAAGCTGACCAGTGCGATCATGTTGACGATCGTGTGCACCGGCCCGCCGTGGAGAAAGGCATAGGTGCCGAACATCGTCACCGGCTGACCGGCGAAGATTGGTTGCGCGCCTTCGAGAAGCGCCTTCCAGAATGCGCCGAATGCGTATGTGCTGCGGCGCAGACCCGGATTCGCCCAAAGCCCGACATCGGCCCCCAGAAGCGTCAGTTCGATCAGAATGCACAGCCCGGCGATCCAAAGCACGGACTGTGGAAGTCCCCGGACCATGAACCGGGGTTCACGGTTGGGTTTCTGGTCCGATGCAGAGCCGACCACGGCTTATTCGGGAACGTAGCGCGGCATTACGCGCAACGCGTCGGCCATGAATGTCTGCAATCGGGCGTCAGCGATGGCTTCGTCCTCGTCCGGGCCGATCGGCGTCACGAAACGGATCATGGCACCGTCCCGTCGACCCCGCGCCCAGCTGTCGTAAACGACAACCATCTTTGCGAGAAAGTCGTTCGTCATGCGCTGCCCGCGCTGTTCGAACCAGTAGTAGACGAGTTGCTTGTTCACGCCTTTCTGGATCACGGCGCGGTTCAGCGTGAAGGTGCCATAGACCGTGTCCGGGATCGTGACCTCCACGGGATCGATGCTGAACACTTCCCATCCGCCGACAGGCAGGCAGACTTCGGGGGAATGGATCCCGCTGCCGTCGGTCTGGTCGTCGTAGTACGCGACGAACAGGTTCACGACGCCATCCGCGCCGCGGTAATTGGCGGCGATGTAGTCGTCCGCGGCGAGCGTTGCTGCCACCGCAGGATCGAGCGATTCGAACGCCCCGAAGCGCCCGTCGAGTTCACGCGGAAACATCATGAACGGGGACCGGTCCGGAAGCGATGTGGGCGGCGCGGGGAATAGAACAAGTACGGTGCTGAACGCAGCGCCGATGATCGCGCCAAGGCCCAAAGCCACGTTCGGCCGGATCGCAAGGATGCGGGCCGCGATCGGACCAAGTCCCGCGGTGTCGAGGTCGATGGCATCGGCCAGCGGAAGCGGGTTCGGGGTAAATCGTTGAAGGGCGATGGCCATGACGAACAGGATGCCCACGCAGGCGAGAAAGATCACCCAGCCTTCGAAGAAATGCAGGAAGCCTTCGGCGTGTTCGATGCCGTAGAAATTCACGAGTATCCCGATCACACCGATGCGGAACGAGTTCATGAACACGGTGATCGGGGCTGCGGACAGAAGCAGCACGGCCTTGTGCCACACGGGACCGCGGTAGAGAATGGCGAAAAGGTAAGAGAACGACAGGATCGGGAACAGGTAGCGCAGCCCGGAACAGGCTTCTGCCACCTGAAGCTTGTAGACGCCAAGATCGATGATGTTGCCGTCGAGAAAGACAGGGATGCCTGCCGCATCGATGAACCAAACGCCCAGCACCGACGACACGCCTTGCAGGAATATGGTCAGTTGCCAGTACAGGAACTGCGGCAGCGGCAGCATGAATATGAGGTGCAGGACAGGCGCCCAGTGGGTTTTGCCCCGTGTCCAGCCGAAGCACACGAGCACAAGCCCCATGACCCAGACGATGAAGGCATAGGCCACGATGTCGGCGATCTGTACGAGATTACCCACCAGCCCAAGCGCAAGACCCGCCGTCGCAACGAGAATGCCCGGCCAGCGTGCGGCACGTTCCATCGGATCCGCCGGCGGCGCGCGCCGCAGTTCGCGCAAGAACAGGTAAAGCGAGATGATCGGGATCAGCGGACCGTGACTGTATTCCGGCGTCCCCCATGCACTGACGAGGGCGCGCAGCCCGAACTGGAACACCGTGGCGGCGCTGACCACGAACAGAACGAACAAGGCGAAGCCAAGCGGGTTCACGGTCACACGCCCGATGGATATCCGGGGTCCCTTGAAACTTTCTTGAATACTCATGAGAATTGCACCTTGGATCTGGCAACGGGTCTGCGACACGATATACAAGTCGCGACGTCGGCGCACCGCAAATCCGATCCGTCCACACGCAGACGTGTAGACCTGCTTAACGGCTGGCCCGGAACTGACGTGTGACCCCGAAGAACACCGCGTTGGAATATGCCGACTCTTCGCCCTCGGACTTACGATAGCGGTACCGGTAACCCACGTCCGCGCTCCAGTCCTCGGTCAGAGCGTGACGGTATTGCGCGCTTGCGGTCAATCGTTCGGAATCGCCGTCGTCGGCATTTTCGATCCGCGTCAGCCCGCCGTTCAGCGTCAGGCCGATGGTCGCGGTTCGTGACAAATCCCGTTGCAACTGAACGGACCCCCCGGTGTTGACCACGTCGCGACCGTCATCGTCGGTGCCCGCGGTCTGACTTGCCGAGAGCGTCAACCGGGTATCCCGCCCGGTCAATCGGTAGGCCACGTTGCCGATGAAGCGCGCATCGGTATCCGCGTTCGTGGACAGGCCGACATTCGTGTCAAGCGCTGCGTTGTCCCATTGGACGGATTTGCCGTAGGACAGGCTGTAACGTTCGCCATTCTCGTCGACGGTGCTGCCAAACGACAGTCGGGTCGCGCCCCGCTGTTCGTCGATGTCCAGCGACACGTCGCCGACGATGCCGTCTTCGGTTTCCGTGCCGCTGATGCGGTCAGTTTCGACTTCCGAATAACCAAGCCGGACACGCAGCCGCGTGCGCTGATTGATTTGACCGACGAAGCCCACGTCCGCGCGGCTTGTTTCGCGCTCTGTCTGCTGGTCATCGTCGATATCCGCGCGTGCGAAGCTGGCACCGGTCGTCAGGCGCAGGATGGGAGACAGGGCAAATCCGATTTCCGCACCGATGCGCGCATCCCGGCGATCCTCAAGATCTGGATCGGTCGTGTCGTTGAAACTGATGTCGTTCAGTCGACCCGTTCCGCTCAGGCTGATCGGGCCATCGCCGTTGACTTCGAAATTCACGCCGGTTCGCAGGCTCGTCCGGGTCCCGCCGCCGGTCGTGTCGTCGAAGTTGCCGTCGTCGTCCACATCCGACAGAGGATCGAAAAACTCGATGTCCGCGCGCTGCCCGCGCGCGAAAACCGAGACGGTGCTGTCATCCACGGTCCGGTCATAGGCAAAGCCCAGCGTCGGGTTGTCCAGCGCCGTGTCCGTGCCGATCACCGGCAGGTCGGCCACGCGCGCATCCCCGGACACATCGAAGCTCAATGTGTCCACACGCGTGCGGGACCGCAGCCCGGCACCGACTGTCGTGGTCCAGACCGCAGCGTTACCCAGAGAATCGCTGCGAAGGTCGTAGTTGTCGTTCAGTTCGACTTCCGATGCGATCGTCGCCGTCGTGACGGTCCGCGCGGCTTCCTGCGCGTGCACGGACAGTGCGAAGACGGCGGCTGTCGAACCCATGAGCGCGGCGGCTATGGCGAATCTGTGCTGGCGCACTTTCGGGCTCCCCGTCACGCGAACCGTCACTCGAACAGGCGGCGTTCGGGGACAAGGATCACGTCGCCGTCGCGCAGCGTGGCGTTGCCGGAAATCCGGGCGCCATCACCGGCCGCGCGCAGGTTGAAGGTGTAGATCGCTTCTTCACCCGTGCCGGGATCGGTGCGCCGCAACTGGATGCGCTTGGTCGCCGCGAATGCGGTAAACCCGCCCGTCGACGCAAGCGCCTGCAGGAAGGTCGTCCCGCGCGACAATTGCTTTTCTCCGGGTGCGCCGACTTCGCCGATCACGAAAATCGTGATGTCGGAGGCAGGTGCCGGCGGGCTGCGGAGTTGGTTGATCGACACGAACACGGTCGGTGGCGCAGCGAAGTTCGGCGCGAGCGCCTGTGTGATCGTTTGCTGGACCTGCGCGACGGACCGACCGGCGGCACGAACCGTCCCGGCGAAGGGAAAGGTGATGTTGCCGTCGGGCAGGACCAGCGCGTTGCGGTTCAGGCTGGCGTCCTCCAGCACCTCTATCGCGATCACATCGCCGACCTCCAGGTTGTAGGACTGGGCGTGGCTCAGCGTTGCGGCGAACAGCGCCAGAAGCGTGGCGAACAGGAAACGCATCATTATCTGCCTTTCGAATGGGGTCTGGTGCGCGCAAGGGCACACCCGTTTGCGGTGACGATAGACACAGCCAAGCCGGGCAAAAAGCGAATTATGTCGGAAGGCGATGCTTTTCCGGGCTGTCGTCATGGGAATGCAACAGGTTGTGGGCGGTTATTCGCGCGGATCACCCGCGGTGAAAGTGATCGTAGATCGTTTCCGCCAGCGCGTCGGAGATGCCGTCCACGGCCTTGAGGTCCGCAAGATTGGCCCGTGATACCGCCTTGGCCGACCCGAAATGTGCCAGCAGCGCCCGTTTGCGCCCCGCGCCCACGCCCGGAACCTCGTCCAGCGGCGTCGCCCCGATCGTCTTGGCGCGTTTGGCCCGATGCGCGCCAATGGCGAAACGGTGTGCCTCGTCCCGCAGACGCTGTATGAAATACAGGACAGGATCGTTGTGACGCAGGGCGAAGGGAGGCCTGCCGGGGCGGTGGAATTCTTCCTTGCCGGCGTCGCGGTCGATGCCTTTCGCCACGCCGATCATCGGGATATCAGCGACCCCAAAGTCCGCCATGATCCCGGCGACGGCGCTGACCTGTCCCGCGCCACCATCGATCAGCAGCAGGTCCGGCCAGTTGCCCGATTGCCGGTCCGGGTCTTCCTTCATCAGGCGGTCGAACCGGCGGGTCAGCACTTCCTTCATCATGCCGAAGTCGTCTCCGGGGGTCAGGTCCGTACCCTTGATGTTGAACGTGCGATAGGCGTTCCGCATCAGCCCTTCGGGCCCGGCCACGACCATGGCGCCGACGGCGTTCGTGCCCTGGATGTGGCTGTTGTCGTAGATCTCGATCCGCCGGGGCGGCGCGGGCAGGCCGAAGGCTTCGGCCAGACCGGCCAGAAGCCGAACTTGTGTCGCGCTTTCGGCCAGCTTGCGCGCAAGACTTTCGCGGGCATTGCGCGCGGCCCCGGCGACCAGTTCCGCCTTCTCGCCACGCTGGGGCACCGCGATCTCGACCCGGCGACCGGCCTTCTGGCTGAGCGCATCGGTCATCAGGTCATCGTTGTCGATCGGGTTGGACAAGAGCAACAGGCGCGGCGGCTGCTTTTCGGCATAGAATTGGCCGATGAACGCTTCGAGCACCTCGGCCGCTTCGGCGCCGCTGCCGGTGCGGGGATAGAAATCGCGGTTGCCCCAGTTCTGGTTCGCCCGGATGAAGAAGACCTGCACGCAGGCCTGCCCGCCTTCCATATGCAGCGCGATCACGTCGGCTTCGGTCACGCCACGCGGGTTGATGCCCTGCGCCGTCTGCACCTGCGTCAGTGCGCGGATGCGGTCGCGCAGGGCCGCGGCGCGTTCGAATTCCATCGCGGCCGCCGCGGCTTCCATCTGCGCGGCCAGGTCTTCCTGCATCCGCGTGGATTTGCCGGACAGGAACCGTTCGGCATCGGCCACGAGCGCTGCATAGCTGTCGCGGTCGATCTCGCCCGTGCAGGGGGCCGCGCAACGCTTGATCTGGTGGAGCAGGCAGGGCCGGGTGCGCGTTTCGAAGGTCTGGTCGGTGCAGGTCCGCAGCAGGAACACCTTCTGCAACTGGTTCAGCGACCGGTTGACCGCGCCGGCGCTGGCGAAGGGGCCGTAATAGCTGCCCTTGGCCGACTTTCGCCCGCGGTGCTTGCGGATCTGCGGGAACGCATGGTCCTTTGTGATCAGGATGTTCGGGAAACTCTTGTCGTCGCGCAGCAACACATTGTAGCGCGGCTTGAGTTGCTTGATCAGGTTCTGTTCCAGCAGGAGCGCTTCGGTTTCGGTCCGCGTGGTCAGGAACATCATCGACGCGGTTTCGGAAATCATCCGTTCGATGCGGCGACTGTGCCCGCTCGGCCGGGCATAGTTCGACACCCGCGCCTTGAGGTTGCGCGCCTTGCCGACATACAGGACCCTGCTTTCGGCATCGAGCATCCGGTAGACGCCGGGGGAGCCGTCGATTGTCTTCAGGTAGGACTGGATGCAGTCATGGCCGCGCAGGCCACCGGCACCGCCCCCGGTTGCCGCGGCAGCCGTCGGCGCGTCGTGATCCGGTTCGGTCGGGGGGGTGTCGTCGGTCATTGTGTCAGCGCGCGATTCCCGTTTCTGACTGCCCCGCCGGGCCCACGAAAACAAGTGCAAACATATGCACGGTTTCTGTGGATAAGTCTGCGGACAAGTTTTGGGACAGTCCGATTTTCCCTTGTTCAAAGGCCACTTCGCTGATCTGCTTATTTTTTAGGCGCATCCGCAACTGGCTGAAAGAAAACAGTATTTTTGTTTCCAGCGATAAGGATTTGAAAGAAATGAATATTTCGTTACGGTTTCATGACGGATCTGCGATGGCGTGGACAAGCCTGCCCGAAGGTCACTCCGGGCCAAGCACGTCCGGCGTCTGCCAGCCCAGGTGCTGGCCGCCGTCCACACACAGCAACTGCCCTGTCACCGCGGGCGCGTTCAAGAAATATAACAGTGCGCCGGTGATGTCCGACAGGTTCGCCCCGCGCCCAAGGACCGTCGCGGCGCGTTGGGCGGCGAAGTGGTCCGCGGTCTGTCGCGCGCCCTGCAGGGTCGGTCCGGGACCGATGGCGTTGACCCGGATGTGGGGGGCAAGCGCCTGTGCCGCGGTCCGCGTGAAGGCCCACAGCCCCATCTTCGCGATCGTATAGGTCATGAATTCGGGCGTCAGCTTGTGGACGCGCTGGTCGATCATGTTCACCACCAGCCCGCGCGCCCGCGGTTCACCCGCGGGATCGGTGTCCGCAACCGGGCATTGCGCCGCGAAAGCCTGAGTCAGCACGAACGGCGCACGCAGGTTGCTTTCGAGATGCCGGTCCCAACTGTCGCGCGTCGCGGATTGGATCGTGTCATACTCGAAGATCGACGCGTTGTTGACCAGCACCGTCAAGGGTCCGCCAAGGGCCGCCGCGGCGCGGGCGATCAACGATACGGTCTGCGCTTCGTCCAGAAGATCGGCCTGTACCGTCACGGCCTGTCGGCCCATCGCGCGGATCTCCTCGGCAAGCCGGTCTGCGGCGTCGTCGGAGCTTGCATAGTGCAACGCCAGATCGTGACCGGCTTGCGCGAGAGACAGCGCCATGGCGCGCCCCAGCCTGTGCGCAGCCCCGGTGACCAACGCCCGGTCCGTCATGTCGGTGTGCCCTTCAGATCAGCAGAATCAATACATAGGCCGCGTATGCGCCGATCAAGACCGCGCCTGCCGCGCGGTTGAGCGACCAGTCGCGCAGGACGAAGGGTGCAAGCAGAAGCGACGCGCCCAGCATCACCCACAGGTCGAAGGTCAGGAATGACGGGTCGATGCGGACCGGTGCGATCAGCGCCGTGATGCCCATGATACCGGCAAGATTGAAGATGTTCGACCCGATCACGTTGCCGATGGCCACGTCGGCCTTGTTGCGGAAAGCCGCCATGACCGTTGTCGCCAGTTCCGGTGCGGATGTGCCGACCGCCACCAAGGTCAGCCCGATGACGGTTTCGCTTACTCCAAAATTCCGGGCGATGGCGACACTGCCGTCCACCAGCATGTCCGCGCCCAAGGGCAGGCCCGCCAGCCCCAGCACGAGATAGAGCAGGATGCGCCACACGGGCATGTGAGGGTCCGCACCTTCGAGATCTTCCACGTCATCCTCGGTGGCGGCCCGTTCCGCCGCGCGATGCGCCCGTGCCCGCCGGACCTGATCGACCAGCATGAAGGCGAGCAGCCCGAGCAGGACCAGACCGTGCCACAGGCGCAGCGGGCCGAGCGCGCACAACCCGATGAAGATGACCGACACCACGAGCATCAGCACATAGCTGTGGCGGCTGCTGTCGTCCGCACGGCCGAGCCCGGTCAGCAATGCGGGTACGCCAAGAACGAGCAGGATGTTCGCCGTGTTCGACCCGACCACATTGCCCATCGCGATGCCCGGCGCGTCGCGCAGGATGGCCTGAACCGACACCAGAAGTTCGGGGGCGGAAGTGCCGAAGGCCACGATCGTCAGACCGACGACGAGCGCCGGGATGCCCAGGCGCAGTGCAAGGTTCACCGCCCCTTTCACCAGCGCGTCTCCCGCAAGCAACAGGATCACAAGCCCGAGGGCGACATAAAACCAGTCCATCACGTCAACTTTTTTTCAGGGAACAGGTACAAGGTGCGCGCCCGATCCGCGGACGTCCGCACGACGGGCACTTGTGCGCGGTCAACCGGGGACGCTTCGGGATCCGCAGGCGGCCGAACATGGCCAGAACGACCATGCCGAGCAGAAACAGGCTGACGATCTTGACGAGCACCTACAGACCGAAGCGCGCATAAAGCGCGCGTTCCTCGACCCCGGTGAGCGCGTCGCGCAGGATGGCCGCGCCGAACCGCTGCAACAGGCCCCGCCGGGGGCCGTAGCGCAGGAACGTCACCTTGTCGCCGTGCCGCACTTTCATGACCGGCACCAGATGCCCGACAGCATCGGCAAGACCGGTCTGTACCGCGCTGGCGCCGATCCAGACCTCGCCGGTGAACAGGTCCTTGCCTTCGGGCAAACGTGCCCCGCGCCGGGCGATGACATGGTCCTTGAATACCGTGTGCAGGTCTTCGAGCAACCCGCGCAGGCGGGCGACATCCTCGTCCTTTTCGGGGCGGAACGGGTCGAGCATGCTTTTCGACGTGCCAGCGGTGTGGACCCGACGTTCGATCCCCTGCCGGGCGATGAATTCATGCGCACCGAACGACGCCGAAATCACGCCGATGGACCCCACGATCGACCCGGGGTCGACCACGATGTCATCTGCCGCGGCGGCGATCCAGTATCCGCCGGAGGCGGCCACATCCTCGACGAAGGCCGTCACCGGCACGCCGGTTTCATCGGCCAACCGCCGGATTCGCGCCCCGATCAATGAAGATTGCACCGGGCTACCACCGGGCGAGTTGATGACCAGCGCCACGGCCGCAGGTTTGCCCTTGCGGAACGCCCGTTCGAGCATCTGGGACGTCGCGGCATCGTTCAGCGTGCCGCGTCCGCCGGACGCGATCATGCCGGACAAGTACACCACGGCGACCCGTGGCCTGGAGTTCAGGAAGGGAACAAGATGTCTCATGAAGCGGACATAGAGTGCGCGCGTCACAACAACAAGCGCGCCGACCGTGAACGCGGCATTGGAAAAGCGAACGCCCCGGCCATTGGCCGGGGCGCTTCATCTTCGGGATCCTGGCGCGCGATCGATCTACCAGAGACCGACCAGACCCTCCGCCGACGTGCCGGTGGACATGACGCGCCGCACCCGCAGTGGCAGCAGTGTCCCGCTGGGAACCGCCGCCAGCGTCACCACGCTGCCTGACGCAAGCTGGGCCGCGATCTGCCCTCCGCCGCCCACGTAAAGCGCGCGCGTCACGTGAACGAGATCATCGGCGTCGCTGGGCACAATCATGCTGCCGTCGATGGCAGGCGAGGTGAGGCCGGGGGTCGTGTGGGCATAGATATCCGCCATGCTGGGCTCCATCGTTGCGGGCGCGCGGCCCGTGGGGTCTGCCTCGCACCGGTCGCATCAGGGGCGCGCTTCGGTGTCGGGACAACAGTCTGAAAACTGCCCGTCATCCCTTAAGGGCGGCTTGCAACGGCGCGCGGACAAAGCCACGATACCGCAACACGGTGGAGTACGGCGTAGCGATCGAGGCCACATGCGGTTACCGACAGCGATGACATTGGCGCTGGCATGCGCGGCTGCGATGGCCACATCCGCCGCGGCGCGCGCACAGGCACCGGACGCGATCGCAGCACTCGGTGCCGCCGCCACGGCAGCGCCGATTGTCGATGGTATCGCGACCGTTGGTGCCGCGAACACACGCCGCGATGGTGCCTCCGGCGTGATCGAGGTGCTGCTTCAACCGGAAACGGCGCTGGCCGACCGGCCCATCGTCGACCCGGAAGCCACGGATGACACGGCGGGTGCGTTGCGGCGGCTGTATGCGACCGGCCGCGCCGCAGGTCTTGCCGGGGTGCTCTACGACAATCGCGACAGCGGACATTCGATTTTCTCGCGCACCCGGTTTCCGCAACTTGCGCGCACCAGATACGATGACGCATTCACCGCCCAGGGCCTTCATCACGGCGTCGCGGGTCGGGTGATCTTTCCCATGCCGGTAGTCGGCAACTCGTCCACGGCGCTGACCAGAGGTCCGCTTGCCCGCAGCCTCGGGCGGCTTGCGCTGGCAGACCAGGCGGCGGCGCTGCGCAGTTACCGGCTGTTCGCGGCCAATCACCTGTACGTCTATCCCGAACACAGGGATTACGACCCGGAAACCGGCGACCGGCTTTTGGCACACACCCCCTATTTCCTGCTCTCGCAGGGGTCGTCCTATTCCGACAAACCGATCATCGACGCAGCGCTTTCGATCATTGCGGCACTGCCGCCCGACACGCGGGCCGAGGCCGAAGCATCGGGGCGCTTGCCCGCAACCGTTCTGGCGGTGATGCGGCGGACCTTGGTGGGGGTCAACAGCGCGGCCGACTACCTGTCGCCCGTAGCCCACCCACCCGTGATCGAAGCGCGAAGACTGCGCCCGGCTGCCGCCGTCAGCTATGCCAGTTCCCTTTCACCTGACAGGCTGCCGCCGCTGGTGACGCTTGCCGTCGAGCGGGATTTCACGGCACGACCGGGGGTCGACTATCTTGCGGGCAATCTGAGCGAGGCGATCTTTACAACGCCGATGGCGGTCGCACGGACGTGGCGGGCGTTCGACCACGATCGCCGCGTGACGCTGCGCGCGAACGTGGAACACGCTGCAAACGCGCCCGCCGTGCGGTTCCACTGGGTTCTGCTGCAGGGCGATCCGGACCGCGTGCAGATCCGCCCGCGCGATGATGGCGGGCACCTGGTGGACATCGATCTGGCATGGCATGACCGGTTCCCGGTGCATATCGGGGCTGCCCTGACGACGCCGCGGGTCGATATCGCGGTGATTGCCGACGCCGGCGGGGCGTTGTCAGTGCCCGCGATCTTCTCTGTGCTGTTTCCCGTCCACCAGATGCGGTCATACGGGCTCGGGCCAGATGGTCGCCGGGTTCTCGAGACGCTGCAGTACGCGCGCCCTGCTGGCCCGCAGGATTACGCAGACCCGTTGATCTGGCCCACGGCCCCGTGGCGTGATCGGTTGCTGCGTGACGCCGAAGGTCGGCTCGAAGGACTCGAGCGGACCATGGCGGACGGCGAAAAAGCAGAACTGCGGGCCACCGCGGGCGGGTGGCAAACTTCGGACGGTGTCGTCACGCACATCGCGCAAACGGGCACCAAAGGCACACTAGAGCTGCGCAGCGTGCCCTAGCAAACCGCGGTGTCGGAACCTCAGATCAATAGTAGGCTTCATCGTATCCGTAGCTTGACTGCGAATAGCGCGACTTGTTCAGGACGACGCCGATCATGTTCGTGGCCGATGCGATCTCGGTTTCGCCGACGTCCACTTCGTCGATCGACGTCTGTTCCGCTGCCGCAACGAGAATGGCACCATCCACGAAGTCGAGAAAACTGATCGTGTCGTCGCTGGCCAGCATGGGAGGGGCGTCGAACAGCACAAGGTCCGGCGCGAACGTCTTTTCCACGCGTTCGATCTGTTGCCGGGCAAAGGTGCTGTGCAGGATTTCCGACGAGTTCGCGCTCGGCACCCGGTTGGTCGCGAATGCAAGGTTGTTACCGTAAGCGATCATGTGCGCTTCGGGCGGTTCATGCCCGCTCAGGGCGCGCGCGAATGTAAGGGTCTCGCGAATGCCGATCAGGTTCGCAAGCTCGGGGCGCCGCATGTCGATCTCGATCACGAGCACACGTAATTCGGTCTGCCGTGCAAGTCCGAATGCCAGGTTCGCCGTGATCGTCGACTTGCCGCATTTCGATGTGGGCGAGGTGATCGCGATGCGGCGGTAATTGTTGGCCTTGCAGGTCTGCAAAAGACGCGTGCGCATCATGTCGAAGGGCTGCGCGGCAGCGCCACCGAAGTACGACATGATGCGGTTGTTCTTCAACAAGCGCTCGTTGGGCACATATTGTGGCAGAGCCCGCCACGCCGCCACAACAGACGCGTCGGTGTTGTCGGTGGTGACGCGCGGACCTGGCTTCGGCGGGGAAGATGCATCCGCAGCGTTCCGATCCTGCGCTGGTGTCTGTTCGGTCGCAACCGCTTCAGCCGCCTGCGCCGATGCTTCGCGACGGCGATCCCTCGCCCTGCTGAGCGCTTCCTGAAGACGTTCCATTACTTCACCTCGAAAAAGCTGGATAATACGCGGATCATCCGATCACCGACAAACCCACCCGGTTGAACAGTGACTCGATGATGCTGTCCAGCGGAAACACAAGCGAATGCACGGCAAACAGCGCGAGCGGCAGAATGATCACAAGACCGCCGACCGTCCCCGTGATCAACAGGCGCCGAATCACGACCTCACGGTGCGTGCGGACGTAGGGCAGGACCGCAAAGGGCGTGATCCCGAGCCGATTGGTCAATTCGACCGGCCGCCGGATCGCACGGTTCAGGACTTCGAGCAGCACGATCAGCGCAAGCCCTGCGGCCATGCCCGCCCCGACTCCGGCGGCGGCGATCATCGGGCGATCGGGCTTGGTCGGCCGCTCCGGCACGACGGCCTGATCGATCACGGAAATCCGCTGCCCCTTCGCCAGAAGTTCGATCCGTTCCCCGGTCGCTGCAACGGACAGTCTTGAAACCGCCTGATTGTACTGACCCTGAATGTTGTTGTAGTCGCGTTGCAGCTTGCTGTAGGCGGTGCCGTTCGATGCTGCCTCCTGGATCTGCTGTTCGACGATCGGGATTTCCGTCGTGATGCGATCGATCTCCTCCCGCAAATTCTGGATACGGCGGTCGATATCCTCGATCTCGGCGTTGAAACGAATTTCGCGTTCGGTCCGCTGGAAGGTCGCGGCGGGCGCTTCAGCCGCGTCGTCCGTCTCGGTTTCCACCTGTTCGGTCATTTGCCGTTCGAGTTGCTGTTCCAGTTGGCTGACCCGGGCGCGCAGCAACGCGACCCGTGGGTTCTGGTCCGAATAGATCAGCAGCGCGTCCGACAGCGCGGCACGTTGCTTGGACAATTCCTGTTCCAGCGGCGATCCCGCCGCCGCACCGTTCACGTTGCCCGACACTTCGAAGATGTCGACAAGCCGTTGGCGCTGGCTTTCAAGCGTCTCGAGACTGCGGCGGCTATCGGTCCGGAGCCGGTTGAGATCATCGAGCCGGGCGCGCAGGAAACCGAGATTCTCGGGCAGGGCAATCCCGACCTGGTTCTGGAAATCGATGAGTTGCACGCTCTTGGCATCGAGTTCACGCCCGAGCCGGTCGACTTCCTGGGTGAAGAAGGCCAGCGTGTCGCCCGCCTGTGCGGTGCGCAACTCGACATTCTGCTGCAGGACGAGGGTCACGAATTCATTCGCGGCCTC
This sequence comes from Meridianimarinicoccus sp., assembly GCA_036770665.1. GTDB lineage: Bacteria > Pseudomonadota > Alphaproteobacteria > Rhodobacterales > Rhodobacteraceae > Meridianimarinicoccus. Next base: position 15,030 of record DAIPIS010000003.1, read on the forward strand.
GGCCGCCTTGACGCCGCTCTTTCCGCGAAAGCGGATTTGGAGGATGGTCGCGGAATTATTGCCGGCCCGCCCCCGCGGTGCCTCCCGCTGGAAGGTCGTCCGCGACCGCATGTCCTCGACGATTTCCGTTGCACTGGGACGCACGCCATTTGCGTCGGCCGGGTACAGGTTCAGCCGGTTCGCGATCTCCAGCAGCACCTGCCGCGACAACAACCGCTGCTGGATGATGCTCAACTGTTCGGATGCCTGTACCCGCACCGTGGATGGCGCAAGCTCGTTCGGGATCTGCTCGGCTTCGACCAGCAGGACGGCACGCGCTTCGTACTCGGCTGGTAGAACCACGGCCACGGACAGACCGATCGATGAGAAGACGGCCGCGACGAGGATGAAGTACGGGCTACGCCGCAGGAAGATCGACAGGTAGTATTTCAGGTCAAGCTTCATGAGTCGTCTCTCCGTCCCAGTGTGCTGCTCCGAAGAATACACCATCGGCAAGCACGTTTTCGATCGTTTCCGCGGTCACAGTCGCCTGATCGGCGGAAAATGCATACACAAGCCCAAGGTCGCAAAGTTGATTGATGAGCCGCGGAACCCCGCCGGTCAGTTCATGAATTCGACGAACCGCTTCTGGCGTGAACTCCTCGCCGGTCCCGTTGGCGACACGCAGTCGGTGGGCGACATACTCGGCAACATTGTCCGCGTTCATCGCCGAGAGATGAAAACTCGACCCGACACGCTGCACGAACTGCTTGAGCTCGGGCCGCATGATCATCTGGCGCAACTCCGGCTGTCCGACCAGCACAAGCTGCACGAGTTCGTCCTTGTTGGAGTTTATGTTGGTCAACATGCGCAATTCTTCAAGCGTGCTGAGATTGAGATTCTGCGCCTCGTCGATGATCAGGATGACACGCTTTCCGTTTGCATAGGTTTCCAGAAGGAAATCCTGCAGCGTCTGGAAAAGCGTCACGTAGGACGCCTGCGCGTCGAACCGCACCGCGAGCGCATGCAACACCCATTGCAGCAGTTCGCCCCGGTCGCCCTGCGCGTTCGAAATCAGGCCCACCACCACGTCCGGCCCGAGTGTCCTGAGAAGATGTTGCAGCAGGGTCGTCTTGCCGGCACCGATTTCACCAGTGACGACCGTGATCGGCGACCGCGTCAGCACACCGTATTCAAGCATCGTGTAGGCCAGCCGATGGGACTTGGACCAGAAGATGAAGTCGGGATCGGGTACGAGCGTGAACGGTCGCTCCGTGAACCCGAAGAATGAATTGTAGATGTCTACGAGCGCTGTCGTGTTCATGGTCCTTCGATCTGGCCGCCTCGCGAAGCGGGCGACCTGCCCTTGTCGGCGCATCATCTCGTTAAGCTGTAACCCCAAGCATACCGCGCCTTCCTTAAACAGAAACGGGCACGATGGGAAATCGGTTTCGGTTTAGGTGAAAAAAGGTCGCGAAGGTTGCCCTAACGCGTCAGTGCCGCCGGATGCGGCGTGCGGGAATCAGGCTGCGGTCGACCCGGCGCGTTTCACGTTCCGTGCCATGTGGCGTGGGGGCACGCGTTCTGATTGTGCTTGCCCTGCGGGCATGGCCGGGAGTGCCCGTGCGCGTTTTTTCTGCGCTGCAACATAAAGTCAAGTTTATGATATGGAAATCAGTACCTTGTCAAATTCACCAAAACACAGTGCTTTTATCCGTAAACATTGAAACACGGGGGGTGAACGTGGTATCGACAGGGAGGGATGTAAGATCGCTTCAGTCGGTGCCATGGCCGGGCCAGTGTTTGGAAGGTCAATGCGCAGTGTTCGGTAGGCTGAGCGTGGTTAACGAAAGGGTAGGTTACTTGACTGCACATTTTTCCAACTCCCCGGGCACAATTTCCGAAATCGTCGACTACACCCCACGCTCCGGGATGTATCGCAACGGTGTGAAGCGTGCCTTTGACATCGCCTTTGTCTTGGCGTCTTCGATCATCGTCGTTCCTTTGGTTTTCGTGATGGCGGTTCTGGTCTGTTTCGATGGCGGTTCGCCGTTCTATATCCAGTCGCGGATCGGTCGCGGCGGGCACCTGTTCCGGATGGTGAAGCTGCGCTCGATGGTGAAGGATGCGGACCGCAAACTTGCCGATTACCTTGCAGCCAATCCCGAAGCTGCCGCAGAGTGGGCGCAGACCCAGAAATTGCGGCGCGATCCGCGCGTGACATGGATCGGGAAACTGATCCGGCGCACATCGCTCGACGAACTGCCGCAGTTCTGGAACGTGCTTGTCGGCGACATGAGTGTCGTGGGACCGCGGCCCATGATGCCATCGCAGCGCGACCTGTATCCAGGGCAGGCCTACTACGAAATGCGCCCAGGTGTGACCGGCTTGTGGCAAATCGGCGATCGCAACAACACGACTTTCGCGGCGCGCGCACGGTTCGATGCAGACTACTACCGCATACTTGGCCTGCGGTCCGACGTGACCATCATCCTGGGTACGATTCGGGTGGTGCTTCGCGGCACGGGCGTCTGAGCGATGTCGGCATAGTCGGTTAGCGCCGTTAACGTATCGCAGGGAATTGAACTGTAGAAGGGGCAACGTACAGCGTTGTCCCTTTTCTTTGTCGGGGTTCTGCGCCTAAGAACAATCGTTGCATGCGCTCGGGTCCAAGGGTTTCTTTTATGTCCATCTCTCGTTCATCTCTCGCTGCCGTCATCATGGGTCTCGGCCTGCTTCTCGCGGGTTGCGACAGTGTCGAGGAAAAGGCGGAAGCCAAGTTTCAGAGCGCGCTCGAGCTTGTCGAGAGCGACGATGTGGACCGGGCGCTTGTCGAACTGCGCTCTGTCTTCTCGCTCAATGGGCAGCATCGTGGCGCGCGGTTGCTCTATGCGGACCTGTTGCGCCAACGCGGCGAACTCGAAGATGCCTACAGCCATTATTTGCTGGTTTCCGAACAGTATCCAGACGATTTCGAGTCGCGGCTGGAGATGGCGAAGCTCGCGATCGAACTTGGTGCGTGGAATCTCGCGCAGCAGCCGGCCGCAGACGCTGCGTTGCTGCGACCCGATGACGAGGAGCTGAAGACGATTCGCGTCGTGCTGGACTACGCCGAGGCAAGCACCGAGAATCGCAGCGCCGAAATGGAATCCGCAGCATCCCGCGCAACCGAAATCGTCGAGGCCAACCCCGACAACCTCCTTGCACAGCAGGTTGTCATCGACGCCTTGATCCGCGATGGGAAGTTCGACGCGGCTTTGTCCAGTGTGGATGCCGCGCTCCAGACCGCGCCGCTTGATCGCCAGATCAACCAACTGAAGCTGACAATCCTTGCCCAGATGGAAGACATGGCGGGGCTCGGCGATCATTTGAGAGACATGGTCGAGCGGTTCCCGGAAAACCGAGAGGTTCGGACCGCGCTCGTGCGCTGGTATCTTGCGAATGACGACGCGGATGGTGCCGAAGCCTTCGTGCGGGACCTGGTCGCACGCGCCGGTGACGACGTCGCGCCACGTCTTGCGCTCGTCCAGTTCCTGTCGCAGGTGCGCGGCAACGACGCTGCCCTTGCCGAAACCGAACTGTTGATCGAGGAAGGCCTCGATAACGATACCTTCGGCCTGCTCAAGGCCAGCCTTTTGTTCGACAGTGGCGAGCAGGACGTCGCGATCTCGCAGATCGAAGCCCTGATCGCAGATCGCGAGCCGTCCGACACGATCCGGGACATGAAGACCACCCTCGCCCGGATGTATCTGACCAAGGACAGAGGCGACGAAGCGCGCGCGATCGTGGACGAAGTTCTGAACGAAGACGCCGTAAATACCAATGCTCTGAAGCTGCGCGCGAACTGGCTGATCGAAGACGATCGGGTGCGGGAGGCTGTCCTTGCGCTGCGCACCGCGCTGGACCAGTCCCCGAACGATCCGGAAACCATCACGCTCCTGGCGCGCGCCTATGAACGGGACGGCAACCGCGAACTCATGGCAGAGAGTCTTGCGCTCGCGGTCAACGCGTCGAGCGCGGCGCCTGCCGAGTCCCTGCGCTACGCGCGCTTCCTGATCGCCGACGAAAAGTATCTGAGCGCAGAAGATGTGCTTCTCCAGTCCTTGCGCCTTGCGCCGGGCAACATCGACCTCCTGCGCCTGCTGTCAGAAACCTATCTGGCGATGGATGATCTGGGGCGCGCCGAACAGGTCGTGGTCGCGCTGCGCGGCCTCGGAACCGAAGACGGCAACGCGCTGGCAAACGTGGTTCAGGCAGCGGTGTTCCAGCGTTCGGCACGGACCGACGAGAGCATCGAGCTCATGATGAGCATGATTTCCGAAGGTCAGTCGGCCCTTGTCGCGCAGACGACGATCATCCGCACGCGACTTGCAAACGGTGAACTCAACGAGGCACGCAGCTTCATGGACGACCTTCTGGCCCAGACACCGGAAGACAGCCCGAACCGCATCGGCGTCCTGTTTCTCAATGCTGCGCTGACCGCGACGGAGGGCGACCTTGAGGCCGCGAAACTGATCTATCGTGACATTCTCGACAGCGAACCGAGTCTCGAAGCCGTCTGGCGTGCATTGATTGCCACGACCGTCCGGTCCGGCGACGTGTCGGGCGCGATAACTGTCGTCGATGAGGCGCTCGCCGTGGTTCCCGAATCGCTGAACCTGCGCTGGATCAAGGCTGGTCTTGCAGAGCAGCTCGGGCGTATCGACGAGGCCATCATGATCTACGAGGACCTCTACAAAGCCGACTCGAATTCGACAATCATCGCGAACAACCTTGCCAGCATGATCACGACCTATCGCGATGACGACGACGGCCTCGAAAGGGCCTATGTCATCGCGCGTCGCCTGCGCGGGTCGGATTTCCCTGCCTTTCAGGACACATATGGCTGGATCGCCTATCGGCTCGGCAATCTCGACGAGGCGCTCGAGAACCTCGAACCGGCGGCGGCGGGTCTTCCCAATGATCCGACAGTACAATATCACCTCGCGCGGCTCTACGAAACGCTGGAACGCCACGACGAATCGCTCGCCCGGTACGATGCGGCGCTGGAACTGTGGTCCGACCGGCCGATCGAACTCGCCGAGCGGGCCCGCGTCGAGCGCGACGCACTCGCGGCGCGCATGGAAGCAGCGGACAGTGCTGCGACCGGGGTGGAAGAAACCCCAGTCGAGGCACCAGCGCAATGACGCGTGGACCGAGCACCTTGCGCCGACGCGGACACATGTTCTGAGTTCCGAAAACATGTGCTGGCATGTCGTGATGCCGTGTCGCGTGCCCGAAAACGCGCATGCTGTGGTCCGTGCCCGCCGTTCGGCTCCTGATCCGGGACTTGCCATCCGGTCGCCTTCGCGCAAACTACCGATTGTCGCGGCAACGCGCGCCAACACGCTTCCCAGTGGCGGCTGTCTCCGTTACATCGCGAACATGGCGTGGAACGTTCCCAATATCCTCACGGTCCTTCGACTGCTGTCGGCCCCCGCACTTGCGCTGGTCTTTGTGGTGCTGCCGCGCCCGGCGGCCGACTGGGTGGCACTCGGTCTCTTCGTCGCGGCGGCTGCCACCGACTGGTGCGATGGCTATCTTGCCCGTCGCTGGAACCAGACCAGCCGCTTCGGCGCGATGCTCGATCCGATTGCCGACAAGGCGATGGTGATCACGGCGCTCGCCCTTCTCGTGGGTCTTTTCCAGCTGGATGCGTGGCTGCTCGTGCCTGCCACCGTCATTCTGTTCCGAGAGGTTTTCGTGTCCGGCCTGCGCGAATACCTTGGTGCGGACGCGAAACGCCTTCAGGTCACACGACTGGCCAAGTGGAAGACAACCGCACAGATGGTGTCGATCACGCTTCTTCTGCTGTCCCTGGGCCTCGGGGCACATGATAGCGCGGTTGTTTCGACCGGAGGCAGTCTGACCGGCGTCATCGGACTTGCACTCTTCTGGGTTGCCGCCGGCCTGACGCTTCTGACTGGCTGGGACTACTTCCGAAAATCTCTCCCGTTCCTGACCGATCCCGCACCTGAACCTGACCAGCCTCGTCTCTGACCCTTGCTTGACCGGGACACGATCTTGACCTCCACTCCGCCGATCACGCTGGATATCGTCTACTTCGCCTGGGTGCGGGAACGGATCGGGGTCGCCCGCGAACAGGTGACGACCCACGCCGCGACCGCGCGCGACCTTCTGGCTGACCTGTCCGCCCGCGACGATCGTCATGCGATGGCTTTCGCCGATCTGGGTGCATTGCGTGTTGCGATCGACCAGCAGTTGACCGATCTTGACGCACCGCTCGTCGGTGCGCGGGAACTGGCCGTGTTCCCCCCCATGACCGGCGGCTGAGGCCCGGCATGACCGATATCCGCCTGCTGACCGCGCCATTCGATCCGGGCGCAGAATTGACCGCGTTCACCGCCGCCCATCCCGGGGCCGGCGCCATCGTCAGCTTCACCGGTATCGTGCGCGATGCCGACACGGGCGGCTTGCAGCGGATGGAGATCGAGCACTATCCCGGCATGACCGAACGCGCGCTGGGTGACATCCGCGCGCGCGCCTTCGATCGGTGGCCGCTGGCCGGGGCGATGATCGTGCACCGCCACGGCACCCTGCACCCTGGCGAAGTCATCATGATGGTCGCCACCGCAGCCCGGCACCGTGCCGATGCCTTTGCGGCGGCCGAATTCCTGATGGATTATCTCAAATCCCGCGCGCCGTTCTGGAAAAAGGAAGTCACCGACGATGGTGCGACCTGGGTGGCGGCGCGGGACAACGACGAGGATGCGCTCGGCCGCTGGGACTGACGCCGGGCCGCAGCTGGTCAGACGCCGCGCCCGGACCGTGCCAGTTCGGTCCGCAGGGCTTCGATTTCGTGGCGCGCGGCACGCAAGCCGTCCATGGCACCGCGCAATTCCGCCTCGCTCTGGTTCAGTTGCGCGCCAAGCCGTGCCTCGATCGCGATCCGCTCGGCAACGGCCGCATCGCGCACCTCCTCGGCAATGTGCAGGGCTTCGGCCATCGCCTCCAGTTCCGACAGGTCCGACGTCGACACGTGCGACAGGCGACTGACGAGCCAGTGGGTCAGGAACCCCAGAACGAACGCCCCGAACAGCAGGATCGCCGTCGCAACCACCAGTTCATTGCGGTCCATCGGGGGCCTCCTCCGCCACCGACGCGGCAACATCGTCATCGCTCTCGCGTGTCGCGTCCGGCTGGTCGGGTCCCTGCAGTGGATATCGCAGACTGAAATCGATGCGCCGGTTCGCCTCGCGCCCCACTTCGGTGTCGTTGTCCGCGACCGGCCGTTCCGCACCATACCCGATCGCGACCAGTGATCCGACCAGAACACGCTCGGCGATCAGTGCATTCAGCACCGCGTCCGCGCGGTCCCGGCTCAGGGCTGCATTCATTTCTGCCCGGCCCTGGCTGTCGGTGTGACCCCCGATGTCCATCGCCACGCCGTCGCAGTCCCGCAAGACCGCCGCGATCCGCCGGACCACCCCCAGTGCTTCCCCGTCCAGTTCGGTCGAACCGGGCGCAAAGGTGATCTTGTTGCGCGTCTGGATCTCCTGCACCTGCGCAAGGCATTCCTCGGGCGTGGGCAGCGCCGCCACGGGATCGAGATCTTCGTCGTAGACGATATCCAGCCGGAACGCCGCGGACGGTCCCAAGGCCGACGACAACCGCGCCGCCAGATCCGCCTGAAGCGCCGGATCGCCGGTCGCGCCATGGAGCATGATCATCGCCGGGGTCACGCTCAACCGCCCGCGGTCGAGCCGGCTGAATGCATCAAGCCCCGCAAGAACCCGCAGACCCCATCCTTCGGGCAGCCCCGACCGACGCCGCAGGGCAAGGGTCAGCCGGTCCTGATCGAACCGCGCCAGGGCGAAGCTGTCCACAAGGTCGTCGGCCATCGCATCGGGCAAGGGCCCGCGGACCTGCACGAGGCCTTCAGGGCTGCGCGTCGCCGCGAACATCGGCACGTCGCCCTCTCCGGGACCGGCTGGCCCGCCCGCTATCCCGCCTGTATCGGGAAGCGCCACGCGATAGCCCTCCGGCAGGTCCTGTTCCAGCCGCGCGCGGGCGGCATCCGCTGCGTTGCGCGGCACGTCATCGCCCGGTGCCAGCGTCACCGTCACGTCCGACACGGTCACGGCACCCGCACCCAGCCCGTGCAGCGTGGCGATGGCCAGTGCCGCGACGCTGTCCCAGTCATCGTCGGGCGCGCCATGGGCGAGCGTGCAGCCCGGCGCGTCTTCCGGCAGTCCGGCCGCGCGCGCCGCGGCGCGGATGCGGGCCGCGCCATCCGCGTCTGACGCGGCGCAGGAATCGAATTCGGCGACCCGGCCGTCCAGTCGGAACCGAGTCACGAAGGGGGCCAGCACCGGGTGCGGCACGGCCACATCCGCCGACAGCCGCCATCCCTCGGGTACATCGTCCGCAAGCGCGGTTTCCAGCGCGGCCGCGCTGTCCCGGTCACGCGCCATTCCGGTCAGGGTGATCGTCCCCACCGTCACGACGGCACGACCGTCGCTCAGCCCCGCCACCCCGGTCAAGGCCAGCCGTGACGCGGCGTCCCATCCCGGCGGCAGGGATTCGGCCGTGGCGGTGACCAGTTGCGTCAGCGACAGCTGCGGTGCCGTTTCGGTGATGGTCGCCGCCAGTCGATCCTCGGCATCGATCCCACCGGGCAACAGACCCATGACGGTCAACTGGGTGCCGGTCCGCAGCAGTTCCAGCCGGAATTCCGGTGGTGGAAGGTCCTGCGCCGGGGCGACGGTGATCGCGTCGCGCAACTGGTCGGGATTCACCACGTCCGTCGCCGCCCGAAGCGCACGAAAGCGGGCGGCTTCATCGGGTGCAACGCCGCTGATCGTGGCCCGCAATCCGTCCGTGGATACCACGGCCCAGGCATGTCCGCCCTCCAGCAGCGCCGCGGCGACGGAAGCGCGGTTGCGCGTTTCGATCAGGGCGGCGGCTTCCTGGGCAATCCAGACACTGCCCGCAGCAGCCGCGGCCAGCGCGGTGAAGCGCAGGACGGGTTTCAGGCTGGACCGCATCGTGAGACGTCTCCCGGAACAGGGCATGCTCCCCGTCAATAGGGTTACCGCCCGTGGATGGCAATTGTCTCGGGTGCGGCTCCGGCAGGATGCCGCCCATCGTCACGACGCCGTGACGCCGGTCCCTGCCACCACCACAGCCGCCGCAAAGGCGCCCGCAACGAGCAACCCGGCATCCCGGTTGGACAGGAACAGCCGATGGCAGCGCTGCGTGTCGTCGATGTCCAGCCGCCGCAGTTGCCACCGCAGATGTGCGCCCATCGCGATCGGCCCCGCCATGGCGACCGCCGCCGCACCATCGACCGCCGGAAACGCCAGCACCACGGCCAGCGCCATGAACGCGACCGCCGCCATCTGGAACCGCCAGAGCCAGCGCCCCGTGTCGGTGCCGAACAGGCGCGCGGTGGATTTCACCCCGATCAGCGCGTCGTCGTCCCGGTCCTGGTGGGCATAGATCGTGTCATAGAACAGCGTCCACGCGATCCCCGCCAGATACAGTGCCACCGCCGCAGGGTGCAGCGCGCCGTGATGCGCCGTCCAGGCCAGCAGCGCGCCCCAGTTGAACGCCAGTCCAAGAAAGACCTGGGGCCACCACGTGAACCGCTTGGCGAAGGGATAGATGCACACCAGCGCGAGCGACCCGATGCCAAGAGCGATGGCAGTCCCGTTGAAGGTCAGCAGGATGCCGAACGCCAGAATTGCCTGCGCGCACATCCAGACCACCGCGGCGCGGACGCCCACCTGCCCCGACGGGATCGGGCGGCTGGCGGTGCGCGCCACGCGCCCGTCGATGTCGCGGTCGGTGATGTCGTTCCACGTGCAGCCCGCGCCGCGCATCAGCCACGCGCCGACAGCGCAGCCCACGACGATCCACACGCCGTGCCATCCAAGCCCGCCACCGCTGGCCGCCGACAGAAGCACCCCCCACCAGCATGGCAGCAGCAAGAGCCACGTGCCGACGGGCCGGTCGGCGCGCGACAGCCGCAGGAACGGGCGGGTGGCGGCCGGCGCCAGCCGATCCACCCAGTTTCCGGCTACCGCGTCGGCGACCCGGCCGTGCGGCGCTGGATCTGGCGCTTCGTGCGTGTCGGTCATATGAATGGCTCCATGTCGTCCGTCCTGTCCAGCGCGCCCCGCACCCGGCTTTTCATCGACCAGCCCCTCGCGCCGGGGCAGGCGGTGGACCTGTCCCGCGACCAGGCCCATTACCTTGGCGGCGTGCTGCGGCTGGGGGCCGGGGCCGCGATCACGGTGTTCGACAGCCGCACCGGCGCATACATGGCCCAATTGGCCGAAACCGGCAAGCGCGCGGCCCGGCTGGAGATCGGCGAACGGACTGCACCGTTGCAGATGCCGCCCGACCTGTGGCTGGTCTTTGCGCCCATCAAGAAGGCGCGCACCGATTTCATCGTCGAGAAGGCAGCCGAAATGGGTGCCGCACGGATCGTGCCGGTGCAGACCGATTTCACCAATTCCGAACGGGTGCGCCGCGATCGGTTGCAGGCCCACGCGGTCGAGGCGGCGGAACAGTGCGGCGGAACCTTCGTGCCGCCGGTGGACGACCTGCGCCCGCTCGCGCGTGTGCTCGACGACTGGCCTGCCGACCGGCGGCTCATGTTCTGCGACGAGACGCTCGCCGGGCCGGTGTCGAACCTGCCAGACCAGCAGGGCGCACCAGGGCCATGGGCGATCCTGATCGGGCCGGAGGGCGGGTTCAGCCCGGCGGAACGCGCGCGGTTGCACGCACATCCGGCGGCGCATCCGGTCAGCCTTGGCCCGCGCATCCTGCGGGCGGATACGGCGGCGGTGGCGGCGCTGGCGCTGTGGCAGGCCGCACTGGGGGACTGGCGGGCATGATCATCCTGTCCGACATCCTTCGACCGGAACGGATGGCTGCCCTGCGCCGCTGGCGCGAGGCGCTGACAGGTGGCGCGCTTGGGCTGGTCGCGCTCTGGGCGTGGGTCGCCGGCGTCGGACCCGTCGCGTGGCTCGCCGTGCCGCTGGGCGTGGCCAGTGCCGCGCTGGTCTGGACCGGGGCGATCCGGGGGCAGTTGCGCGGCCCCGGCAACGGCCCCGGCGTCGTGGACATGACCGAAGGCCAACTGGCGTATTTCGGGCCGCTCGACGGCGGCGTCGTGGCGCTGGACCGTGTGCAGGCGATCGTCCTCGATACGCGCGGCAAGCCCGCGCACTGGATCGTGCGGCGCGATGACGGCCCCGCGCTGCACATCCCGGTGACGGCAAAGGGGGCGGATGCCCTGATCGACGCCTTCGCGGCGCTGCCCGGTTTCCGGCTGGAACGGGCGTTGCACCTGCGCGGGCCGGGGCATGATGGACTGCGGATCATCTGGACACGTCCCGCACCTGCGCCGGATGCCATGCCGTTGAACCGACGCCTGCACTGAACGCGACCGGGCCTCGCGCCATTGACAGGCCTCGCGATCCGGGCCACCTGTGCCTTCCGGATCAGGCGGCGGAGCACAGGGCATGTCCATTCCACAAACGGGCGGTGGTCCGATCGAACACCGCGACCAGCTCGCCGCCTACCTCGATGCGGGTTGCAAGCCCAGGTCCGACTGGCGCATCGGCACCGAGCACGAGAAGTTCGGCTATTGCCGCGATACCCTGAACCCGCTGCCCTATGACGGCCCCCGGTCTGTCCGCGCGATGCTCGAAGGCCTGCGCGACGCCTTCGGCTGGGCCGAGGTGCGCGAAGCGGGCCATCTGATCGGGCTGGAAAAGGACGGCGCGAATGTCAGTCTCGAACCCGGCGGGCAACTGGAACTGTCGGGCGCGCCGCTCGTGTCGATCCATGAAACCTGCGACGAGGTGAACACCCACCTGCGCGAGGTGCAGGAGGTCGCGGACCGGATCGGCGTCGGCTTCATCGGGCTGGGGGCGGCCCCCATCTGGACCCATGACCAGATGCCGGTGATGCCCAAGGGCCGCTACAAGCTGATGACCGACTACATGGGCCGCGTCGGCACCCATGGCACGCAGATGATGTACCGGACCTGCACCGTGCAGGTGAACCTCGACTTCGGGTCCGAAGCCGACATGGTGCAGAAACTGCGCGTGGCGCTGGCCCTGCAGCCCGTCGCCACGGCACTTTTCGCGAATTCGCCGTTCTTCGAAGGCAAGCCCAACGGCCACAAGTCGTGGCGGAGCCGCATCTGGCGCGATCTGGACCCGGCCCGCACCGGCACGCTGCCCTTCGCGTTCGAGGACGGCATGGGGTTCGAGCGCTGGGTCGATTACGCGCTCGATGTACCCATGTACTTCGTCTACCGCGACGGGAAATACATCGACGCGCTCGGGCAGTCGTTCCGCGATTTCATGAAGGGCAAGCTGCCCGCGCTGCCGGGTGAAATCCCGACCCTGTCGGACTGGGCCGACCACCTGACCACGATCTTCCCCGAAGCCCGTGTGAAGAAGTTCATCGAGATGCGCGGCGCCGATGGCGGGCCGTGGCGTCGGCTGTGCGCGCTGCCCGCGTTCTGGGTCGGGCTGATCTATGATCAGGGTGCGCTCGACGCGGCGTGGGATCTCTGCCGCGACTGGGATACGGAAACGCGCGACGCGTGGCGCGTCGCGGCGTCGGTCGACGGCTTGCAGGCGAAGGTGGGTCGCCTGTCCATGCGCGACCTCGCGCGCGAATGCGTGGCCATCGCCGAAGCCGGGCTGAAGGCGCGGGCGATGCCCGGCGCGGGCGGCATGATCGCGGATGAAACCCATTTCCTCGACGCGCTGCAGGAAAGCGTCGAATCCGGTCGCACCCCTGCCGACGAACTGCTTGGCCGGTTCCATGGCGACTGGAACGGCGACCTGACCCGGATCTACGCCGACTACAGCTACTGACGTGCCGCGCGGGCCCGCGTGCGACCTGCGTCAGGTCCGCGCCAGAACCGCCCCGGCCAGATAGAGCGACCCGCAGATCAGCACGCGTGCGGCCGGGTTGTCGGCCAGCGCCACGCGCAGCGCCGTGTCGATATCCGGTGCGGTGACGGCGGGTATCCCTGCCGCCTCTGCCGCCGCCGCCGTCGCATCGGCAGGCAGCGTGGCGGTGGCGCCGGGGATCGCCACGGCAACAAGCTGCCGGGTCGCGCCGGACAGGTGCCGCATGTATCCCGCCGCATCCTTGGTGCGCAGCATCCCGCAGACCAGCACCGTGTCGCGTGGCGGCAGTCCGGCCAGCACGGCAGCAAGCGCGCGCCCCGCGTCCGGGTTGTGCCCGCCGTCCAGCCACAGCTCCGCCGCCGGAAAGGCGCGTGCGAAGGGATGGTCGCGCAGCCGCTGCATCCGGGCGGGCCACTCTGCACCTGTCATGGCCCCGTCCAGTGCCGTGTCGGGCTGGCGAAGGTGCCGCAGCACCGCCAGCGCAGCCCCCGCATTGTCGATCTGGTGCGCGCCGTTCAGCACCGGCAGGGGCAGGTCGCGCAGCCCGGTTTCGTCCTGATAGACCAGCCGCCCCCGTTCCGCGACTGCATGCCAGTGCTGGCCGTGGACCAGCAGCGGTGCGCCGACGCGGGCGGCCTGCCGTTCGATCACTGCCAGCGCCGCGTCCTGCTGGCGGCCCACGATGCAGGTCACGCCGCGCTTCAGGATGCCCGCCTTCTCGAAGGCGATTTTCTCGATCGTGTCGCCGAGGAACGTCTCGTGGTCCATGGACACCGGGGTGATGACGCAGGCGGCGGGCCGGTCCACCACGTTCGTGGCATCGAGCCGCCCACCCAGCCCGACCTCCAGCAGGGTCCAGTCCGCCGGGGTCCGGGCGAAGGCGACCATGGCGGCGACGGTCGTGATTTCGAAATAGGTGATCGGGTCGGGGCCGTTCGCGGCCAGACATTCGTCCAGCAGCGCCGACAGCGCGTCTTCGTCGATCAGCCGCCCCGCCAGCCGGATGCGTTCATGGAACCGCACCAGATGCGGCGAGGTATAGACGTGCGTCGCGGCCCCCGCCGCCTCCAGCCCTGCGCGCAGCATGGCCACCGTCGATCCCTTGCCGTTGGTGCCCGCCACATGGATCACCGGCGGCAGACGGCGTTCAGGGTGGTCCATCCGGGCCAAGAGCCGCCACACGCGATCCAGAACAAGGTCGATGACCTTGGGGTGCAGCGCCATCATCCGGTCAAGCAGGATGTCGGATCGCGCGCCGGTCACGCCTTGGGGCCCGTTCCCTTGATCTTCTTGCCGCCCGCGTCCACGGCGGGCGTCGCGTCCGGCTTCGGGTCTTCGGGTTCGTCCGGTTTCGGCGCGGGGCCGGGCGGTGGCAACTCGCCCTTGATCGCGGGGGGCAGGCCCATCAGCATCCGGGTGATCACGATCAGTTCGTCGCGCATGTCCTTGCGGGCGGTCACGCGGTCCAGCATGCCGTGTTCCAACAGGTATTCCGCGCTCTGGAACCCTTCGGGCAGCTTTTCGCGGATGGTCTGTTCGATCACCCGCGGCCCGGCAAAGCAGATCAGGGCTGCGGGTTCGGCGATCTGGATATCCCCCAGCATCGCGTAGCTGGCCGTGACGCCGCCGGTGGTCGGATGGGTGAGCACGACGATATAGGGCAGGCCCGCCTCGCGCAGCATCTGCACGGCGACGGTGGAGCGCGGCATCTGCATCAGCGACAGGATGCCTTCCTGCATGCGCGCGCCGCCCGCTGCCGCGAAGACGATGAAGGGCGCGCGCCGGTCCAGCGCGCGTTCGGCCCCGGCGACCAGCGCGTTGCCCACGTGCATCCCCATGGACCCCGCCATGAAGGCGAAATCCTGCGCCGCCGCCACGATGGGCGTGCGCCCGATCTCGCCCTCGGCCACCAGCATCGCTTCCGCCTCGCCCGTGGCGCGCTGTGCGGCGCGCATCCGGTCCGGGTATCGCTTCTGGTCCCGGAACTGCAGCGGATCGGAAAGTGCTGCCGGCACCGGGACCTCGCGGTAGATGCCGTTGTCGAACAGCCGGTCGAACCGGGCGCGCGGCGCAATGTACATGTGGTGGCCGCAGTTGGTGCAGACATTCAGGCTGTCGGCCATTTCGCGGTGGAACAGCATGGTCCCGCAACTGTCGCACTTGGTCCACAGGTTTTCCGGTACCTCGCGGCGCGAAAACAGCGAATTGATCGTCGGGCGGACGTAGTTGGAAATCCAGTTCATCGGGCCTGCCTTGCGGGTGTCACCCGTGGAACCGGGCACCATGACGTCGACCGGAAATAAGCCCGACACGCGTCGAATGCAATCACGCGCGCAGCCCGCGCCGCAGGATCAGCCATGCCACCAAGAGCGGCAGGACACCCGGCAGCATCATCCATGGATCGGCGGCGAGGTCCGCGCGGGAATGTTCGGACACCCGCAGGGCCAGCCCGGTCAGCCCCCCCTGCGTGGCCATCACCCCCAACCCGACAAGATTGTTGGCCAGATGCAGCCCCCATGCCAGCCCGATCCCGCCGGACCGCGCGGTCAGGTCCGCCGCCACCAGCCCGAACAGCGTGGCGAACCCCGCCACGGCCAGCGCGGCACCGCCCATGCCCGCCGGATCGAGATGCAGCAACCCGAAGGCCAGCGCGGGAAGCACGCACCACACCCACCGTGCCCGGAACCGCGCGGCCAGTTGCTGCAGGACGTAGCCGCGAAACAGCACCTCCTCCGCCAGTGTCTGCACGCCCACGCCCAAGACCGTCAGCGGCAGCAATGCGGCCCAGATCGCGGGCGGCAGGTTCGGCTGCGTCACGCCCGCCGCCCAGGCCAGCGCAATCAGCGGCGCGAACACCGCCAGCGTCACCCCGGCCCCGCGCAGCGCCTGCCGCAGCACATCCGGCCCCAGCAGGCTGTGCAACCCGCGTCCGTGCAGCACCCGCGCGGCCAGCACGACCCCCGCCAGCAAAGGTGCGAACAGCGCGAGCACGGTCAGCATGGTGGCGGGCGTGCTGGCCACGGCCAGCTTCGCGAGCCACGTCCCTGCGGCGTCCGGTCCGCGCAGCGCCCAGACCGCGCCCGCCAGCGCGCCGAAGCTCAGCGCCTGCACGGCGACGACGACGACAATCCCCAAGGCCAGCCGCCACAGCCCGCGCCGCCGCCGCGCGGGGGCGATGAACCGGGCGAACCGGCGTCGCGGAGTCTGGCGCTGAGTCTGGCGCGGAGTATGGGGCAGGCGCGGCATCGAGAGGCCTTCCTTCTGGTTCGGTGACAGGTGGTGCCGCCACGCCCCACAGCAAGCCCGCAGCGCTTTGCCTTGCGCCGCGCGCCGTCGTTTCCTATTCCACGTCAGACATCACGCCCGGAGGACCCGATGCTCAAGCGCCCGTTCGACAAGTCGTCCCTTCCCAGCCGCCATGTGACCGAAGGGCCGCAGCGCGCGCCGCACCGGTCCTACTACTATGCGATGGGCCTGAGCGAAGCGGAAATCGCCCAGCCCTTCGTGGGCGTCGCGACCTGCTGGAACGAATCCGCACCCTGCAACATCGCGCTCAGCCGTCAGGCGCAGGCGGTGAAGATGGGCGTCAAGACCGCGTCGGGCACGCCGCGCGAATTCACCACCATTACCGTCACCGACGGTATCGCCATGGGCCACGAAGGGATGCGGTCGTCGCTGGCGTCGCGTGAAGCCATCGCGGACACGGTCGAACTGACCATGCGCGGCCACAGCTATGACGCGCTCGTGGGGCTCGCGGGGTGCGACAAGTCCCTGCCGGGGATGATGATGGCCATGGTGCGGCTGAACGTGCCGTCGGTGTTCATCTACGGCGGGTCGATCCTGCCGGGGCGGCTCGATGGCCGCGACGTGACCGTGCAGGACGTGTTCGAAGCCGTGGGCCAGCACCAGGCGGGCAACTACAGCGACGAACAGCTTGCGATTCTCGAACGGGTGGCCTGTCCGTCCGCCGGGGCCTGCGGCGGGCAGTTCACCGCCAACACCATGGCCTGCGTGTCGGAAGCCATCGGGCTTGCGCTGATGAACTCGTCCGGTGCGCCCGCGCCCTACGAATCCCGCGACCAGTATGGCGAAGCGTCCGGCGTGGCCGTCATGAACCTGCTGGAAAAGAAGATCCGCGCCCGCGACATCGTCACCCGGAAATCGCTGGAAAACGCCGCGCGCATCGTGGCCTGCACCGGCGGGTCCACCAACGCGGGCCTGCACCTGCCCGCCATCGCCCACGAGGCCGGGATCGACTTCTTCCTCGATGACGTGTGCGAGATCTTCCGCGACACGCCCTATTTCGTGGATCTCAAGCCCGGCGGACAGTTCGTGGCGAAGGATCTCTACGAGGTCGGCGGCGTGCCCGTGGTGCTCAAGGAATTGCGCCGCGCGGGCCTGATCCACGAAGACTGCATGACCGCGTCCGGCCACAGCATCGGCGAGGAACTGGACCGCATCACGCACAATGCCGACGGGCGGGTGATCCATCCGGTGGATGCGCCCATCACGAAGACAGGCGGCGTGGTGGGGCTGAAGGGCAATCTTGCCCCCGAAGGTGCCATCGTCAAGGTCGCGGGCATGTCGGATGCCGAACAGGTCTTCATCGGTCCCGCCCGCGTGTTCGAGAGCGAAGAAGACGCCTTCGCCGCCGTCAAGGCGCGCGGCTACGCGGAAGGCGAGGTCATCGTGATCCGCAACGAAGGCCCCGCTGGTGGGCCCGGCATGCGCGAAATGCTGGCGACCACGGCGGCGCTGTCGGGGCAGGGCATGGGCAAGAAGGTTGCACTCATCACCGACGGGCGGTTTTCCGGGGCGACGCGGGGGTTCTGCGTGGGGCACGTGGGCCCGGAATCGGCGTACGGCGGCCCCATCGCGCTGCTGCGCGACGGCGACGTGATCACCATCGACGCCATCAGGGGCGAGTTGTCCGTGGCGCTGACGGACGACGAACTGGCCGACCGCCGCGCCAACTGGGCGGGCCCGCGCCCCACGAACTATGCATCCGGTGCGATCTGGAAATTCGCGCAACTGGTCGGTCCGACCTACAAGGGTGCCGTGACCCATCCGGGGGCCACGGCCGAAACCCATGTCTACGCCGACATCTGACAGGCTGCGGCCCCGCGCGGCTTGGCAGCGGGCGGGGTTCGCGGTTCTGACGCTCGCGCTGTCCGGCTGCCTTGCAGAGCCGGAGTCCATGGCGCTGCTGGGCGGCACATCGGTCAAGGCGGTGCGGGTGTCCGGCAACGCTGTCACGGTGGTGGGACCTGCCGGCTATTGCGTCGATCCGGGCAGCGCGCGCGAAAGCGCGCAGGGGTCGTTCGTCATGCTGGGCAGTTGCGCCACCCTCAGCGGCGCTGGAAACGGCCCGCGCACGCCAGCCGTTCTGACGGCATTGGTGTCACCACCCAGCGATCCCCCGCTCGTGCCTTCGGTGGCGCAACTGGAGCAGTTCTTCCGCGCCGAGGCGGGTCAGGCGGCACTTGCCCATGACGGGACCGCGGACAGCGTGACCCTGCTGCAGATCGACAAGAAGGGACCCGTGCTGTTTCTCAAGCTGCGCGACACCAGCGCGGGCCGCCCGGCGGACCTGAGCGACCGGTCTTGGCGGGCGATCTTCCCGATGCGCGGCAGGCTCGTGGCCCTGTCGGTCGCGGGCCATGACGATCTGCCGGTGGGGGATGCCGACATGCGCCGGACGCTGGACAGGTTCGTCGCCGCCGTGCGTGGCGCCAATCCCGAGGTCGCTACCGCCGACGATACCTGACGCGTGACGCAGCGTTGGGGGTGACAGGGCACGCGCCCGTTGGCATCGTCCCCGCAGCCAACGAAAGTCGCCGCGATGACCCAGTATCCCCACCTTCTTGCGCCGCTCGACCTGGGGCATGTGACCCTTCCCAACCGCGTGCTGATGGGGTCGATGCACACGGGGCTGGAAGAACTGGGCGACTGGCGCAGGCTGGGCGCGTTCTATGCGGAACGGGCACGAGGCGGGGTCGCGCTGATGGTGACTGGCGGCATCGCGCCGAACCCCGAAGGTGCCGTGATGCATGGTGCGGCGGGCATGTTCGGCCCGGAGGACGTGGCAAACCACCGGCAGGTCACGGACATGGTCCATGACGCCGGCGGGCGGATCGCGATGCAGATCCTGCATGCCGGGCGCTATGGCTACAGCCCGCTTTGCGTGGCGCCCTCGGCCATCAAGTCGCCGATTTCGCCCTTCGCGCCGCATGAACTGGACGAGGCCGGGATCGAGAAGCAGATCGCCGACATCGCCGCCGCCGCCGCCCGCGCCCGCGAGGCCGGGTATGACGGTGTCGAGGTGATGGGATCGGAGGGGTATTTCCTCAACCAGTTTCTCGTGACCCATACCAACAAGCGCAGGGATGGCTGGGGCGGCCCCTACGAGAACCGGATGCGCCTGCCGGTGGAGGTCGTGCGCCGCGTGCGCGCCGCCGTGGGGCCGGATTTCATCCTGATCTACCGGCTGTCGATGATCGATCTCGTGCCGGATGGATCGAGCTGGGACGAAGTGGTCACGCTCGCCCGTGCGATCGAGGCGGCGGGCGCGAGCCTGATCAACACCGGCATCGGCTGGCATGAAGCCCGCGTGCCGACCATCGCCACAAGCGTGCCGCGCGGAGCCTTCGCCTTCGTCACCGCCAAGCTGATGGGGCAGGTTGGCGTGCCGCTGATCGCGTCGAACCGGATCAACACGCCAGAGGTGGCCGAACAGGTGCTGGCGACGGGCTGCGCCGACATGGTGTCCATGGCGCGTCCGTTCCTTGCGGACAGCCATTTCGTCGCCAAGGCCGCGGCGGGCCGGGGTCGCGACATCGCCCCCTGCATCGCCTGCAACCAGGCGTGTCTGGATCACACCTTTGCGGGCAAGGTCAGTTCCTGTCTCGTGAACCCGCGGGCCTGCCACGAAACCGAGATCGAGATCACGCCCGCTGCGGTGCCACGCCGGATCGCCGTTGTCGGGGCCGGGGCGGCGGGCATGGCGGCGGCCATGACGGCGGCGGAACGCGGCCATGCCGTGACGCTGTTCGAACGGGCCGATGTGGTCGGCGGGCAGTTGAATCTTGCGCGGCAGGTGCCGGGCAAGGAGGAATTCCACGGCCTCGTGGACTGGTTCGCCGGGCAACTGGCCGCGACCGGTGTCACGCTGCGGCTGGGCTGCGATGCGCAACCCGCCGATCTTGCGGGGTTCGATGTGGTGGTGATCGCCACGGGCGTGCGGGCGCGCGACCCGGGCATCCCGGTGACGGGGTCGACGCCGGTCGTGGGCTACGCCGATGTGTTGTCCGGGCGCGTCGTCGCGGGGCCGCGCGTGGCGGTGGTGGGCGCGGGTGGCATCGGGTTCGACGTGGCCGAATTTCTGGTCCATGACGGCGAAAGCCCGGCCGAGAACCCGGATCTCTGGCGGCAGGAATGGGGCGTTGCCGATCCCGGCACCGCGCGCGGCGGGCTTGCGCCGACCGGTCCGCAGCCGGGCCCTCCGGCCCGCATGGTCACGCTGCTGCAGCGCAAGGCGGAAAAGCCGGGCAAGCGGCTGGGCAAGACGACGGGCTGGATCCATCGGGCAAGCCTGAAGGCCAAGGGCGTGCGGATGCTCGCCGGTGTGCAGTACACGGCGGTCACGGACGCGGGGCTCGCCATCATCCGCGACGGCGTGGAAGACGTGCTCGCGGTCGATACGGTCGTGCTTTGTGCCGGGCAGGACAGCGAAGCGACGTTGGCCGCGCGGCTGGCGGGAACGTGTCCGGACCTGCACGTGATCGGCGGTGCCGAGATCGCGGCGGAACTGGATGCCAAGCGGGCGATCGACAGCGGCGTGCGGCTGGGCGCACGGCTGTAGGACCGGCGGCTTCGGGATGGCCTTGTGATCTGTCCCGCCGGGCGTCGATATTGACGCAGGGCGTGGCGCATGATTGCGGGGGTCACTCGTGTGCGTCGCGACCACGCGGGATCGGACGGTGCGCGCGTGTCCCATGCGTGCCCCGTGCTTGGGGCCGGTTCCAAGACGCCCGGCGATGTGCAGGTCAGGGCATGTCTGGCAAGCGGACCGCCTCGACCCGGCGGTTGGCGGCCTGGCCTTCGGGGGTCGTGTTCGGGGCCCGTGGCGCGAACGACCCCACCCCGGCGATGGTGATCCGGTCCGGGTCCGTCCCGCGCGCTGCGAGCGCCGCGCCGACGGCCGCGGCGCGGGCACGGGACACCGCAAGATTGGCCTCGGGCGTTCCGGTCCAGTCGGTATGCCCGACCAACGCCACGCGCCGCGCCGGATCGGCCGCCAGCCAGGCTGCAAGGTCGGACAGCGCATCGCTGTCCTCGGTCTCGAGCGTCGTGCTGCCGGGCGCGAACGCAAGACCGGGCAAGACGGCGCGCCCATCGGTGTCGAGCCGCGTGATCACGTCCGCGTCGCCCGCGGGCCGTGGCACGTCCTCCGTCAGGGCATGCGACGGGACCGCCGGGTCGGCGGTGGGCGAAGCCGGGGATGGCGGCAGAACAAGGGTCACTTGTGCATGGGTGCGGCCCTCCATCCCGCTGACCAGCAGCGCGGCGAGCGCGGGCGGCGACGCGCGGGCACCGACGACATAGCGAAAGTCGGCCAGATTGACGACCATGTCGGGCAGGGGCAGGACCGGCAGGGCCAACCGGAAATCGAACCCGCCGCAATCGTCGGTCTGGCAGGCGTAGAGCGTGTCGAACCCGGCGTCGGCCATTGCCCCGGTCATCCGCGTGGCCACGCCCTGCGCGTCATCGCCGGACCAGACCCACGCGATGCGTTGGCGCTGGCCGTCCCGGCGGCGGACCGGCGGCGCCGTGGTCGGGCTTGCCGGGCCCACAGGAAGGTCGAACGTGCCGTCCGGATCGACGCTGCGGCCGGTTTCCCGCGCCCCCGGCGGCAAGGCCGCAGTCAGTGCCGCGAACGGGTCATCGGCACAGGCGGGACCCGTCACCAGAAGCGTGGCGCACAGAACCAGCGCGCCCGCGACGCTGCCGCAAGGGTCACGCCCCATCGGCCGTCCCGGCACGGTAATGGTAGGCGCAGGCCTCCGTCAGTCCAAGCCCGGCATAAAGCGCACCTGCGGCGGCGTTGTCCTGCGTGACGGCGACGGCGATGTGCGTGCAGCCGATGTGGCGTGCCCAGGCGGCGGCCTGCGCGATCATGGAGCGCGCCAGCCCCCGGCGGCGCATCTGCGGGCGCACCACCAGCGCGTGCACCATCGCGGTGTCGCCAAGTGCTGCGACAAAGGCCGTGCCGCCCGGTCGGTCGGCGATCCGTCCAAGGATGGCCGTGCGCGGGCCGGGCGCGCGGTGCATCACGGCCCAGCGGTCCGGACCGATCCCGGCGGCGCGCCAGATGTCGGTCTGGATCGCGAGCGGCGGCCAGATCGCAAAGGCGGTCAGCCGTGGCGGCGGGCCCGGCAGCGCCGCGAGCGGGGCCACGTGGATCGTCGTCGGGTCATGACGCCGGTATCCCCGCGCCGCGAGCAGCGCATCCAGCCGCGCCTGACCGGCCCGGATGCGAAAGCGGGGCACTTGCCCCCAGCCCCGCATCATGGCCGCCGCGGCATCGATATCGCCCGGGTCGGGCAGCGCATCGGTGTCCTGCGTCGCCGCGCTGACCCGCGATCCCCCGCCCGGGCTGCGCCGCACCGTGACCGCGCCGCAGGCCCGCGTTTCCGCCGCGGGCCAGGTGGCGGTCAGCACCGCATCGAGCGAGACCGCCGAAGGTGTCATGGCGTCCCGAACAGCGCCGCGAGCCGCGCCATGGCCACATCGAGCCGGGCGGGGTCAGCGCTGCGGGCGACCACGTTCACGCCGTGCCGACCGTCGCGCAGATAGGGGTACGAGCCGAAGCTGACATCGGGCATTTCCGTGGCCAGCGCCCCCAACGGTCCCGCGATGTCGCCTTCGCCCTGCAACAGCGTCATGGACCGGCTCAGCAGTGGCGCGCCACCTGTCAGGCGCGGCAGGATCGACGCGACCATCGCCTCGAAGATCGCGGGCACGCCGGCCATCACGTGCACGTTGCGCAGGCTGAATCCCGGTGCCGCGCTGATCGGGTTGTCGATCAGGGTGGCACCATCGGGGATCCGCGCCATGCGCAGTCGGGCTTCGTTCAGGTCAATGCCGCGTGCGGCGTAATGCGCCGCAAGGATCGCGCGGGCGTCGTCGCGGATGCCGATGGCCGCGCCCATGGCTTCGGCGACGGCTTCGGCGGTGATGTCGTCATGGGTCGGCCCGATCCCGCCGGAGGTGAACAGGTGGTCGTGCCGCGCCGCAAGGTCCAGCACCGCCGCGATGATCGTGTCGCGGTCGTCGCCCACCACCCGCGCCTCGGCCAGCGGCAAGCCGTGCTCGGTGAGCCGACCGGCAAGGTGGTGCATGTTGCTGTCGCGGGTGCGGCCCGACAGGATTTCGTCGCCGATGACCAGCATCGCGGCGGTTGGTCTGCTGTGTTGCATCGGGGGTTCCTTGTTCGGACGTCCCGGGCGGTATAGACGCTGCGGCATGCGCTATGGAACCCCGCTCGTCCCCGCCCGGCTTGTCCGCCGATACAACAGGTTCCTTGCCGACGCCGTGCTGGATGCCGACGGCCGCCCCGTGACCGCCCATTGCCCGAATCCCGGCGCGATGCTTGGGCTGAACGGGCCTGGCGCGCGGATATGGCTGGAACCGAATGACGACCCCAAACGCAGGCTCCGGTTCGGCTGGCGGCTGGTGGAACTGCCCGGCGGTCACATGGCCGGGATCGACACCGGTGTGCCCAACCGGATCGTGGCCGAAGCGCTGGCAGCGCGGGCGATCCCGGCGCTGGCGGGCTATGGCGGCGTGCGGCCCGAAGTGCGCTATGCCACGCGCAGCCGGGTGGATTTCCTGCTCACCGAACCGGGGCTGCCCGATTGCTATGTGGAGGTGAAGAATGTCCACCTGCGCCGCACCGGGGACTGGGCCGAGTTTCCCGACTGCGTGACCGCGCGCGGGGCGCGGCACCTGCGGGATCTGGCCTGCATGGTGGCGCAGGGGCACCGGGCCGTGATGCTGTACGTGGTCCAGCGCACCGATTGCGCGCGGTTGCGGATGGCCGCGGATCTGGACCCGGCCTATGCGGCGGGCTTCGCGGCCGCACGCGGGGCGGGGGTGGAAATGCTGTGCCATGGCACGGTGATCGCGCCGGACGGGATCGCGCTCGCCGGACCGCTCACGATCGCGTGACGCTGCGACAACGGGTCGGGTCGGCTGGCATCTGGCAATCCGCGCCACACTGGATTACATCGCGGCTCATGGACGTGGGAGAGACCCTTGGATGATCGCAGCGGCGGCCGTCTGACCAAGGACGGCATCAGGATACACGACCCCGCGGATTTCGCGGGGATGCACCGCGCCGGGCGACTGGCTGCGGACATTCTCGATGAGGTCGCGCCGCTGGTGGTGCCGGGTGTCAGTACCGGTGAACTGGATCAGGCCATCGAGGATGCGGTGGCAGATGCCGGGGCGACCTCGGCCACGATCGGCTACCGCGGCTATCGTCACGCCTCGTGCATTTCGGTGAACCATGTCGTCTGCCACGGCATCCCGGACGGGGCCAAGAAGCTCAAGGACGGCGATATCCTGAACATCGACGTCACGGTGATCGTGGATGGCTGGTACGGCGACACGAGCCGGATGTATGTGGCGGGCGCGCTGTCGCGCAAGGCCGAGCGCCTGATCGCGGTCACGCATGACGCGCTGATGCACGGCATCGCGGCGGCGAGGCCCGGCAACACCTTCGGCGACATCGGCCATGCCATCCAGACCTTCGTGGAAGGGCACCGCATGTCGGTGGTGCGCGATTTCTGCGGGCACGGGCTGGGCCGGGTGTTCCACGCACCACCCAACGTGCTGCATTACGGGCGTCCGGGGACCGGGCCCGTGCTGGAAGAAGGCATGTTCTTCACCATCGAACCCATGGTCAATCTGGGGCGGCCCGAGACGAAGGTTCTGGCCGACGACTGGACCGCAGTGACCCGTGACAAGTCGCTGTCGGCGCAGTTCGAACATTCCATCGGGATCACCGCGACGGGCGCGGATATCTTCACCCTGTCGCCCG
This sequence comes from Meridianimarinicoccus sp., assembly GCA_036770665.1. Taxonomy (GTDB): domain Bacteria; phylum Pseudomonadota; class Alphaproteobacteria; order Rhodobacterales; family Rhodobacteraceae; genus Meridianimarinicoccus. The sequence goes on from DAIPIS010000003.1 coordinate 40,056, forward strand.
CCGGTCTGTTCCATCCGACCTACAGCCCGGCGTGACACGCCACCACCGATCCACCGAGCAGGAGAGCACGCCCATGCGTTCGCCAACCCTTATTGCCGCCGTGTCCCTGTTGCTTGCCGGCGCGCTGGGCGCGGCCGCGCAAGCCCCCGAGGTGACGCTGCGGTTCCAGCATTTCGTGTCCCCGAACTCGGCCAATCCGAAGCATTTCATCGAACCCTGGGCCGACAAGGTCGAAGCCGACTCGAACGGGCGCATCAAGGTGGAAATCTATCCCTTCATGCAGCTTGGCGGGGCGGCGACCGCGCAATACGACATGATCCGTGACGGGGTCATCGACGGCGGCTGGGTGATACCCGGATACCAGCCGGGCCGCTTCCCCGAAGCCGAAGCGCTGGAATTGCCCTTCATGACCCCGAAGCTGGGCGAAGCCGCAAGCCGCGCCGCCTGGGATTTCACGCAAAAGCACCTGATGGACGATTTCGCGGACGTCCACCTGATCGCGGCGCACATGCACGGGCCGGGCCTGATCCACAAGAAAGGGCCCGGCGTGCGCACGGTCGAAGACCTGAAGGGTCTGAAGCTGCGCGGCCCGTCGCGCCCCGCCACGCTTCTGTTGCGCAAGCTGGGCGCGCAACCCGTGGGCATGGCCGTGCCCGCCTTCCCCGAGGCGCTGGCCAAGGGCGTCGTCGATGGCGGTGTGATCACGTGGGAAATGTCGCCTTCGCTGAAGCTGGACGAACTGACCGACAGCCATACGGACGTGGCGGGCGATGCCGCGCTCTACAATCTCTATTTCCTCTGGGCGATGAACAAGGACAGCTATGCGCGGCTGCCCGACGATCTGAAGGCGGTGATCGACGCGAATTCGGGGATGTTCGCCTCCGCCTGGGCCGGGCGTGCGCACGACATCGGCGACGCCGAAGGCCGCGCCGCGATGGCCGCGGCGGGCAACGAGATCGCCGAGATCGGACCGGACGAAACCGCGCGCATCCGGGCACTGGGCGACGCGGTCACGGCGGAATGGATCGCCGAGGTGACCGCCAAGGGGCTGGACGGTGCAGGACTTGTGGACGACGCCCGCGCGTTGATGGCCGAGCACGGCAGCGGCGCCGCGTCGAACTGACGGCGCATCGCGCGCGGCGGCATGGCCGGGCAGGCCACGGCGTCGGCCGCACGCGTATCCCGTCACGGCGCAGATGCGCGACCCGCTCTCATATTGTGGTGTCGCGTGTTCGCGGGGCGCAAGGCCGGACCTCGACGCCTAGCGTTGCGATGGCACCTCGGTGCGCGCGGTCAGCAGCGTGACATGGGTTGCGCCATAGCGGCGGTGACTGTCGAGCGCGAAGCCCGCGGGGGCGGTCTGGGGTGCGGCCTCTTCCCACACCACGAGCGCGCCGGGCGCGATCCATCCCCCCGCCCGCGCGGCACCGAGCGCGCGCGCGCCAAGGTCGGCCCCATAGGGCGGATCGAGAAAAACCAGCGTCGCGGGGGGGCCGTCATGCGGCCCAAGGCGGGTCGCGTCCTGTCCGATCACCCGTGTCGCAGGCGTGGCCCGTGCGCGGGCTATGTTGTCCCGCAGCAGGCGTTGTGCGGTGCGCCCGGTGTCGACGAAGGTCGCATGCACCGCACCCCGCGACAGGGCCTCCAGCCCCAGTGCGCCGGTTCCCGCAAAGAGATCGAGCACGCGCGCATCGGTCAGCGGGTCGTCGGCGCGGCTGGCCAGCGCGCTGAACAGGCTTTCGCGCACCCTGTCCGCGGTGGGGCGCAGATGCGCGCCCGGATCGCCCTTGCCCAGCGTCGCCAGCCGCAGTCCGCCGAACGTTCCGGCGATGATCCTCATGGCTGGGAAAGACGCGGCATGGCGCACTCGGGTTCTGGCGGCGGACAAGTGTCCGGATTATAACCCGCAACGACAATGACAAACAGGGAAGGATGTCAGAATGACGATTGCAGTTGGCGCGACGCTGCCCGACGCGGATCTGCTGGTCTTCGACGGCGCGCCGGGAACGGTATCGCTGTCTTCGCTGGTCACGGGCCGCAAGGTGGTGATCTTCGGCCTGCCGGGCGCGTTCACCCGCACCTGCGACGCCGCCCATGTGCCCAGCTTCATCCGGACCAAGGATGCCTTCGCCGCAAAGGGCGTGGACGAGATCATCTGCATCTCGGTCAACGATCCCTTCGTGATGGCGGCGTGGGGCAAGTCCACGGGGGCGGAGGATGCTGGCATCCGGATGCTCGCCGATGCCGACGGCAGCCTGACCCGCGCGCTGGGGCTGGACTTCGACGCGCCGCCGGTCGGGCTGCACGGCCGGTGCAAGCGGTTCGCGCTTGTGGCCGAGGACGGCGTGGTCAAGGTCCTGCACCTCGAGGAAAGTCCCGGCGTCTGCGAGACATCGAGCGGCGAGGCGCTGCTGGACGCGATCTGACACGGGTCCGGGGGGCGCAGGCCCCCCGGATCGTCACAGCGCGTCGAACCTTTCGGCCAGCGCGATGTCGAGCCCGGTCAGCCCGCCCGCGTCATGGGTGGTCAGGGTGACGGTGACGGTCTTGTAGACGTTGGACCATTCCGGGTGGTGGTTCATCTTTTCGGCGATGATGGCGGCGCGGGTCATCCAGCCGAAGGCCTCGATGAAATTCGCGAAGGTGTAGACACGGGTGATCGCGTCGCGGTCCGGATCGTGGGTCCAGCCGCGTGCGATCAACGGGTCCAGCGCCGAGCGGTCCTGCAGTTTTCCGGCGGTGTCGGGCATGGGTCGCTCCTGTCAGATGTCGGTTTCGGGCGGGCATTTGCGGAACGGGCCGTAGTCGGTCAGTACCTCGATTTCCTCGTCCACCGCACGCGCCTCGGCGGTGAGGAATCGCGCGACGGCCCGTGAAAAGCCGGGGTCCGCGATCCAGTGGAGCGAGTGGCACTGGGTCGGCAGGTAACCGCGGGCAAGCTTGTGCGCGCCCTGGGCCCCGGCTTCGACCGTGGCAAGACCGGTGGCGATGGCATGGTCGATGGCCTGATAGTAGCAGCATTCGAAATGCAGACAGGGGTGATCTTCGACAGCCCCCCAATAGCGGCCGTAAAGCGTATCGCGCCCGATGAAGTTCAGCGCCCCGGCGACCGGTCGCCCGTTGCGGATGGCCAGTACGAGCAGCAGGTCGCGGCGCAGGCTGTCATGGGCGCGGTCAAAGAACGCGCGGGTCAGATATGGCGTGCCCCATTTGCGCGCGCCGGTGTCGGTGTAGAAGTCCCAGAACGCGTCCCAGTGTGCCGGTTGGATCGCCTCGCCGGTCAGGCAGACGATCTCCCCGCCGAAGCCTTGGGCCGTTGCCCGTTCCTTGCGGATGTTCTTGCGCTTGCGCGACGAGAGGTCAGCGAGGAAATCGTCGAAACTGCCGTAGCCGCGATTGACCCAGTGGAACTGCTGGCTGGCGCGGGGCATCAGGCCGAGCGCCGGGGCGCAGGCCGCCTCCGCGCCGGTGCAGAAGGTGACATGAACCGACGAGATGCCGTTGCGCTCTGCCAGGCTGCGGGCCCCGTCGATCAGCGCACGGCGCCCGATGTCGTCAAAGCCGGGGCGGGTCAGCAGGCGACGGCCGGTCACGGGGGTAAAGGGCACGGCGATCTGCAACTTGGGGTAGTATCGCCCGCCGGCCTGTTCATAGGCATGGGCCCAGTTGTGATCGAAGATGTATTCGCCCTGGCTGTGGGATTTCGCATAAAGCGGCGCGGCGGCGATCATTTGCCCGTCCATGTGGGCGGTCAGGTAATGGGGTTGCCAGCCCGTTCCGGTGCCCACCGACCGGCTGTCTTCGAGCGCACGGAGAAACCGGTAGGTCGTGAACGGATCCTGCGGGGGCCCGCCGGTCGCGGTTTCGGGGCAGGCGCAGGCATCCCAGTCGCCAGGGTCGATGGCGGCCAGCGCGGTGTGCGCGGTCACCGTCATCTGCGGCTGGGGTTCGATCATGACCATGCGCGTGTCCAGTTGCCCAAGTCTTGTCAGGGATGGTGGGCCGGACCGGCCTGCGGTCAAGCCGCCTGTGTCCGATCCCGTCAGTCTCAAGGCGGTGTGGATCGTGCCGGGACTCCCCCCGTCCGACGGCCCCGCCCGCGGATCGCCACGACATCAGTCGACCTGAAAGACTCCGTCGATCTCCACCGCGACCCCGAACGGCAGCGCCGCCACGCCGACAGCGGACCGGGCGTGGCGCCCGGCATCGCCAAGAAGGTCCGCCAGCAGGTCGGACGCGCCGTTGACGACCTTCGGCTGGTCGGTGAAATCGGCGGTGGAGTTGACGAAGGCGCCCAGCTTCACGATCCGCTTCAGGCGGCCAAGGTCCCCGTCGAGCGCCGCGTTGACCTGCGCCAGGAGCGCGAGCGCACAGGTCCGGGCCGCCGCCGCGCCGGCGGCCACGTCCATGTCCGCGCCAAGGCGGCCGATGATCGGTCCGTTCGCATCGGCGGCGATCTGGCCGGACACATGCAGCAGGTCACCGGTGCGCACGAACGGCACATAGTTGGCAGCCGGTGCGGGGGCGGCGGGCAGGGACAGGCCCAGTTCGGCAAGGCGGGCGGAAATGGCAGGTGTCATGCGGGCTCCGGTCGGATGGTCAGGGGGTGGGAACGGGTGTGGCGCGAGCCCCGCATCAGGTTTCGCGGAAGGCCTTGACGAAATAGTCGGACAGGGGCTTGAGCAGATAGGCCAGCGGCGTCCGGTCATCCGTGCGCAGGAATGCGTCGACCGGCATGCCCGGCAGCAGCACCGTCCCCTCGGGCAGGCGGGCGATCTCGCCGTCCTGGAGCACGATCTGCGCCGTGTAATAGCTTGTCCCGCGTTGTTCGTCGATAAAGGCGTCGGCGGACACCTGGACCACGGTGCCCAGAAGTTGCGGCGTGTCCTTGTCACTCAGCGCGGAAAACCGCAGGCTGACCTCCTGTCCGGGAAAGACCTGATCGATGTTCGTCGGCTGGATCCGCGTGGTGATGATCAGCGGGCGATCCTGTGGAATGATGAACAGAAGCGGATCGGCCGGTCGGATGACCGAGCGTTCGGCGAACACCCGCAGGTCGTACACCACGCCCGACAGGGGTGCGCGGATATCAAGCCGGTCGATGCGTTCGATCAAGGCCAGCCGTTGCTCGGCAAGTTCGAATTCACGGGACCGGATATCGCGCAACTCGGTGATCGCCTCCTCCCGGCGATTGTTGCGCAGCGAAAGGACCTGGATGTCGATTTCCGTGATGCGGCCCTCGGCCTCGGCCTGCGCCGCGACCAGTTCACCGATCCTGCCGCTGAGACTGGCCTCTTCGCGCTGCAGGGCCAGAAGCCGGGATTTCTGCGCCAGTCCGCTGGCCAAAAGGGTTTCCTGGTCGCCCCTTTCTTCCTGGATCAGCGCAAGCTGGATTTCGGTCGCGGTGACCTGCGCGTCGATCCCGGTCAGCTGGCTCTGGGTCTGCGCGCGGCGTTTGCCAAGCTGTTCGATCTCCCGGCTCAGGGAGTCGCGGCGGGCATCGAACAGGGTTTCCTGACCTCTCATGATGTCGACCACCGATGGACGGTCCAAAGCGATCACATGGAGCCAGGGGTCGAACTCGATCCCCGAGATGCCGTCGCGTTCGGCTTCCAGTCGGCCACGGCGGGCCATCAGTTCGAAAAGCTGTCCTTCGATGATCGACAGTTCGGACCGCAGCGACGATCCGTCCAACTGGATCAGGATGTCGCCTTCGGCCACGATATCGCCATCGCGCGCCGCGATGGCTTCGACGACCCCGCCGTCGATATGTTGCACGACCTGCCGGTTCCGGTCCACCTCGATCCGGCCCGACGCGATGACGGCCCCCGCGATTTCGGTGAACACCGCCCAGCCGCCGAAGCCGCCGAACAGGATCGCCATGACGATCACGCCCGTTATGAGCGGTCGCCGTGCCGACGTCATGCTGCGGCCGGGTTCTGGTGGCATCAGGAAATCCCCCCTTGGGCGTTGGACTGGATGATCTCGCCCGCGTTCCGGACCATCTTGGCAAGGATTTCGTCACGCGGACCAAAGGCGCGCACGACCCCCCCGTCGAGGACCAGCAACTTGTTGCATTCCTGGATTGCGGCGGGCCTGTGGGCCATGATGAGCACGCCCTTTCGTTCCGCCTTCATCCTGCGGATGGCATCGTTCAGGGCCTTGGAGCCTTCGTTGTCCAGATTGGAGTTCGGTTCGTCCAAAACGAGGATGACCGGATCGCCATAGAGCGCGCGCGCAAGCCCCACGCGCTGGATCTGGCCGCCCGACAGGTGCCCGCCCATCATCGTCAGGTACGTGTCGTAGCCGTTGGGCTGCCTGAGGATCATCTCGTGCGCGTCGGCCTGCTTCGCGGCCCTGATGATGTCGTCGTCCTTGGCACCGGGGTCTAGCCGGGCGATGTTTTCCGCGATGGTGCCGTCGAACAGTTGCACCTTCTGGGGCAGGTATCCGATGTGCCGCCCCAGCACGTCCGGTTCGTACTGATCCAGCGTCGCCCCGTCGAGCCGGATGGTCCCGCCGGCAGGGGGCCACGCCCCGGTGATCGCGCGGGCCAGCGACGACTTGCCCGATCCGGACGGGCCGATCACCCCGATCGCTTCGCCCGGTTCGAGGTGGAAGGTCACCATGCGCAGGGCTGCGTGATGTTCCCCGGGCGGCAGAACCGTCACGGATGCAAGGTTCAAACGGGCCGCCGGGCGCGGCAGGTCCAGCTTGCGTGCCCGTTCGGGCACTTGCGACAGGAGTTCGGCAAGGTTGGTCCACGATCGCACGGCACCCTGCACCATCGCCCACTGGCCGACCGCCATTTCGATGGGGGCCAGTGCCCGGCCCATGAGGATGGAGGCCGCAATCATGCCGCCCGGCGTCATCTCTTCGCGCAGCACGAGAAACGCGCCCAGACCGAGCATCGCCGATTGCAGGAACAGTCGGAATGTCTTGGTTCCGGCCGTGTAGCCGCCCTGTGCGTCGCCCGCGTCGAGCGACAGTCCCAGCGCACGGTCCCGCAGCCTGTTCCAGCGGGCATAGGCCGCGCCACGCATGCCAAGGGCCTGCACCATGTCCGCCTCGGCCTTCAGCCGCTCTGCCAGACGATCGGCTTCGGCGTTGGCGATGCTGGATCGCAGCACAGGGTCGCGGGTGTGGGCCTGATTGGCGAGGGTCGTGATCACAAGGATGACCCCGCCCCCGATGGCGAGATACCCCAGCCACGGATGAAAGATGAAGATGCCCAGCAGGAACACCGGCGTGAACGGGATATCGAAGAACGCGCTCAGCACCGGGGACGCAAGGAACCGCTGGATCGCTTCGAGATCGCGCACGCCCGCCGCCGATGCCTGCCGTTCGCCGGTGGCGGCGCGTTCGATCGCTGCGGCGAACACCCGCTTGTCCATCCGGGCCTGGAACCGGGCCCCGATCCGCGACAGAACCCGACCGCGCACGAAATCGAGAATCCCCATCATCAGGTAAAGAAACGCCACCAGCGCGGCCAGCGCGACCAGTGTCGCTTCGGATCGCGATCCGAGCACCCGGTCGTAGACCTGCAGCATGAACAGCGGCCCGGTCAGCATCAGCATGTTCACACATGCACTGAAGATGGCGACGAACCAGTAAAGGCTGCGGCTTTCAGCGCGTGCCTCGGCCAGTTCCAGTCGTCCTGCGCTGTCTGACCTTTTCATCGGTGCGATGTCCTGCCTCGGTCATGTTGAATGAGCCTCGCGAAAACGACCGCGGCCCTGCAGTGCGTCACGACCCCGCGAGGCGGTGGCGCTTCAGCTTCCGACCTACTATGTGTCGGCAATCGGTTACAAGAGGTGCACGACGTGGGCATAGTTCGGTTTCAATCACGGCTTGGGGCTGTGCGACGGTCCGGTCGGGTTGCACTGGTCGGCCTGGTGCTGTCCGGATGTGCGGCCAGCTCGCCGCCGGGTTCCGAGTTCAACGATCCCTACGAAGACGCGAACAGGGCCGTTCATGCGTTCAACAAGAGCTTCGATCAGGCGGTTTTCCGCCCCGTGTCCCGCGGGTACGGAACCGTCGTTCCGCGTTACGTGCGGCAGCGCCTGAACAACGTGCAGTCGCATTTCAGCCTGCCCTCGGATACCATCAACGCCGGCCTTCAGGGGCGCGGCGAAAACACGGTCCACAACCTCTTTCGCTTCATAGTTAACACAACCGTGGGTGTTGTGGGTATTTTTGATCCGGCCACATCGCTGGGTCTTGAGGACCGCAGTACCGATTTCGGAGAGACCCTGTTCGTGTGGGGAACAGGCGAGGGTGCCTATCTGGAAGTGCCGCTGTTCGGTCCGTACACCCAGCGCGATCTTGCGGGCGAAATCGTGGACGTTGTGCTCAACCCGCTATCCTTCATCAGTCTCAGCCCGCCGGAATCGTATATCCCGGCAGGCACCTACGTGACCGAAGCGCTGGACTACCGGTATGAGTTCGCGGACACGGTGGACGCCATCCTTTACGAAAGCGCGGACAGTTATGCGCAGATGCGGCTGATCTTTCTTGAAAACCGGCGGTTCCGGCTGGGCGACACGTCGCAGTCGACCGCCGTCGATCCCTATGAGGAGCTTTACGGTGACTGACATGACATTGACCCGGCGCGGGTTTGCCACGGCCCTTGTCGCAACGATCCTGCTGCCCGCTCTGCCCGGAACGGCGCGCGCCCTGACCAACGCCGAAGCCGAACAACTGGTCCGGTCCCTTGTGGCCGACATCCAGACCACGATCGATTCGGGCAAGTCCACATCGGCCATCCTGACCGATTTCCGCCGGGCCTTCGAACGCTATGCCGACGTGCCGACCATCGCCCGTTTTTCGCTCGGTGCGGCCGCGCGGTCTGCCAGTGACGCCGAACTGCGCGCCTATGCCGATGCCTATGCCGGTTACGTGTCGAACAAGTACGGCCGCCGGTTCCAGGAATTCAAGGGTGGCAGCATCGACATCCGCGGCGTGCGGCCGGAGGGGCAGTATCTCGTGGTGCAGGCGCGGGCCAACCTGCGCGGCGAAAGTCCGATCGCGGTGGATTTCCACGTCTCGGACCGGTCGGGCAGCCCGAAGGTGTTCAACGTCATCATCGAAGGCGTGAACATGCTGACCACGGAGCGCTCAGAGGTCGGGTCGCTTCTGGACCGCGCCGGCGGCAGCGTATCCCGTCTGACACAGGAACTGCGCAGCGCGTCGTGAGGCCGGAACAGCCGCTTGCAGATGTGTCCGGCGGGGCGGCCCCCCGCCGGGCCAACTCCGACACGCACGGGATCGCGGCGACGCACGCCGCGCGGCAGGCGGCACAGGTCGCCGCCGCGCCGCGCCTCAGCCCCCGAAGATCGATCGCAGCACGTCGGTGATGGCGCGTTCCGTGTCCTTGACGGCCCGGTCGCCAGCTTCGCCCAACCGGTCGAGCGTGCCGTCCGCGCCCGATCCCGGTGCCGCACCGGGTTCCGCCACGCGCTCCGGTGCCGCGCGCGGGGCGTCCATCGGCAGCGGCGATATCGGCACGCCTTCATGGACACGCAGCATGGTCTCGCGCCAGATGTCGGCAGGCAGGCCGCCGCCGGTGGTGCCGGTCAGCGGCGTGTTGTCGTCGTAACCCATCCAGACCCCGGTGACGTAATCGCCGGTGAAGCCCACGAACCATGCATCGCGCGCCGCCGATGTGGTCCCGGTCTTGGCCGCCGCGGGCCGGTCGCCCAGTTTCGCGCGCTGACCCGTGCCGCTGTCGATCACCTGATGCATCATCCAGACCAGCTGGCGGGCCGCTTCCTCGCGGATCACCCGTTCGCCGATTCCGCCGTCCTGACCGATCAGGGGCACATCGTCGTCAAGGAGCCGCAGTTCGGTCATGCCATAGGGTTCAACCGCGCTGCCGCCATTGAGGATGCCCGCATAGGCGGCGGTCATCTGCAGAAGCGTGGTTTCCGATGTGCCCAGAGCCATGGCGGGAACATTGTCGATCCTGCTGGAAATGCCGAAGCCCTGCGCCACAGCCGTCACCGCATCGCGCCCCACGGCTTCCGAGATCTTGACGGCGGGAATGTTCAGGCTGTCGGCCAGTGCGCGGGTCAGCGTCACGTCGCCCGCGAATTCGCGGCTGTAGTTCTGGGGTGACCATGCGCCCGATCCCGGCACGTGCAGCGTGAGCGGCGCATCGACCACCCGGTCGAGCGGACTGTAGCCCAGGTCCAGCGCCGCCGCGTAGATGAACGGCTTGAACGCCGACCCGGTCTGGCGCAGCGCCTGTGTCGCACGGTTGAACTGCCCCGCCGACCGCGTATCGCGCCCACCCACCATGGCGCGCACCGCGCCATCCGCGCTCATCACCACGATGGCGGCTTGCGCGGTGGACCCTTCGCGGACCTTTTCGGTGAACACGGCCTGCATCGCGGCCTCGGCCGCCCGTTGCAGGCGCGTGTCGAAGGTGGTGCGGATCAGGACATCCTCGGTCGTCTGCGACGCAAGGAACGACGGCGTGCTTTCCATCACCCAGTCGGCGAAATATCCGCCAGCGCGGGCTTCGGCGGCGTCGGACAGGGTGGCGGGGTTGGCACGGGCCTGCGCCGCCTCGGCTGCGGACAGGCGGCCCTGGTCTTCCATGAGCGTGATGATCGTGTCGGCGCGGTCCCGCGACCGTTGCAGGTCCGCCGTGGGGGCAAAGCGCGTGGGCGCCACCAGAAGCCCCGCCAGCATCGCGGCCTCGGCGGCGTCCACCTCTGCCGCGGACTTGCCGAAATACCGCTGTGCGGCGGCCTGGAAGCCGCGTGCGCCCGCACCCAGATAGGCGCGGTTCATGTAGATCGTCAGGATTTCATCCTTGGTGTACCGCGCTTCCATCGCCATGGCGAAGACGGCTTCGTGGATCTTGCGGGTGATGGAACTGCGGCGGCAGTCGGCTTCGTATGCCGCTTCGCTTTTCCACTCCGACGCCGTGTAGGGCCGCCCGAAGCACAGCAGTTTCGCGGTTTGCTGGGTGATGGTGGACCCGCCATGACCATCGAGCGCGCTGCGCCCTTCGGACAGGTTGATGCGGATGGCGCTGGCCACGCCGCGCGGACTGACGCCGAAATGGTAGTAGAATCGACGGTCTTCCGTGGCGATGATGGCGTTCTTGAGATGAGGAGAGACCGTGTCGGTGGTGATCATGCCGCCAAACTGGTCACCGCGCCACGCGAAGACCTCGCCGTCGTGGTCGATCATGGTGACCGAGCCCCGCGCGCGCCCGTCGATCAGGTCCGTCGCGGGTGGCAGGCCCGACCAGATGACGCCGACCGCGCCCGCGATGATCAGCGCCCCGACCGCGCCAAGCCGCCAGCCTGTGGCCCATGCGATGCGCAGGATCCAGCGCAAAAGCGCACGCAAAGGCCAGAACAGCCCCTGCCGGTCGCGCGGGCCGCGTGGACCGCGCGGCGTGCGCTTGCGGCGCACGGGTCCGGCTGCGGCGGGTTTCGCCGGTGCCGCGGCGCGCGTCCGCGCCTGTGGGGTCGCAGCGGCGGGATACCGCCGGTCTGCCCGCAGCGGCGTTTTCCTGCCGCCGCCTGTCTTGCCTGTTCTGCCCATGCGAGCCCCCTTTTTCGGGTGGTCTGTGTCGTCACCATACCCCGAACGCGCCGCGATGTGGACTGTCTATGCTGCACGCGCAAGATCTCAAAGAGCCTAAAAAATAGGCTATCATACTGCAATGTGCAAAAATTGTGCATAAACCGGCGGAATCTGCCGGTTTCCGGTGCAGCCGTCGCTTGTGAACGCCGCGCGATGCCGACCTAGTGATCGGCGTGAAGACAGCAGGGCGCGCCGGACCCACCGGCACCCGGCCCAAGCGAAGGGGAAAGACGTGAAACTGATCATAGCAGCAATCAAGCCGTTCAAGCTGGAGGAGGTGCGCGAGGCGCTGACCGCCATCGGCGTGCGCGGCATGATGGTCACCGAGATCAAGGGCTTCGGGTCGCAGTCCGGCCACACCGAGATCTACCGTGGTGCCGAATACGCGGTGAATTTCGTGCCCAAGGTCAAGCTGGAGATCGTGGTCAATTCCGCCATGGCCGACCAGGTGGTGGAAACCATCCAGACCACGGCGAAGACCGACAAGATCGGCGACGGCAAGATTTTCGTGCTCGACGTTTCTCAGGCGGTGCGGGTGCGCACCGGCGAAACGAACGAAGACGCCCTGTAACTCCGACCCGACAGAGGGAAACGACCTGATGAAACTGACCAAGACAATCCTGCTGGCGGCGACGGTTGCGGCGCTTCCGGCGTTCGGCCTGGCGCAGGAGGCCGAAGCGGTGGTCGAAGCCGCCGCGCCGACCTTCGACGAAATCGGACCCTATATCATGACCACCCTGCTGTTCTGCATGGCAGGGTTTCTCGTGTTTTTCATGGCCTGCGGGTTCGCCATGCTCGAAGGCGGCCTCGTGCGGTCCAAGAACGTCACCATGCAGATGACGAAGAACATCGCGCTCTATTCCATCGCGGCGATCATGTACTGGCTGATGGGCTTCAACCTGATGTATCCGGGTGACTTCAACGGGTACGTCGGCAGCTTCTTCGTGCCGACCGTGCTTGACCCCGTCGGCGTCGACGCGGCCGATGCCGCGCTCGATTACGCGTCGGTCGGGTCGGACTTCTTCTTCCAGCTCGTGTTCGTCGCGGCGACCGCTTCGATCGTGTCGGGCGCGCTGGCCGAACGCATCAAGCTGTGGCCCTTCCTTGCCTTCGTCGTGGTCCTGACCGGTGTCATGTATCCGATTTCGGGGTCCTGGCAGTGGGGCGGCGGCTGGCTGTCGGAAATGGGCTTCTCGGACTTCGCAGGCTCGACCATCGTGCATTCGGTCGGCGGCTGGGCTGCACTTGCAGGCGCGCTGATCCTTGGTCCGCGGATCGGCAAGTACAAGAACGGTCAGGTCGTGCCGATGCCGGGGTCCAACCTTGCACTGGCGACGCTCGGGACGTTCATCCTGTGGCTGGGCTGGTTCGGGTTCAACGGCGGTTCGCAACTGGCGATGGGCACCGTGGGTGACGTGTCGGACGTGTCCCGCATCTTTGCCAACACCAACATGGCGGCCGCCGCCGGGTCGGTCATGGCGCTGATCCTGACGCAGGTCCTGTATCGCAAGCCCGACCTGACGATGGTCCTGAACGGCGCTCTGGCCGGTCTGGTGTCGATCACGGCAGAGCCGCTGGCGCCGTCGCTGTTCGGCGCGCTCTGGATCGGTGCCGTCGGTGGTGTGATCGTGGTCTTCGCAGTGCCGCTGCTGGACAAGTTCAAGATCGACGACGTCGTGGGCGCCATCCCGGTGCACCTCTTCGCCGGTATCTGGGGCACGATCGCGGTCGTGTTCTACAACGCGGACACGAGCCTGATGACGCAGCTGACCGGCATCGCGGCCTACGGTATCTTCACCTTCGTCGCATCGGCCATCGTGTGGTTCATCCTCAAGGCCGCCGTGGGTATCCGCGTCAGCGAGGAAGACGAGATCAACGGCCTCGACATGTCCGAAATGGGCATGGAAGCCTACCCGGAGTTCTCCAAGGGCTGATCGCCTTCCATTCGGTCCTGATCCTGGTCCGGGCGCGTCGTGCGCCCGGACTTTTTTCATGGCCCTGTGAATGTCGGGGCGTCGGAGCAGGGCTCACGGCGCAAGCTGCATCAGCCCGCGAGGAAACCGAACGCCGGGTGGGTTTCGAACCGCCATGCACGTCGGGGGCCGGCCATGACGTTCAGGTAATACATGTCGATCCCGTGCGCGGCGGCGCAGGGATGATGCCCGCGCGGGACCAGAACCAGATCGTGGTCGGACACCGCCAACGTTTCATCAAGGCTGCCATCGTCGGTGAACACCCGCTGCACGCCGAACCCCGCAGCCGGGTTCAGCCGGTGGTAATAGGTTTCTTCCAGATACGTGATGCGCGGGAAATCGTCTTCGTCATGGCGGTGCGGCGGGTAGGACGACCAGTGCCCGCCGGGGGTAAACACCTCGGTCACCAGCAGGCTGTCGGCCACGTCGCGGCCTTCCATGGCGATGTTGTTGATGTGGCGCAGGTTGGTGCCGGTCCCGCGCGGTTCGAGCGTGATGCCGTCCGGGCCAAGCCGCTGGGCGGGCCGCCCGCCGGGGCTGGGCGCGGAGCAGGCCGCAAGGATGCACGGCACCGCCGCCGTGGCCTGCCAATCCGCACCTGGCGGTACGTAAAGGCAATGGGGCGGGCTGCGGTCGAACACGCTGGCCCGGTCGCCCATCAGGCCGAAATCGGTTCCCGCGGCGAAAATCCGGGCGTGCCCCTCCACCAGCACGAGGATCGTCTCGCGCTCCTCCAGCCGGCCCGTGGCGCTGTCGCCGGGGGCAAGCCGCCACAGGTCGAACCCCACATGGGACCAGCCCGCATCTGCCGGTGTCAGCGCGTGGACCCGGCCCGTGACCCCCGCGGGCCTGCGCAAGAGCCCTGCCATCAGACCGTGCCGCCCAGCGAACCCTCAAGCGCGACCATTTCCTGACCGCCCGCCATCAGGTCCTGCAATTCCTCGGGCGTGATCTGGCCGCGCTGTGCGGTGCCCAGCGTCTTGCCGCGATTGAGAACGGTGAACCGGTCGCCCACCGCCATCGCGTGACGCACGTTATGGGTGATGAACACGATCCCGATGCCGGACTTGCGCACCGTGTCGATGGTGGACAGCACGTTCGCCGTCTGCCGCACCCCAAGCGCGCTCGTGGGTTCGTCCAGGATCAGCACCTTCGCCCCGAAATGAACCGCGCGGGCGATGGCCACGGTCTGCCGTTCGCCACCCGACAGGGTGCCGACCGCCTGGTCGGGCGACCGCAGGTTGATGCCCATGCGGCGCATCTCGGCCATGGTCACCGCGTTCGCCGTCTTGAAGTCGATGAAATCGAACGGACCGACCCGCTTGACCGGCTCGCGCCCCATCCAGAAGTTGCGCGTGACGCTCATCAGCGGGATCATGGCGAGGTCCTGATAGACCGTGGCGATCCCCGCCTCCATCGCGTCGCGCGGGCTGTCGAAGGACATCGGGCGTCCTTCGAACAGGATTTCGCCCCGTGTCGGCTTGTGGACCCCCGCCATCGTCTTGATGAAGGTCGACTTGCCCGCGCCGTTGTCGCCCAGCAGGCAGTGACATTCGCCGGGCCGCACGTCGAAGCTGACGCCGTTCAGCGCGATGACCGGGCCGAAATGCTTTTCGATGTTGCGCATTTCGACGATGGGGTTGTGATCGA
>DAIPIS010000049.1:0-14096 GCA_036770665.1 Meridianimarinicoccus sp.
CGTCACCTGCCTTTGTCTGCCCGTCGCCGATGTTTCGGTCGATATGGTTGCCTGAACCTTAAGACTAGCACAGAAATATCTGACAGGGCACATGAATCCGGTATTGCTGCGCCTAGAAAAACACACCGTCGCGCCAGCGCGCCAGATATCGCGCCACATCGTGGCGTTGGCGCAAGAACTGGGATCAAACCTGTTGCAGCAACGCCACGAGCCCGCCCAGATCGGGCAGTTCGCGGTAGCGCGGGTGGCCGTGGGGCGGTTCTGCATGTTCCAGCGCCCAGGACAGTCCGTGCGGCACGAAAACACCCCATCCGCCGGCGTCGATCGCGGGACGCACGTCGGATTTCATCGAATTGCCCACCATCATCGCCCGCGCTGCCCCGTGGCCGTGCCGGTCGAAGATCCGGGCGTAGACCTCGGGCGTCTTGTCGCTCACGATCTCGACGCCGTGAAAGAGATCGCCCAGCCCCGATTGCGCCAGCTTGCGTTCCTGGTCGAGCAGATCGCCCTTCGTGACCAGAAGCACGCGGTGCGTTTCTGCGGCGGCTTCCACCGCGGCACGGGCATGGGGCAGGAGGTCGATGGGATGGGCGAGCATGTCCTGCCCGGCGGCGATGATTTCCCGAATCACCGCCGCCGGGACCCGATCCTCGGTCACCTCGATCGCCGTCTCGATCATCGACAGCATGAAGCCCTTGATGCCGTAGCCGTAGTGCCCAAGGTTGCGGCGCTCGGCCGCCAGCAACCGCTCGGCCAGATGGTCGGGCGGGGCATGGTCGCGCAGCAGGTCCGCGAACCGCTGTTCCGTCAGACGGAAATAGCTTTCGTTGTGCCACAAGGTGTCGTCGGCATCGAAGGCGACGGTGGTCAGGGACGGCATGGGCGGATCCTCTGGCGGCGCAGATCGGGGTGGGGGTGTTGCATGGGAACGGCCCCTTTTCAGACCCGACCCCGCGATTATATGATGACGTCAAGCTAGGGATGTGAAAACCGTGGAGCATGGAATTGCAAGTTCGTCCGCCGATCCTCGCCGCTGACACGCCCGGGCCCAACGACGATGTCGGACTCGTCACCAAGACGCGCAGCCGCTCGCAGCGGCCCCCGCTCTACAAGGTGCTTATCCTGAACGACGACTATACGCCGATGGAATTTGTCGTGCATGTGCTTGAACGGTTCTTCGGCATGACCCATGCGCAGGCGTTCGAACTGATGCTGATGGTCCACAAGAAGGGCCTTGCCGTGGTCGGCGTGTTCTCGTTCGAGGTGGCCGAGACCAAGGTGGGACAGGTCATGGATTTCGCCCGGCGTCATCAGCATCCGCTGCAATGCACCATGGAAAAGGAATGACCGGCGCCGCCGGTTGATCCCATGTCCGTCTCGCGTCTTGAAACGGCCTGCGCGCAGGGCCTTGTCCCGGCGGGCCCGGACCTGCGCGTGCTGGTGTTCGGGGCGGATGCGGATCATCCGGCGGCGATGATCTGGCCCGACGCGGTCTTCGTGCAGCCCCTGCAACCCGATCATGACCGGCTTGTCGCTGCCGGGCACAGGACCGTTGCGGACCTGTCCGGGGTCGATGGGCCGTTCGCGCTGGCGCTGGTGGTGCTGCCGCGGGCGCGGGCGCGGGCAATGTCCTGGGTGGCGTCTGGGGCCGGGCTGCTGGATCACGGTGGGCTGATGGTCGTGGACGGGGCCAAGACCGACGGCGTCGACAGTCTTTACCGGGCATTGCGCGAACGGCTTGACGCGACCGAGACGCTGACGCGGGCGCATGGCCGGATATTCGCGGGACGGATCGGGGCAGACCGGCTGAGCGATCTTGCGCCCGCCCCGAGCATGGCCGCACCGGCGTTTCGCACGGCACCGGGCGTGTTTTCCGCCGACGGGATCGACCCCGGTTCAGCGGCCCTCGCCGCGGCGCTGCCTGCGGCACTGCGCGGTCAGGTGGCGGATCTGGGGGCGGGTTGGGGATGGCTGTCGGCACAGGTCCTTGCGCGCGACGGCGTCACGGCCCTGCACATGGTCGAGTCCGATCACGTCGCCCTGCAGGCGGCGCGCGCGAATGTCCCCGATGCACGCGCGCAGGCCCATTGGGCCGATGCCACCGTGTGGCGGGCTCCGGTTCCGCTGGACGCCGTGGTGATGAACCCGCCGTTCCACACCGGGCGGGCGGCGCAACCCGCGCTCGGGCAGGCCTTCATCACGGCGGCGGCCCGGCTCTTGACCCCGCAAGGCACGCTGTGGCTGGTCGCCAACCGGCATCTGCCCTATGAGGCGACGCTCGACACCCTGTTCACCGAGTGGCGCATGCTCGACAGCCCGTCGGGATTCAAGATCATGCAGGCCACCCGCCCCCGTACCACCCGAAAGGGAGCCCGCACATGAGTTTTTCGGTCGAAGGCAAGTCGGCGATCGTCACCGGCGCCGCGAACGGCATCGGGCTGGCCATCGCGCGTCATCTGCTCGAATCCGGCGCCCATGTCATGTTCGCAGACATGGACGAAGGCCGCCTGAAGGACGAACTGGCCGACAACGCGGACAGTGACACGGCGGCCTTTTTCGCTGGCGACCTGCGCGAACGGCTGACGCTGGCCAACCTGATGTCCGCCACGATCGAGAAGTTCGATCGGTTGGACATCCTCGTGAACGCGTCCCGGCAAATGGTCGCCACCCCGCCCGAGGACGTGCTGGACCAGGACGACATCGTCACTCAGACGCTGGAGCAGAACCTGATGATCGCGCTGCGCCTGTCGCAACTGGCGGCGCGGCGGATGATTGCGCAGACACGCGATGACCCCGAAGCTGACGGGACCGCGTTGCGCCAGGCGGGGTCCATCGTCAACCTGTCGTCCATCGCGGCGCGGCGCACCCATCCGCAGCTTCTGGCCTTCTCGGTGGCCACGGCGGCGCTGGACCAGATGACACGGTCGCTTGCGGTGGCGCTGGCCCCGTCGCGCATCCGGGTCAACGCGGTTGCGTTCGGGTCGGTCATGTCGTCGAGCCTGAAGGCTTCGCTGCGCGACAACCGCGGGTACCGGTCCGATATCGTCGATCACACGCCCATGTCGCGCATTGCGAGCCCGGCGGAACTGGCCGAAACCGTGCGGTTTCTCGCGTCGAACGGATCGGGCTTCATGACGGGGCAGATCCTGACGGTTGACGGGGGGCGCACGCTCCTCGATCCGGCGAACGTGCCCGCCCACTGATCCCGGTGACCGGCTGGCCGTACCGGGGGTCGGTCCGGCCGAACCCCGGCGCGACGTCGTCGCACCCCGCGCGATGTCGGCCCTCAGCGGGCGGCGGCAGCGCAGCGCGCGATGTCGGCATCACGATTGGCGATCAGTTCGGCCCGTCGCACCTGCAACGCGGACAGGGTGCGCCCTTCCTCGGCGGGGTCAACCGCCACCCGCACGCGCTGCGGCGGGCGGGACGTGTCGGCGCAGACCCCGACGTTGCTATATGGGCTCGCGCAGATGGACACCCCCACGGTCACGGGCGGGCGGCGCAGTTCCTCGCGCGTGCCGGAGGCGAGCGCAGCCTGGCTGATCGCGATCTGTCGGTCGAGTGCGGCCAGTTCGGCGGTGATGTCGCGCGTGCAGGTCTGACGTGGGCTCGCACATCCCGCGAGCACACCGACGAGGCTGCACGCCAGACCCCATGTCATGATTGCCCGCCGCGCGCCCTGTTGCATCGTTCCTCCGCTGCGCAAACCTATCGCCTGCCATGCCGCAGGCAAGGGGCAATGCGCCGCGATGGTGCCCATCGTCCGGCTTTGTTAAGGATGCATCACACAAGGAGAGATGCCCATGCCAGACCTGCCGACCGACGCCATGACCGATCAGAAAGCCCGCGCCTTCGGCTGGTTCCGCAGCCTGCGCGACGACATCGTCGCGGCGTTCGAGGCACTTGAGGATGTGCAGACCGAGGGCCCCGGTGCCGACCTGCCGCCGGGTCGGTTCGAGTTGCGGGAAACGCGTCGCGCGTCCGAAGACGGCCGCGACGCGGGCGGCGGGTTGATGAGCGTCATGCGCAATGGGCGCGTGTTCGAAAAGGTCGGGGTCAACGTGTCCATGGTGCACGGGGTTCTGGGCACGCGGGCGCAGTCGGCCATGGCCGCGCGCGGTGTGCCGGGGATGGACAGCGACCCGCGGTTCTGGGCGTCCGGGATCAGTCTTGTGGCGCACATGCGCAACCCGCACTGCCCGGCGGTGCACATGAACACGCGCATGTTCTGGACGCCGCAGGCATGGTGGTTCGGCGGTGGATCAGACCTCAATCCCTGCATCGAATACGCACAGGATACGGCCGCGTTCCACGCCACATTGCGTGCAGCCTGCGATGCCCATGCGCCGGATTACTACGACCGGTTCAAGGCTTGGGCGGACGAGTATTTCTTCGTGCCGCATCGCGGACGGGCGCGGGGTGTGGGTGGCATCTTCTACGACGATCTGAACACCGGCGACTGGGAGGCCGATTTCGCCTTCACGAAGGACGTGGGCCGCGCCTTCCTGCCGGCGTTCGTGCCGCGCGTCGAGGCCCGCCGCGACACGCCATGGACGGACGCGGAGCGCGATGTGCAACTGGTGCATCGGGGTCTCTATGCCGAATACAACCTCGTCTACGATCGGGGCACGAAGTTCGGGCTGGAAACCGGGCATGACGCGAACGCGGTGCTCATGAGCCTCCCGCCGCTGGCGAAATGGGTGTAGTCTGCGGCGACGCAGGCCATGGGACGCGCGCCATGCAAGGGGATGACATGACCTCGACGGAGATGACACTGGCGGAGATCGCCGCCGCGCTCGTTGCGGGGTGCCGGGCAGGGACCGAGGATGCCAATCTCGACCGGCTCTATGCCGTCGATGCGGTGTCGGTGGAGCCACGCGACACCGGGAACGGGCGGGTCGCCGAAGGGCTGGCGGCGATCCACGCCAAGCATGCCTGGTGGGCCGCCAACGCGACGGTGCACGCGGCCGAGGTCGAAGGCCCGTTTCCCCATGGCGACGACCGGTTCGCGGTGATCTTCCGCTCGGATGCGACCCTGTTCGGGAAACGCAGCGTGATGGCCGAGGTCGCGGTCTACACCGTTGCCGGGGGCCGCATCGTGCGAGAGGAATTCTTCTACTGATCCGGTGCGCCGGGGGCCGATCCGGTTGGCCCTGCTGGCGGGCAAGGGATGCGCGTGCCGGATCAGCGGGCTCAGCGGGCTCAGCGGGCGATGTCGCGGCGTCGCTCCCGCGGCGGGGATCCTGTGGTCACGGGTGCCGCCGGATCGGTCGCAAGGCATCGTCCAGCAGGGTGCGGCGGGCGTGCAGCCATACGTTGCACTCCGCGCGGCGCATCGGGCGACCGATTTCGAAACCCTGCACATGGTGACAGCCAAGCTGCGCCAGCATCGCATGTTCTTCCGGTGTTTCGACCCCTTCGGCCAGTGTCTTCAGGCCAAGATGCTCGCACATGGACAGGATCGTCATGAGCATCTTCTGGCGGTCGCGGTCATGGTCGATGCCGGTCACGAAGCTGCGGTCGATCTTCACCCGCGACACGGCCAGCCGGTGCAACGAGGTGATCGAGGCGTGGCCGGTCCCGAAATCGTCGAGGTCGATGCCGCAACCCATGTCGGCCAGCGCCGCGATGTTGCGCAGCAGCGGGCTTCCGGCGCGCCCGGTGCCTCCCTCGGCGATGACGCTTTCGAGCACCTCCACGGTCAGCCGGGTGCCGCTCAGGTCGTGCCGGTCCAGCATCCACGCGATGCGCTGTGCCAGCCGCGGGTCGCGCAGGTCGGCCGACGACAGGTTCACGCCCACGGACGGCACGTCGAACCCGTCGCGGTCCCACGCGGCCACCGCCGCGATCGCCTGTTCGAGCATCGTGGTCCCCAGCCGTTCCAGCAGCCCCGCCGCTTCGAGGATCGGCAGGAAATCCGCGGGCGGCACCATGCCGTGGCGGGGATGGTCCCAGCGTGCGAGCGCTTCGAAGCCACTGGTGCGTCCCGTGTCGGTGCAGACCTGTGGCTGGAACCAGGCTTCGAACCCGCCGCTGTCCAATGCCCGCACGGCGTCTTCGGCCAGCGCGGCGCGGCGCGACTGCCGTTGGCCGATCCGCGCCGAAAAGACCCGGATCGTCCCGGCACCCTGGGCCTGCGCATCCGCCAGCGCGGTGGTCGCCGCAGCAAGGATCGCCGCGGCCGTTGGCGCGTCTGCGCCCCGCGGGCGGCCATCGGGACCGGCAAGATCGCCGCCGCGGCACAGGCCGATGACCGCGGCCAGTCGGCCGGTGTCCGGTCCCGAAGCCGCATCGGCGTCAATATCTCGCATGTCTGGCGCGGGGGCCGTGGCGGCCCCCTGCAGCCGCGCGGCAAGCTGCACGAGGTCTTCGAGATCCGGGGCCGTTCCGGGGGCCAGCACGATCACGATGTCACCCGCATCCTGACGCGCGACGACATCACCGGCGCGCAGGATCCGGCCAAGCCGCAGCAACCGGTCGGCCACGACCGCATCGGTGGGCGGCGCGCCGGTCACCGGATCGACAAGCCGCAGGCAGATGCACACCGGGTCGTATCCCGCAGCCCCGACGCGTGCGAGCGCATCCATCGCATCCGACCTTGGCGCGCAGGCAAGCCCCGGATCGGTGTCCGTCGCAGGGGGACCCCCGGCCAGCAGCGACGCCATGACCCCGATTCCCGCCAGCAGGGACGCAAGCCACCAGAACCCCGCCAGCGCGGCGCCCAGCACCAAAAGCGGCACCACGGCCAGGAACCGCCCGAAACGGGCAACCCGCAGCCCGCGCCCCCGTGCAATGGCATCAAACACCGTCATCGCGCATCTTTCCGTCGATCCGACATCGTGATCGCGCGGGGGCGGTGACGACCCGGTTAATCCGCGGCCGGGAAACTGTCGCGTATTTTAGTCAATCGCGCCGGGTTCTGTTCCGTGGGTCGCCGCCGGGTTTGCGCCCGAGCGTGCCAATCCCGCGAAGTCGAAGAGCGTCGAGTCGAGCAGATGGGAGGGCCGCGCATTGGTCAACGCGCGGAAGATCACCTGCCGCCGGCCGGGGCTGCGCGCTTCCCAGCCATCGAGGATTGCCTTGACCTGCTGGCGCTGCAGCCCGTCCTGGCTGCCGCACAGGTCGCACGGGATGATCGGATACCCCATGGTGCGGGCGAAACGGTCGCAATCCGCCTCGGCCACATACGCCAGCGGGCGCAGCACGAACAAGTCGCCGTCCTCGTTCACCAGCTTGGGCGGCATGGTCGCCAGCCGCCCGCCGTGGAACAGGTTCATGAAGAATGTTTCCAGAATGTCGTCGCGGTGATGCCCCAGAACGACCGCATCGCAGCCTTCCTCGCGCGCGATCCGGTACAGGTTCCCGCGCCGCAGCCGCGAGCAGAGCGCGCAATAGGTCCGCCCGGCGGGCACCTTGTCCATCACGATGGAATAGGTGTCCTGGTACTCGATCCGGTGCGGCACGCCCATCCGCTGCAGGAACTCCGGCAGGACCGTCGCCGGAAAGCCCGGCTGCCCCTGGTCGAGATTGCAGGCCAGTAGGTCCACCGGCAAAAGCCCGCGCCATTGCAACTCGTGCAGCACGGCGAGCAGGGTATAGCTGTCCTTGCCGCCCGACAGGCACACGAGCCAGCGCGCCCGCCGCCCGGTATCGGCCCGGTCGACCATGCCGTACGCGTCCACCGCTTCGCGGACCTGCCGCACGATGCGCTTGCGCAGCTTGCGGAACTCGGTCGTCGAAGGGGCACCGTGGAACAGCGGGTGTATGTCGTCTGCGTCATCCAGCATGGCATGGCCCTAGCGCCCCAAGGTCAGGCTGGCAAGCTCTTGACACGGCCCGCCCGCGGAAATCGCTCGCCTTGCGGGGCCCTGCGCGTTTAGCCTGCGCACGGATCAGCAACGGGGGATCGGCATGGTTGACTATGTGTTCACGGCGCGCCGGATCGTGCGCGGGGCGTTCGGCAGTGATCCGGGGCCGGTGCGGTTCCTCGAAGTGCCAGCGCATGCGGTGGAACCGCTCCCCGCCCACCAGATCCGCAAGACCACCTGGATTCGCGCGGTTCAGGACGTGGCGACGGGGCGGATGAACATGTACACCCGCCAGCCCATGGGTGACATCGTGATCTATGTGCATGGCTACAACCACGACCCCACGACCACGCTGGAACGCCTGCGCAACCTGCGCACCGGGCTGGAGGCCGAAGGCTTCACCGGCGCCGTGATCGGGTTCGACTGGCCCTCGGCGGACAGCGCGCTGAACTATCTGGAGGATCGCTGGGACGGGCGGCAGACGGCCAATCTGCTGATGCGCGAAGGCATCGAAAGCTTCGTCCGGATGCAGCGCCCGGACTGCGAGATCAACCTGCACATCATGGCCCACTCCATGGGCAGCTTCGTGGTGCGCGAGGCGTTCGACTATGCCGACGACCGCCGGTCGATCGCGGTGCACAGCTGGTCGGTCAGCCAGGTGCTGCTGTTCGGGGCCGACGTGTCGGCGGGGTCACTGGCCGACGGACAGCCAAAATCGTCGTCGCTCTATCGCCACTGCAACCGGCTGACGAATTTCTTCAACCATCACGACAGCGTCCTGTCGCTGTCCAACATCAAGCGGATCGGCGTCGCGCCGCGCGCAGGCCGCGTTGGCCTGCCGGTGGACAGCCCGCGCAAGGCGGTGAACGTGGACTGCTCGGCCCGCTTTCTTGCGGTGGCCGACCAGTACAAGGGTGATCCCTTCGCCGGGCACCGCTGGTATTTCACCGACCCGACGTTCCTGCGCGACGCCTATGAAACGATCCTGGGCGACACGGATCGGCACGGGATCAGCACGCGGCAGGACGGCGGCGTGGCCATGACGTTGCAGGCAGCACCGGTGCCCCAGGGCTAGAGCATGTCGCGCAAAAGTGGGAACCGGTTTTGCGCTTCTCGGACATGCGACATCAAAAGGTTGGAGCGTATCGCGTGACTGCAGATGAACGCGACACGCCCAAGGGCGTGTCAGTCGGGGACGTTGTCGATCCCCGATCCGCCCCACGGGTGACAGCGCGCGATGCGGCGCGCGGCAAGCCATGCGCCGCGCAGGGCGCCGTGGCGCTCCAGCGCTTCCAGCGCATAGGCCGAACAGGTGGGGTGATAGCGACAACCATGCCCGACCCATGGCGACAGCAGCAGCCGGTAGGCCCGGACGGGCAGGGCCACGACATGGGCGAGCGGGCTCAAGTGCTGGCACCTTCGGGGCGCGCGTCATGGTGCAGGCGCGCCAGCGCGTCGGCGAGATCGGCCTGCATCGTGCGGAAATCGCGTGCGGCGGTCACACCGGACCGACCGATCAGCACGTAATCCCACCCCGGCAGGCCCTGCTGGGGCAGCACGTCACGCGCCAGCGCGCGCAGCCGCCGCTTGGCCCGGTTGCGCGCCACGGCATTGCCAACTTTCTTGGAACAGGTGAAGCCGACGCGGATCGGTCCGGGGGACGGTTCGCCGGGTGCGCGCAGGCGGGCCTGCACGATGAAGCCCGGCGTCGCCCGATGCCGCGCCCGTGCCGCAGCGAGAAAATCGCGCCGCTGGCGCAGTGTCCACAACCGCAAGGGGCACCGCGCAAAGCAGGAACCGCCGTCACCCTGCGGCGCGGCGGTGCTGGTCGGCACGGTGCCGGGGTCTTGGCCGGTGTCCTGCAACACGGTCATCACGCCCGCGGGCGCGATTATGCGCTCAGCGACTTGCGGCCCTGCGCGCGCCGCGCGTTCAGGATCTTGCGGCCGGCCTTGGTGGCCATGCGCGCGCGAAAGCCATGGCGCCGCTTGCGGACCAGGTTGCTGGGCTGATAGGTGCGTTTCATCGCGCCGTCTCCGTTGGTTGCGGCTGTGCGCGGCGGATTCGCGCGGCCGGGAAAGTCGAAGCCCGGTCATTAGGGCGAAAAGACCGGCCCGTCAATCAAACCCGCGCCGACACCGCAACAAAACGTCCCCACGCGGCGCGACCGTGGCCCGGATCCTGTAACAATGGCCGCCTCGCGGTCACGCCGGACATCGGGGCATCAAGCACCCGTGAGGGGGGGTATGCGTCCGCCCGGCGACAGGGCAGGTCTGCGCTGACACGCCACACGGAAGGTGCCCCAGATGTCCCCCAGCCCGGACCCCACCACCCCGCGCGACCCTGCAACCGCCACTGTGCCGCCACCGGCAAGGGCGGGCATCCTGCGCCGCCTGCCGATCCTCGTCGTGCTGGTCGTGGCCCTGATCGGCGGCTACGCGCTGCGCGATTACCTGAGCTTCGAGGCGCTGGCGGAAAACCGGGCCGCGCTCATCGCCTTTCGCGATGCCAATTATCCGCTGACCGTCGCCGCGTTCATCGCCGCCTATGCCACCATCGTCGCCTTCAGCCTGCCGGGCGCGAGCATCGCCACGCTGACGGGCGGGTTCCTGTTCGCCACCTTTCCGGGTGTGCTGTTCAACGTCACCGGGGCCACGCTGGGGGCGATCGGCATCTTCATGGCCGCGCGCTGGGGTTTCGGCGAAAGGCTCGCGGCGCGCATGGATACCGCCTCCGGCACCGTGCGCCGCATCAAGGACGGGATCGACGCCAACCAGTGGGAAATGCTGTTCCTGATCCGGCTGGTGCCCGCGGTGCCGTTCTTCGTGGCGAACCTCGTGCCCGCGCTGGTGGGTGTGCCGCTGCGCCGCTTCGCCGTCACCACGTTCCTCGGGATCATCCCCGGCGCGCTGGTCTTTACCTCCGTCGGTTCGGGGCTGGGCGAGGTGTTCGCGCGCGGCGAAACCCCGGACCTCGGCGTCATCTTCACGCCGCCGATCCTGCTGCCGATCCTCGGGCTGTGCCTGCTTGCGGCCCTTCCCATCGTTCTCAAGGCCGTGCGCGGCAAGAAAGGTCTGTGATCCATGGACAAGATCACCTGTGACATCTGCATCATCGGGGCTGGGTCCGGCGGGCTGTCGGTCGCGGCAGGGGCCGCGCAGATGGGTGCGCGCACCGTGCTGGTCGAAGGCCACAAGATGGGCGGCGATTGCCTGAACTACGGCTGCGTGCCATCGAAGGCGCTGCTGGCTGCGGCCCATGCCGCCCATGCGCAGGAAACCGGCGCCGCCTTCGGGGTCGCGCCGCAGGTGCCGCAGGTCGATTTTGCCGGGGCCAAGGACCACGTCGCCCGCGCCATCGCCACCATCGCGCCGCACGACAGCGTGGAGCGGTTCGAAGGGCTGGGCGTGCGGGTCATCCAGGCGTGGGGGCGGTTCACCGGCCCGCGCACGCTGGAGGCCGGGGGCTTTGAAATCACCGCGCGCCGCTTCGTCATCGCCACCGGGTCGGGGCCGTTCGTGCCGCCGATCCCCGGTCTGGACGGCGTGCCCTACATGACCAATGAAACCGTGTTCGACCTGCGCGACCGGCCCGACCACCTGATCGTCATCGGCGGTGGACCCATCGGGATGGAAATGGCGCAGGCGCACCGGCGGCTTGGCTGCCGCGTGACCGTGATCGAAGCCGCCAGGGCGCTGGGGCGTGAGGATCCGGAACTCGCTACCGTGGCACTGGACGCCCTGCGCGCCGAAGGGATCGAGATCCGCGAAGACACCGCCGTCACGGCCGTCGCGGGGCAGGCGGGGGCGATTACCGTCACCACAGGCGCGGGCGACGTGCAGGGCTCGCACCTTCTGGTGGCGGTGGGGCGGCGCGTCCACCTCGACCGGCTGAACCTGGCGGCGGCGGGGGTGGACCACACGCCGCGCGGCGTGACGGTCGATGCGCGGCTGCGCAGCACCAACCGGCGGATCTATGCCATCGGCGATGCGGCAGGGGGCGCGCAGTTCACCCACCTTGCGGGGTATCACGCGGGGCTGGTGATCCGGTCCGCACTGTTCGGCCTGCCCGCAAAGGCGCGCACCGACCATATCCCGCGCGCGACCTATACCGATCCCGAGTTGGCGCAGGTCGGCCTGACCGAAGCCGAGGCGCGCCGCGCCCATGGCGCCAAGGTCGAAATCCACCGCGTGCCATTTTCCGGCAACGACCGGGCCATCGCGCAGGGCCGCACCACCGGCTTCCTGAAACTGATGGTCGTCGGCGGGCGGCCCGTGGGCGTCTCCATCGTCGGTCCACAGGCGGGCGAGCTGATCGCGCTCTGGGCGCTGGTCATCGCCAACCGGTTGAAGCTGTCGGCCGTGGCGAATATGGTTGCCCCCTATCCCACCTTGGGGGAGATTGGCAAAAGGGCGGCAGGCGCATATTTCAGCCCGCGCCTGTTCGACAGCGCGACGGTCAAGCGGGTCGTGCGGCTGGTGCAGCGCATGCTGCCGTAGCCCGCGCCGCCATCGCGCGCCCCGACAGGGCCGCAACCCGCAAGGAGCCGCGCAACCGCCCATGCTCAACACGTTATCCGGGCGTTTCCTTGTTCTCACGATCCTGTTCGTGATGCTGGCCGAGATCCTGATCTTCGTGCCTTCGGTCGCGCGGTTCCGGCAGGATTACCTGCTCGATCGGCTGGAACGGGCGCAGATCGCGTCCCTGGCGCTGTTGTCCGAAGGCATGGTCGATCCGCAGCTTGAAATCGAGTTGCTGCAAAACGCCGGTGTCTACAACGTGGTGCTGCGGCGCGACGCGACCCGGCAACTGGTGCTGTCCTCGCCGATCCCGAAACCGATCGCGGCCACCTACGATCTGCGTGCGCCCATGGCGGCGACGCTGATCGGCGATGCGCTGCGCCAGATCGCGTCGAAGGACAACCAGATCGTCCGGGTGATCGGCAGCCCGACGCGGGACGCGGGGCTGCTCATCGAGGTCACGATGGACACGGCCCCGTTGCGCGCGGCGATGGTCGATTACGGCCTGCGCATCCTGATCCTGTCGGCGATGATTTCGGTGGTGACGGCGGGGCTTTTGTTTTTCGCGGTGCGGCAGATGATGGTCATGCCGATCCGCAATGTCGTGACGCACATGAAGGCCTATGCCGAAGCCCCGGAAGATGCGCGCCGGATCATCGACCCCACGGCGACCGTGCGCGAACTGCGCGACGCCGAGATCGCGCTGCGGGCGTTGCAGACCGATCTCAGCGGGGCCCTGCGGCAGAAGGAACGGCTGGCGCAGCTGGGCGGTGCCGTGGCCAAGGTCAGCCACGATCTGCGCAACATTCTCGCCACCGCGCAACTGATCGCCGACACGATGGAGCGCAGCGACGATCCGCGCGTGGCGCGGGCCGCTCCCAAGCTGGTGGGTGCGATCAGCCGCGCGGTCAACCTGTGCGAAGGCACGCTCGCCTTCGGCAAGGCCGAAGAACCGCCGCCGCGGCTGAGCCTCCATGATCTGCACGCGCTGGTCGACGACGTGCTCGACAGCGAACGCATGGCGGCGGGCGACGACAGCGTGACGCTGGAAAACGCCGTGCCGCCGGGGATGATGCTGCGCTGCGACGGCGACCAGATGCTGCGGGTGCTGGGCAATCTCGTGCGCAACGCCCGGCAGGCCATCGCGGCCACCGGAGCCGCAGGGCGCGTGCGGATCGAAGCCGACGCGACCGCGGCCAACTGGCGGCTGCGCGTGATCGACACCGGCCCCGGCCTGCCGCCCAAGGCGCGCGAACACCTGTTCAAGCCGTTTCAAGGCAGCTTCCGGAAGGGGGGGATCGGGCTCGGACTGGTGATCGCGGGGGAACTCGTGCGCGGGCACGGCGGCACGTTGCGGCTCGACAGCACGGGACCCGACGGCACGGTCTTCGCCATCGAACTGCCCCGCGCGCTTGCGGCGCCCACGGCGACGGCAGGGTCGGACAGCCCCGCGACAGGCTGAACCGCGCTGCATTTCCGCCAGATTACCCCTTGCGGTCCCTGCACCCTCGGACTATCAAACCGCCCTACGCGCTGGTAGCTCAGTTGGATAGAGTACTTGACTACGAATCAAGGGGTCGGGGGTTCGAATCCTCCCCAGCGCGCCATACTTACCTTCTAAGCCTCGGTTTCTATGCAGAAAATAGGAAATTGGTAGATCTTGTTCCCCCAATATTCCCCCCTCGCGGTGGCGGATTTAAGTGGAACTCTCAGGATAACTCGGAAGGGCGTTGTTGCAGAACTCTGACGTCTGAGGAGTCACATCGGG
>DAIPIS010000050.1:0-14088 GCA_036770665.1 Meridianimarinicoccus sp.
CGTCCGACGAACGGCTGCGCGAGGCGGCGGTGCCGTCGCTGGTGCTGGTGGCGGTTGGGCTGGTGCCCGTGGCGCTGCTGTGCCGGACGCTCGACCGCGACACGCGGGGTGCGGCCGAGGAAGCCGCCGCCGAAGGCACGGCGATCCGGGCGGGGTGATCGGCGACATGGAAACGATCCGGGGGATCGTTTCCGCCGATCACGCGCGGAGCGCCGGGGCACGCGGCGACATGGAAACGATCCGGGGGATCGTTTCCGCCGATCACGCGCGGAGCGACGGGGGCGGCAGGCTGCCCGGAAACGGTCCGGTGAACCGTTTCGCCTGCGACCGCGCGGCGCGCCGGGCCGTCAGGGCGCGAGCATCCAGACCGCGACCGCGGCAAGGCTGGCCGCAAGACCCGCGTTCAGCACGCGCGCCCCGCGCCCGTTTCCGCAAAGGACCGCGAGCCGTTCGCCCACAAGTGTCCACAGCGTGAAGGCCGCGAGGTTGTTCAGCGTGAAGACCGTGGCGATCCAGACCACGCCCATGGGGGTCTGCGCGGCCTCGGCGAACTGCGCGAACATCAGCGCGATGATGACATAGGCTTTCGGGTTCAGCAAAAGGAGGGCAGCGCCCCGCGCGAAACCGGCCGCGCCGGATGCCACGGTCGCGGGGCCCGACGTCGTGCGGGCCAGCGTGAGGGCGAGATACAGCAGATAGACGCCACCGCCCACCTGAAGCCCGCGCGCCAGGTCTGGCCATGCCTGTGCCAGCCCCGCGGCCCCAAGACCCATGGCGACCGTCACCGCCCATGTGACGGCGTGGTAGCCGAGCATCGGCGGGAAGGTCGCCGCAAGACCGCCGCGGCGCGCCCCGAGGGCCGCGAAGAACAGGTTGCCCGGGCCGGGGCTGAAGGCGAGCGGGAACAGGAACACGAGAAGGGCAGGGGTGATGTCGGGCATGCCGGGCGCTCCGTGGGGTGTCCGGCCCGATGTCGCAGGCCCAGGTGGCCAGCGCGACCCGGTTCCTGCGCAATCGCCGCCTGCGCCGTGCCATCCTGCGCCACCCATCCCCCGGCACGGCGCCGCCCGCCACGGGGCGTCCCCGCACCGCAGGTGCCGGGCCCAACGGGATGAGACATCGAAGATGTCGAAGACGGGCGGGAGCCCCCCTTTCCCGCCAGTGCCGCAGGTGCGCCCGCATGGGAAAAGGGCGAGGTCCGAAGACCCCGCCCGATACCGCTTGCACACAGGGATTGACGCTGCGCCGACGCAGCCAGCCCGGTCCGGGCCGTGCTGCCAGGACCGGTCACAGCCCGATCAGGGGAAGCCGACCGCGTTGAAGATCTCGGTCGCCTTGGCGGCGTTGGCACCGTAGACGGCCGTCCCGGTCGAATTGTCGGGGATGAAGAAGCCCATGCTGGCCACGCCTTCGCCCAGCGGCACGCCCGGAACGGTCGGGTATTCGTTGTTCTGGTTGGCGAAATGCGACTGCGCGTACTCGGTCGTCATGAATTCCATGAAGGCGATGGCGTCGTCGCGGTTCGGCGCGTTCGCCGTCAGCGCCATGGCCGCCACGTTGGTGTGGGTGCCGCGGTCGTTCTGGTTCGGCCAGACCCAGCCGATCTGGTCGGTGCTGCCGGTCAGCCCGTCCACGGTGCTGTTGAGCGCGCGCAGGAAGTAGTAGGTGTTCGCCACCGCGATGTCGCATTCACCCGACACGATGCCCAGAAGCTGGTCCGTGTCGCCGCCTTCGGGTGCGCGTGCAAGGTTCGCCAGAACGCCCTTGGCCCATTCGGTCGCGGCTTCCTCGCCGTTCACTTCGATGATCGAGGCCATCAGCGACTGGTTGTAGATGTTGGTGGACGACCGGATGCAGATCTGGCCCGCGTATTGCGGATCGGCCAGCGCTTCGTAGGTCTGCGGCGGGTTTTCGACGCGGTCCTTCGCGTACCAGATGACACGGGCGCGCTGGGACATGCCGAACCAGTGGCCATCGGGGTGGCGCAGGTATTCGGGAATGCGGGCGTTCAGCACGTCGCTGTCCACAGGAGCCAAGAGGCCGGCCTGATCGGCGCGCCACATGCGGCCCGCGTCCACGGTCAGGAAGATGTCGGCGGGGCTGTTCGCGCCTTCGGCTTCCAGCCGCGCGATCAGTTCGTCGCTTTCGCCTTCGATCCGGTTCACCGCGATGCCGGTGGCTTCGGTGAAGGCCGCGTAGAGTTCGTCGTCGCTGTCGTAATGGCGCGCGGAATAGATGTTGACGTCGGCCAGCGCGGGCACGGCCACGCCGAGCATCAGGATCGCGCCAAGGCTGCGGTGGAAGGTGTTCAGCATCTTGGACTCCATGTTGGTGGGCTGCACGCCGGATCACCCGGCGCTTGAACGGGTTTAAACACGAGCGATTTACTCAGGTCAATCCTTTCCCGACAAAATCACTCAAGTGCTGCCGGTCGATCCCGATGTCGGCGGGGCGGTCAGGTGCCGGGGGTGCCCGCCTGCGTCTTCTCGGCCCGTTTCACGTCGGTCCAGATCGCGTCCATCTCGGCGAGCGTGGCGTCCTGCGGGGTCCGGCCCGCGGCAGCGAGCCGCGCCTCGATCGCGCGGAAACGGCGGGTGAACTTGGCGTTGGTGCCGCGCAGCGCGGCCTCCGGGTCGACGCCCAGGTGGCGGCCAAGGTTGACCATGACGAACAGCAGATCCCCGAATTCGTCCGCGATGGCCGCCGGATCGGCGCCGTCGCGGGCGGCGACCAGTTCCGCGCTTTCCTCGGCCAGCTTGTCGAGCACGTGGGACACGTCGGGCCAGTCGAATCCGACCCGTGCCGCGCGCTTTTGCAGCTTTTCGGCGCGCATCAGTGCGGGCAGCGCCAGCGCCACGTCGTCGAGCACGCCACCACGCGCCCGCCCGGCCCGTTCGGCGGCTTTGATCGCTTCCCAGTCGGCGGTCTGCTGGGCGGCGGTCTTGTCGCGGCTCTGGTCGCCGAAGACATGGGGGTGGCGCGCGACCATCTTGTCGGCGACGCCGCGCACCACGTCGTCGAACGAAAAATGCCCGGCCTCGTCCGCCATCTGGGCATGATAGACGGCCTGCAGCAGCAGGTCGCCCAGTTCGCCGCGCAGATCGGCCCAGTCCCGCCGCGCGATGGCGTCGGCGACTTCATAAGCTTCCTCCACCGTGTAGGGCGCGATCGTGTCGAAATCCTGTTCGAGATCCCAGGGGCAGCCGGTGTCCGGGTCGCGCAGGCGGCGCATGATCGCCAAGAGGCGCGGCATTCCGCCCTGTGCGTCGTGGATGGGGTCGTGGGTGCAGTCGGGCGCGGGATCGTGGGGCGTGTCGGCCATGGTGACTCCGGGGGCTGGGTCCAGCCCGGTGATGGCGCGCGGGCGACGGGCTGTCCACCCGGCGCTTTGAATTTTCCCGCGCGCGTCTATCTTGGGGTGGGCAGCATGGGGTCGGGGCGATGCGGGGCGTGATGTCGGGACTGGTTGGATTTCTGGGGATCGTCGGGGTGCTCATGGTGGCCTTCGTCGTCTTCGTGCGGGTGGCGCCCAGCGATCCGGTGCGCTGGCATGTGGACCCGGTGGCGGTGGCGCCGCCCGGCTTCCCCGGCGCCGTCCTGATGCGCCCGGATGCCGTCGACCGGCCCGGCCCGGTCTTTGCGGTGCCGCCCGATGTGCTGATGATGGCGTTCGACCGGGTGGCGCGGGACGCGCCGCGCGTGACCGTGCTGGCCGGGTCGGTGGCGGAGGGGCATGTGACCTATGTGGCGCGCTCCGCACTGTTCGGCTTCCCGGACTACATCAGCGTGCGTGTGCTGCCCACGGAGGACGGATCGCGGCTGGCGGTGTTTTCGCGCCTGCGGTTCGGATACGACGATTTGGGCGTGAACGCGGGGCGGCTGGACGACTGGCTGGCGCGCACCCAGGCCGACCTGGGTGCGGCGGGTGCGTGACTGGCGCGTTGGCTGGGCCGGTGGCTGGCGCGGTGGCTGGCGCGGTGACCGGCCCAGTGTCCGGTCCAGCGGGTGTTGGACCCGGAACGTGCCCCGGACCTGGCCCTTGACCCGGTCCCGGACCCAGCCTGTGGCAAGGTCTTGACCGCGATGGCGGCAGGGCGCACAGGACCGGTCCATGATACCTGACGACAGACTGCACCAGATCATTGCGCGCTTCGATTACCTCGAAGCGGCCATGGCCACGGGCGACACCGGGGATCTCGCGGCGCTGGGGCGCGAGTACGCCGACCTGCGCCCGGTGGTGGACCGGATCCGCGCGTGGCGCAAGCTGCGCGCCGACATGGCCGAGGCGGAGGCGATGCTGGCCGATCCCGACATGCGCGCGCTGGCCGAGGACGAACTGCGCAGCCTCCGGTCGGCCCTGCCCGCGGTGGAGCACGCGCTGCAACTGGCGCTCCTGCCGCGGGATGCCGCCGACGACCGCAACGCGATGCTGGAAATCCGCCCCGGAACGGGCGGCGAGGAAGCGGCGCTGTTCGCCGCCGACCTGTTGCGGATGTACCAACGCTATGCCGACCTGCGCGGCTGGCGGTTCGAATTGATCGACCACCAGCCGACCGAACTGGGGGGCCTGCGCGAGGCCGTGGCGCGGATCGGCGGGGCGGGTGTCTTTGCCCGGCTGAAGTTCGAATCGGGGGTTCACCGGGTCCAGCGGGTGCCGGAAACCGAAAGCGGGGGGCGCGTGCACACATCGGCCGCGACCGTCGCCGTCCTGCCCGAGGCGGAGGAGGTCGATATCCGCATCGACCCGAACGACCTGCGCATCGACACCATGCGCGCGTCCGGCGCGGGCGGACAGCACGTGAACACGACCGATTCGGCGGTGCGGATCACCCACATCCCCAGCGGCATCGTCGTGACCAGCGCCGAGAAATCCCAGCACCAGAACCGGGCCATCGCCCTGCAGGTGCTGCGCACGCGGCTTTATGATCTGGAACGCAGCCGTGCCGACGATGCCCGTGCCGCCACGCGCAAGGGGCAGGTCGGGTCCGGCGACCGGTCCGAACGGATCCGCACCTACAACTTCCCGCAGGGGCGGGTGAGCGACCACCGGATCAACCTGACACTCTACAAGCTGGACGCGGTGCTGGCCGGGGGGCTCGATGACTTCATCGACGCGCTGGTCGCCGATGACGAGGCCGCGCGCCTGGCCGAGATGTCGCCGTGACGGGTGCCAAGGATCCGACGCCCGGCCCGCGCGTGCACGCGGCTTGCAGCGCGGGCACCGCGACGGCAGGTCCGGTCCATGCGGGCGATGACGCAGCGGCAGCAGGGCAGGCGGCGTGCGGTCACGGCCCCGCCACGGCGCGACCGGGTGCCGTGGACGAAGGTGCCGCCACGGCGCGACCGGGTGCCACGGGTGAAGGTCTCACAACGGCGGCGCGGGCGCTGGCGATGGGGGTCGCGCGGCTGGCGGGTGGGGGCGTGGACGACGCCGGGCGCGACGCGCGCCGGTTGATGGCCCATGCGCTCGGGGTGGTGCCGGACCGGCTGGCACTGCATCTGCGGGACGCGATGACCCCTGCGGCGGCGGCGCGGTTCGACGCCGCCATCGCCGCGCGGATGCGGCGGCAACCCGTGGCGCAGATCACCGGGCAGCGGCGGTTCTGGGGGCGCGGTTTCGCGGTGACGCCCGATGTGCTCGACCCGCGGCCCGAGACGGAAACGCTGGTCGCGGCGGCCCTGGCGCGTCCCGCGGCGCGGCTGCTGGATCTGGGCACCGGATCGGGCTGCATCCTGCTGACCTTGCTGGCGGAATGGCCGGACGCGACGGGCATCGGCACCGATATCTCCGCCCCCGCGCTGGCGGTGGCGGCCGCCAATGCGGCGGCGCTGGGTCTGACCGACCGGGCCACGCTGCGGCAGGGCGACTGGACCGGCTGCATCGACGCAGGCGGCGACGGGCCGTTCGACCTCATCGTGTCGAACCCGCCCTACATCGCCGCCGCCGAGATGGCGCGGCTTGCCCCCGATGTGCGCGACTGGGAACCGCACGGCGCGCTGTCGCCGGGCGGCGACGGGCTTGCGGCCTATCGCGCGATCCTGCCCGCGGTCGCCGGATTGCTGGCCCCCGGCGGGCGTGTCCTGCTGGAGATCGGTCCGGCGCAGGGTGCCGCCGTCACCGGGATTGCGCGCGCGGCGGGACTGCGCGAAATCGCCATCCTGCGCGACATGGATGGCCGCGACCGGGTGGTTGCCGCGCAACAATCCTGATACCGCGCAGGTCCGGGGGCTTTGCGCCTGCAAGTTTTCACTTGTCACGCTGCGGCACGCGTGTTTTACACGGCGCGTCGGAAGGATCGGCACCGGCATCGGTGCCCCTGACATCAAGCCAGACACGTGACGTTCACCAGAACACAGGACCTTGGCACGGTCCCACGCGCTTCGGGCAGCACAAAGGCCGAGAATACCTTCATATGAGATCATCCAAGCAACGCTCGCGGTCCAAACCGAACCGCAACCGGTCGGTCGGAAACATCGTGAACCGCGTGTTCGACAGTTCCGGCCCCGAAGGCAAGGTGCGCGGCACCCCGCAACAGATCATCGACAAGTACAACCAGCTCACGCGGGATGCGCAATTGTCGAACGACCGCGTGGCGGCCGAGAATTTCCAGCAGCATGCCGAGCATTACACCCGCATGCTGGGCGATGCGATGCGCGAGGCGGAAACCCGGCGCGACCCGAACGAAGGCGTGACGAACGGCCAGAACGGGCACGGCGGCCAGCAGAACGGCCAGAACGGGCAGAACGGCGGCGGGACCGGGAATGACCGCGTCCGCGACGACACCCGCCAGGACCGCAGCCGCGACGACCGTTCCGAGCGTTCGGACCGCGTCAGCCAGCGCGACGACAGCCAGCGCGTCGCGTCGCGCGACGACAGCCAGCGCGTCGCCGGGCGAGACGATCAACCCCGCGTCCCGTCGCGGGACGATGACGCCCGCCGCCCGTCGCGGGACGATGACGCCCGCGTCCCGTCGCGGGATGATGATGCCCGCGTCCCGTCGCGGGACGACGACAGCCGCAACGCGCCGCAGGACGATCGCGCCCGCCGCCAATCGCGGGACGATCACGCCCGCGTCCCGTCGCGGGATGACGACAGCCGCGGCGCACCGCGGGATGACCGATCCGGCCGGGACCTGTACGAGACGGACGACCCAGCGCGTGGCACTCCGTCCGGCCCCGATGCCCGCGACACGCTGCGCACGGAGGATCCGCGTGACAGCCGGCGTGCGGGCGATGCACGCGACGACGGCATGCCGGCGCAGAACGCCGCCGCGGTCTCCAGGGACCCGGGCCATGAGGACGCCGGATCGACCGTCAGCCGGTCCCGTCGCCGCGCGCCGCGCCGGGACGATCCGCCGTCCGATG
This sequence comes from Meridianimarinicoccus sp., assembly GCA_036770665.1. Lineage (GTDB taxonomy): Bacteria > Pseudomonadota > Alphaproteobacteria > Rhodobacterales > Rhodobacteraceae > Meridianimarinicoccus. Next base: position 7,366 of record DAIPIS010000050.1, read on the forward strand.
TGCTGGGTTCGAGCGATGAAGCGGAGAGCGAGTCCGGTCTCGTGGACACACCCGAGGGCAAGGCCGACCGGCCACGCCGCACCGACGTCGCGGACGCGCCCCAACCCGCCGCGCGCAAGCCGCGCGTCGCGCGCAAGCCGCGTGCACCACGCGCCGCCAAACCCGCCGAGACGGGCACGGATGCCCCGCCCGAGGCCGCGGGCAACGCCGGGGATGACACGCGCAGCACGCCCGAGACAGCGTCACCCGTCACGGTCCCCGACCGCGCCGCCGAATGACCCACAGGCCTGCGTGTCCGGGGGCCGGACACGCCGCTGACCGCACGGCGGCACGGCACGCGGACTGACGCGCCGGGCCGAAAGGCCCACGCCGTCCTGCCCCTCGGTCATTTCCGCGCGCCCCCCCGAAAAGCGGCCCGTGACCCTATACTGAAAACGACGGTGCGGATTAGTGTGCCGATGTGGACCCTGCGTCCGCGCCTTTTGCGCGGTGCGCCGGTTCCGCTCTTTTCAGGGGGGACGATACATCATGGCTTTATGGATTCAGGCTTTGCTCGCCTTTGCGCCGATCGCGCTGGCGGGTATCCTGCTGGTCGGACTGCGGATGCCGGCGCGCACCGCGATGCCCGCGGTCTACCTTGCGGCGGCGTTGATCGCGCTGCTGTTCTGGGGGGTGCCGTTCACGCGCATCGCCGCATCGACGGTGCAGGGCTTGATCATCACGGCGTCGGTGCTCTGGATCATCTTCGGCGCGATCCTGCTCTTGAACACGCTCAAGCACAGCGGCGCGATCCAGACCATCCGGTCGGGTTTCGCCGAAATCAGCCCCGACCGCCGGGTGCAGATGATCATCATCGCGTGGCTCTTCGGGGCGTTCATCGAAGGGGCGTCGGGCTTCGGCACGCCCGCGGCCATCGTGGCACCGCTTCTGGTGGCGCTGGGCTTTCCGGCCATGGCCGCCGTCGTCGCCGGCATGATGGTGCAAAGCACGCCGGTGTCCTTCGGGGCGGTCGGCACGCCGATCATCATCGGGGTGACGGGCGGGCTCGACAGCGAGGCGCTGAATACCGTCTTCGTCGCGCAGGGATCGAGCTGGCAGGCGTTCCTCCAGACGATCACCTCCGAGGTCGCCATCATCCATGGCATCATCGGCCTGTTCATGCCGCTTCTGATGGTGATGGTCATCACGCGGTTCTTCGGCGCGAAGCGGTCCTGGACCGAAGGACTGAGCATCCTGCCCTTCGCGCTGTTCGCCGCCGTGTGTTTCTCGGTGCCCTACATCCTGACGGGCGTGTTCCTTGGCCCGGAATTCCCGTCGCTGATCGGGGCGCTCGTGGCGCTGGCGATCGTCGTGTTCACGGCGCGCAAGGGCTTTCTGATGCCCAAGGACCACTGGGATTTCGCCCCGGCGGACCAGTGGCCGGCGGAATGGATGGGCGATCTGGAAATCAAGCTTGAAAAGCTGACCGGGCGTGCGCCGATCAGCGCCGGGATGGCGTGGGTGCCCTACCTGCTCGTGGCGGGGATCCTCGTGGCCAGCCGCGTCAGCCTCGAGTTCAAGGGCTGGCTGACCGCGTGGTCGTTCGGCATGTCCAACATCTTCGGCGAGGCGGGCATTTCCGCCAGCATCCAGCCCCTGTACCTGCCGGGCGGCATCCTTGTCTTCGTGGCGCTGGTGACGCTCGTGCTTCACCGCATGAAGATCGCGCAGTTCGGCGCGGCGGTGGGCGAATCGGGGAAACTTCTGGTGGGCGCTGGCTTCGTTCTGGCCTTCACCATTCCGATGGTGCGCATCCTGATCAATTCGGGTGTCAACACCGCCGGGTTCGACAGCATGCCGGTGGCAATGGCAACCTGGCTTGCGGCGACCGTGGGCGATGTCTATCCGTTCTTCGCGGCAACGACCGGCGCGCTGGGCGCGTTCATCGCGGGCTCCAACACGGTCAGCAACATGATGCTCAGCCAGTTCCAGTACGGTGTGGCCGAGCAACTGGGCAACCCGACAACCCTGATCATCGCGCTGCAGGCGGTCGGGGCGGCGGCCGGCAACATGATCGCCATTCACAACGTGGTGGCGGCGGCGGCGACGGTCGGGTTCCTGGGGCGCGAAGGGGCGATCCTGCGGATCACCGTCATTCCCACGGTCTATTACCTCGTCTTCGCCGGGGTGCTTGGGGTGGCGGCGCTCAGCTTCCTGTGACCGTGTCCGGTCCGGCGCCTCCGTGCGCCGGGCCGGTCAGTCCTTGCGCGCGAGCCGTTCCACCGAAATCTCGTGCAGTGCCGCGCCGGTGCGGGCATGGGCGTCGATGTTCGCGATGGTCGTCTCGGCGATGGCCGTCAGCGCCTCGCGCGTCAGGAACGCCTGATGGCCGGTGATCAGCACGTTGGGAAAGGTCAGCAGCCGCGCGAACACGTCGTCCTGGATCGCGGCGTCCGACAGATCCTCGAAGAAGAGATCGGTTTCTTCCTCGTACACGTCCAGCCCGAGCCCTCCGATCGTGCCGTCCTTCAGCCCGACGATGGCGGCGCGCGCGTCGATCACCGCCCCGCGCGAGGTGTTGACGATCATCACCCCATGCTTGAGCCGCCCCAGCGTGTCGAACCCGATCATGTGGTGGGTGTCGGGCGTCAGCGGGCAGTGGAGCGACAGGATGTCGGACCGTGCGAAGATCGCGTCGCGGGTGACATAGTCCATCCCCAGTGCCACGCACGCGGGATTCTCGGCCACGTCATGGCCCAGAAGCCGGCAGCCGAACCCCGCCATGATCCGCGCCAGCACCGCGCCGATGGTGCCGGTGCCGATGATGCCCACGGTCTTGCCGTGCAGGTCGAACCCCAGGAGACCCTCCAGCGCGAAGTTGCCTTCGCGCACGCGATTGTGCGCGCGGTGGATGTTCCGGTTCAGCGCGAGCATCAGCGCGACGGTGTGTTCCGCGACCGCATAGGGTGAATAGGCAGGTACCCGCGCCACCGTGATGCCAAGGTCGCGCGCTGCCGCCAGATCGACGTTGTTGAACCCCGCGCAGCGCAGCGCGATCAGCCGGGTGCCACCCGCCGCGAGCCTGCCCAGGATCGGCGCCGACAGATCGTCGTTCACGAAAGCGCAGACCGTATCGCACCCGTCCGCCAGCGCCGCCGTGTCCGCCGACAGCCGCACGTCGAGAAACCGCAACTCATGTCCCGCGTCCGCGTTGGCGGCAGTGAGGAAGCGGCGGTCATAGGGTTTCGTGCTGAAGACGATCACGGTCATCGGGATACCTTTCGGACAGATCGCGGGCCGACGGTCAAAAGAAGGTCGAGTGCAGGGCATCACATCGCGCGGGCGGGCGCAATCCTTGCGCGCCAGAACCCGGCGGGTCGGTGCCACAGGCTTTCGCAGGCTGCCTGTTTTGCATCCAGATCAGCGAATTTCGGCAAATGTTGTATACAATTTTTCGGACGTGCCTTCTTTTCGCGCGCAGAAGCGGGACAGGGGCAGGGCCGCGGGTTAACCGGTTGCAGGCCCATTCCCCTTGGCTTCACACCCCCGTTCGAGAAAGGAAGACACCGTGGATCGTCGCAAGTTTCTTTCGGCAACCGCCCTCACCGCCGCTGGCGCAGGCATCGCAACCCCCCATGTCGCGCGTGCGCAGGACACGTTCAATTGGCGCATGACCAACAGCTACGGGCCGACAGCGCCCTTCTACACCGTCGGGCCCGGCAGCCCCACGGACATGATCGAGAAAATCCGCATCATGTCGGGTGGGCGGCTGAGCATCCAGCATTTCGCGGCAGGTGAACTGATCCCCGCGCTCGAAGGGTTCGATGCCGTCCAGCAGGGCGTGATCGAGATGAACGCGTCGAACAGCTATTTCTGGTCGGGCAACGTGTTCGCCGCCCAGTATTTCACCACCGTGCCCTTCGGCATGTCCTTCATGGGGCACATGTCGTGGCTGTTCCACGGCGGCGGTCTGGAGCTGTGGCAGGAGGTCTACGAACCCTTCGGACTCGTGGCCTTCCCGATGAACTGCACCGGCGTGCAGATGACCGGCTGGTTCCGCGAGCCGATCACGGACCTGTCGCAGCTTCAGGGGCTGCGGATGCGGATCCCCGGTCTCGCGGGGCGGGTCTATTCCAGCCTTGGCGTCGATACGCGGCTTCTGCCGGGCGGCGAGATCTTCCCGGCGCTGGAACGCGGCGTGATCGACGCGGCGGAATTCGTCGGCCCCTACCAGGACCGGGCGCTTGGCCTGCACCAGGCGGCGAAGTTCTATCACACCTCGGGCTGGCACGAACCGTCCACCACGGGCGAATTGCTGATTTCCAAGGCGGCGTGGGACAGCCTGCCCGAAGACCTGCAGATGATCGTGCGGCAGGCGTCGCAGGCGGCGTGTCTCGAAAGCCTGACATGGTCGGATTCGGTGAACGGCGAGGCCCTGACGGATCTCGTGACCAACCACGGCGTCACCGCGGCCCCGCTCCCGCCCGCGGTCGTGGCGGCCCTGCGCGAGGCGACCATGGACACGCTGGAAACCGAAGCCGCGGCGTCGGAGATCACGAAAAAGGTCCACGACAGCTATTTCGCGTTCAAGTCGAACCACGACGCCTGGGCGCGGATCAGCGAAGTGTCGTGGTTCAACGACATCCTCGCGCTGTAACCGCCATGCGACCGGCGCTGACGCGGCTTGTTCTGGGCATCGACGCGCTCGTGCGGGCCTTCGGGGTTCTGGCGGCGTGGATCTGCGTGGCGCTGGTGCTGCTGGTGGCGGGCGACGTCTTCGCCCGCTACCTCTTTCGCACGGGCGCGGTCTGGGCGCAGGAACTGCAATGGCACCTGATCTCGCCCATCGCCCTGTTCGGCATGTCCTATGCGATCCTGTGCGGCGAACAGGTGCGGGTGGACGTGTTCTATGACCGTTTCCCGCCCGCCGTGCAGCGCTGGATCGAGGTGCTGGGCGGCATCCTGATGATCCTGCTGGGTGTTCTGCTGGTGCGCTTGTCGCTGCCATGGGTCGAGATGTCCCACGCGCGGGGCGAAGGCTCGCCCAATCCCGGCGGTCTGCCGTACCGCTATCTTCTCAAGGCATTCCTGCCGCTGGGCTTCGGCCTGCTGGCGTTGCAGGGGCTGGCCCATGCGCTGCGCCACGCGTTTGGCCTGCCGCCCTCGCGCAGCGCGGCCCCTGCACCCCATCCATAGGAAATCCCGTCATGCTCCCGACCGAACTGCTGGCGATCGGCATGATCGTCGCCTTCTTCGTGCTCCTGCTGATCGGCATTCCCGTGGGGCTCGGCCTTGCGGCGTCGGCCTTCGTGTTCGGCTATGTCGGCTTCGGTCCCGCGCTGTTCAACCTTTTGCCGTCGCGCGTCTACGGCGTGGTCACCAACTACACGCTCATGGCGATCCCGCTGTTCGTGTTCATGGGCGTGATGCTGGAAAAGTCGAAGCTGGCCGAGGAACTGATCGACGTGGTGGGCCATCTGTTCGGCCGGGTGCAGGGCGGCATGGGCGTCGCGATCATCTTCACCGGCGTTCTGCTGGGGGCCGCGACCGGCATCGTGGGCGCGACCATCGTCACGCTGGGCCTGCTGACCCTGCCGACGCTGCTGCGGCGCGGCTATCCCAAGACCCTCGCCACCGGCATGATCTGCGCCGCGGGCACGCTGGGGCAGATCATCCCGCCGTCGCTGGTGCTGATCCTGCTGGCGGATATCCTGCAGGAATCCGTGGGCACGATGTTCGCTGCCGCCATGATACCGGGGCTGATGCTGGCGGGGGTCTATGTCGTGGCGATCCTTGGCTATGCGTGGTGGAAACCGGGGTCGATGCCGCCCATCCCGCTGGACGAACGCCGGGCGCTCACGCGTGCCGCACTGCTGCGCAAGGTCGTGCTGGTGGTGGGCCCGCCCGTGGGGCTGGTGATCGCCGTGTTGGGCAGCATCATCGGCGGCATCGCGGCCCCCACCGAAGCGGCGTCCATGGGCGCTGTCGGCGCGCTGGCGTTCGTGGCGCTGTCGGGGCGGTTGACGGGGGCGATGCTGTTCGCGGTGGCGCGCAGCACGCTCCTGATTTCCGCCATGGTGTTCTTCATCCTGATCTGCGCACAGGTTTTTGGCCTCGCGTTCCGGGGGCTGGGGGGCGAGCACCTCGTCCAGCGGATGTTCGACTGGGTACCCGGCGGCACCACCGGCGCGCTGATGTTCCTGATGGCGCTGATCTTCGTGCTCGGCTTCTTCCTGGAATGGATCGAGATCACTTATATCGCGCTGCCGCTTTTCCTGCCGACCTTCCTGCAGGCGGGGGTGGACCCCGTCTGGCTCGGCATCCTGATCTGCCTGAACCTGCAGACGAGTTTCCTGACCCCGCCCTTCGGCTGGTCGCTGTTCTTTCTCAAGGGCGTCGCCCCGCCGGGGGTGAGCACGCTCGACATCTACAAGGGTGCCGTCCCTTTCATCGGCCTGCAGTTCGTGGCACTGGCGATCGTGTTCTTCCTGCCGGGGCTCGCCACATGGCTGCCCCAAGCGATCGGATGGTGACGATGCTGCGATCTGCCTACGGGTTCAACGGCGGGGTGTCCGCGCCGCATCGCGCGGCGGCGCTCGCGGGGCGCGACGTGCTCGCCGCGGGCGGCAGTGCCGTGGAGGCGATGGTCGCCGCCGCCGCCGCCATCGCCGTGGCCTATCCCCACATGAACGGCATCGGCGGCGACGGGTTCTGGATCATCCATCGCCCCGGCCATGCCCCGGT
>DAIPIS010000229.1:0-3201 GCA_036770665.1 Meridianimarinicoccus sp.
TCCTTGATGTCGCAGGTCTTGCAGTGCACGCAGTTCTGGAAGTTGATCACGAAGCGCGGATCGTCGCCGCCCTCGCCGACCACCTCGTAAACCCCCGCCGGGCAATAGCGCTGCGCGGGCTCGGCGAATTTCTTGAGGTTCCAGAAGATCGGCACGGTCGGGTCCTGCAGGTGCAGGTGCGGCGGCTGGCCTTCGGCGTGGTTGGTGAAGCTGTAGGCGACGTTGGTCAGCCGGTCGAAGCTCAGCACGCCGTCGGGCTTGGGATAGACGATCGGTTCGTGCCGCCGCGCGCGCCCGGTGGCGGCGTGGTCGGGGCCCTTGTGGTGGACCGTGCCGAACGGGTTCCAGCCGGTCAGGCTCGCCACCCACATGTCGAGCGCGCCGAAGGCGAGCCCGCCGAGAAAGCCCGTCCGCGACCACAGCGGCTTCACGTTGCGCACGGGCTTGAGGTCCTTCGCGATGGCGCCGGTCCGCACTTCCTTCTCGTAGGCGTCCAGATCGTCGCCCCGCCGGCCCGCCTTCAGCGCCTCCGCGGCGGCCTCTGCGGCGGCGATCCCCGAGAGCATCGCGTTGTGGTTGCCCTTGATGCGCGGCACGTTGAGCATCTGCGCCGAGCAGCCGAGCAGCGCGCCGCCGGGGAAGACCAGCTTCGGGATCGACTGCCAGCCGCCCTCCGAGATCGCCCGCGCGCCATAGGCGATGCGCTTGCCGCCCTTCAGCAGCTCCGCGATCAGCGGATGATGCTTGAAGCGCTGGAACTCCTCATAAGGCTTCAGATACGGGTTCTCGTAGTCCAGATGGACCACATAGCCGACATAGACCTGATTGTTCTCGAGGTGATAAACGAAGGAGCCGCCGCCCGCGTTGTCGCCCAGCGGCCAGCCCATCGTGTGCATGACCTTGCCCTGGTCGTGCTTCTCCGGGTCGATCTCCCACAGCTCCTTCATGCCGAGGCCGAATTTCTGCGGGTCGCGCCCCTCGTCTAGCGCGAAATGGGCGATCAGCTTCTTGGCGAGCGAGCCGCGCACGCCTTCCGCGAAAAAGGTGTAGCGCCCGCGGATCTCCATGCCGGGCTCGTAGGCCGGGCCGGGGGTTCCGTCGGCGCTCAGGCCGTATTCGCCGGCGACCACGCCCGCGACTTCGCCGTTCTCGCCCCAGACCAGCGCCGAGGCCGCGAAGCCGGGGAACACCTCCACCCCCAGACCTTCGGCGATCCCGCCGAGCCAGCGGCACACATTGCCCATCGAGACGATGTAGCAACCGTGATTGTCGAGATAGGGCGGGAACAACGAGACCGGCAGCTTCAGCGAGCCGCCCGGGCCCATCAGGCGGAACTCGTCCTTGACGACCGGGGTGACGATGGGGCTGTCCATCTCGCGCCAGTTCGGCAGCAGCTTGTCGAGCCCGATCGGGTCGAGCACCGCGCCCGACAGGATGTGCGCGCCGATCTCGGAGCCCTTCTCCAGCACGCAGACGCTGATTTCGGGGTCGATCTGCTTGAGGCGGATGGCGGCGGACAGGCCCGAGGGACCGGCGCCGACGATCACCACGTCATATTCCATCGACTCGCGTTCGATACCGGACATCTTCTTTCCTCGCTGCGCCGCAACCCGTGCGGGACGTATCGCGCAACGCCCCCGCTTTCAATCGCGCTGCGGCGCGACAACGGGATGCGCTGCGGAAAAATGCGCGGGTTTTCGCCCGCAACCCGCCCCCGCGACCCCGCCGCCGCTTGACCGCCCGCCCGCCGGCCCGCCCGATGGGCCGAGGGAGCCGGTTCATGAGCACATCTTTCGTCGACGATTATTTCCGCGAACTCGACGCCTTGCGCCGCGCCGGCGCTTTGACCGAGCCCACGGTCAGCCAGGCTTTCGGACAGATGCTCAAGGCGTGGGGCAAGTCGCGCAATCTGATCTTTCTGCAGCAACACGCGGTCCCCGGCCGCCACGGCCGCCCGGTCGTCCCCGACGGCGCGCTGGTGCACGACATCCGCGTGCGCTTCGGGCTTTGGGAGGCCAAGCACGACGGCAAGGATATCGACGTCGAGATCGCGGCCAAGCGGAAGAAGGGCTACCCGCTCGAAAACATCGTCTTCGAGAACACCCGCACCGCCGTCCTCTACCAGAACGACGTCGAGGCGCTGCGCGCCGACATGGCCGACCGCGCCGCCCTCGAAAAGCTCCTCGCCCTGTTCTTCGCGTGGGAGCGCCCCGAGATCGCCGACTGGCGTCGCGCCGTCGAGACCTTCCGCCACGACCTGCCCGCGGTGCTCGACGCCCTGCGCGCCCGCATCGCCGACGCCTACGAGGCCAACCCCGCCTTCCGCGCGAAGGCCGCCGCCTTCCTCGACCACTGCCGCGACGCGATCAACCCGACGGTCACCGAAGCCGATGTGCGCGAGATGCTGATCCAGCACGTCCTGACGGAGGACATCTTCAACGCCGTCTTCGACAACACCCAGTTCCACCGCGAGAACAACGTCGCGCAAAAGCTGTACGATCTGGAGGCCGCCTTCTTCACCGGCGCGGTGAAGCACGAGGCGATGGCCGCGCTGCGCCCCTATTACGCCGCGATCCGCGCCAACGCCGCGCAGATCGCCGACCACGCCGAAAAGCAGACTTTCCTCAAGCTGATCTACGAGAACTTCTACAAGGTCTACGACCCCAAAAAGGCCGACCGGCTCGGCGTGGTCTACACCCCGGGCGAGATCGTGCGCTTCATGGTGGAAGGCGCCGACTGGCTCTGCCGCGAGCATTTCGGGCGGCGCCTGATCGACCCCGGCGTGAACATCCTCGACCCCGCCTGCGGCACGGGGACCTTCGTGGTCGAGCTTTTGAACCACTTCCGCGGCCAGCCCAAGGAGGCGATCTACCGCAAATACACGCAGGAGCTGCACGCCAACGAGGTGGCGATCCTGCCCTATTACGTCGCCAACCTGAACATCGAGGCGACCTACGCCGACATCGCCGGGCAATACGCCGAATACCCCAATCTCTGCTTCGTCGACACGCTCGACAACGTGGCGGCGCTGGGCCTGCGCAAGGGCCACCAGCACGACCTGTTCGCCACGGTCTCCGAGGAGAACGCCCGCCGCGTGAAGGCGCAGAACGCGAAGAGCATCAGCGTCATCATCGGCAACCCGCCCTACAACGCCAACCAGCAGAACGAGAACGACAACAACAAGAACCGCGAGTACAAGCG
>DAIPIS010000230.1:0-3196 GCA_036770665.1 Meridianimarinicoccus sp.
CCCGATGCCCGGCGCGCCCGGCACGTTGTCCACGCTGTCACCCGCCAGCGCCTGCACGTCGATCACCCGGTCCGGGCCGACCCCGAACTTCGCCTCCACCCCTTCGGCATCGATGCGCAGGTTCTTCATGGCGTCGAGCATCTCGACCCCGCCGCCCACCAGCTGCATCAGGTCCTTGTCGGAACTGATGATCGTCACCCGCCCGCCCGCGTCCCGCGCCTGCCGCGCCAGCGTGGCGATGATGTCGTCCGCCTCATAGCCCTCCAACTCCTCGCAGGCGACGTTGAAGGCGCGCGTGGCCTCCCGCGTCAGCGGGATCTGCGGGCGCAGGTCCGCGGGCATGTCGGGGCGGTTGCCCTTGTACTTGTCGTAAAGATCGTTGCGAAACGTGTGGCTGCCCTTGTCGAAGATCACCGCCGCATGGGTCGGCGCATCCGGGCCGTCGTTGCCTTCGATGTACCGCAACAGCATGTTGCAAAAGCCCGACACCGCCCCCACCGGCAGCCCGTCGGACTTGCGCGTCAACGGCGGCAACGCGTGATAGGCCCGAAAGATGAAGGCCGACCCGTCGATCAGGTGAAGATGATGTCCCTTGCCGAATGCCATGGCCTGCCCCCTTGCGCTGCCGGGTGACAAGTATCCCGACCCGCAGGTCCGGTCCACCGCCAAGCGCGGATCAGCCCGTTCCGGACGCCGGTTCGCCGCGCCGCTGGAGCGGGGGAAGGTCGGTGAAGAGGTCACGCTGGTGGCGGCGCAGGGCGGTGGCGATCAGAAGCTGCTGCAAAGGTGTCGCCTGTAACCGGCCCGACAGGATATCCGCAGCCGCATTGGGCGCGATCTTCAGGTATTCGGCGATCTGGGCGACATTCAGACCCTCCTCTGCCATCGCCTCTTCGACCCGCACGCTCCAGCGGGGGCGGTCGTCATCCACGGCAAAGAAGTTCTCGCCGATATGCGCGATGCGCGCATAGGCCCGTTCCGACAGCAGGCCGGAGATGATCCCGAGGAACGACAGGAAATAGGGGTTCAGCGAATCCGCCGCATCCCCCGAGGTGAGCGAAATCTGTCCCGCCTTGGCGAAGATCAGGATGATGAAGGCGCTGAGCGCGCCGACCGCAGGCAGGATCAGGAACCGCCGCACCGTCAGCCCGCTGTCGCGCCGCACGAAAGACCACGTCATCGTCACGACGCTGCCCAGCGTCCCCATCGCCATGGTCAACACCATGACGAGCACCTCCCGCGGCAGGACGAGAAACCCTTCGAAGGTCTGGCGGACCTCGAAGAACTCGAACGTGTCGAACATGGTGGACAACGGTTCGGCGGCGCGCATCTCCGCGACCTGGGCCGCGACGCGCATCAGCACATCGGGGTTGGTGACGTAGAATTGCCGGATCGCGGCGTCGAGATCTCGGAATTCGCCCACCAGACGGCAATGGAGCCGCGGTTCCGGCCCTTCGCCCGTGCAGTCGCGCAGGAGCGCGACAAATCGTTCATCGGTGCGCAGCGTATCGAGATCCAGTGGCGTGCCGGGAAACAGCTCTTCGGCAACCAGTGTGCGATCGGTCAGCAGCCGTTCGAGCGGCGCGTGGTGCTGGTCCCAGATGGCCTGTTCGCGGTCGTGATACCGGGCATAGGCGCGCTGGACATCTCCGAAGGTGGCCGTTTCGCTGATCGCCTCAAGTCGGTCCTGCACGAGGATCGCGCTCAGCGACCCCACGACCAGATACAGCGTGACGAGATAGAGAAACCCGAGATAGGCGCTGCCCGTGAGCGTTCCGGCCAGCCACACGGCATTGTGGTAGAGCCGCCAAAGACCCGGTCCCATCACGGCGCTCCCCATCCCCACCCGATGACGCAGCGTAACAGAATTTCAAAGGGTCATCCATCGCGACAGTGACGGCGCGCACCAATCCGGTTTGGGATTGCGCGATGCTCAGCCCGCGGCGTCCAGCTTGCCCTCGAAACTGCGGTGGATGATCTTCTTGTCGCAATAGCCGCATTCCACCCAGCCGCGGTCGCGCGGGATCGAATACCACACGCGCGGATGCCCCAGCGCACCTTCGCCGCCGTCGCAACTGACGCGCCAGGCGTCCACGAACTCGGTCTCTGGGGGGGCGATGGGCATGGGTATCCTCACTCTGGTCTGGCGAACCGCGGGGCGATCGGTTGCCACCCGGCGCGGCAAGGCTTAGGTCGGGCGCAGAATACGGTTTCGCGGTGTCGCGGCAAGCCCGCCGCGCCCGCGCACCCGCTTTGAGGGCCAAGATGTCACAGAACGCGATCGAACTGGAACGCGTCGCCAAGACCTATGGCGGCCAGGGCAAGTCGCCCGCGAAGGAGGCGCTGAAGGGCATCGACCTCGCGATCCCCGCCGGGTCGATCTTCGGCCTGCTGGGGCCGAACGGGGCGGGCAAGTCCACGCTCATCAACATCCTTGCGGGGCTCGTGAACAAGTCCGCCGGCAAGGTCCGCATCTGGGGCTTCGACCAGGACGTGAACCCGCGCCAGTCGCGCGCCGCCATCGGGGTCATGCCGCAGGAACTGAACCTCGATCCGTTCTTTTCGCCCCGCGGCGCGCTGGAGGTGCAGGCAGGGCTCTACGGCGTGCCGAAATCCGAACGGCGCACCGACCAAATCCTCGACATGATCGGGCTCGCGGACAAGGCCGACGCCTATGCCCGGTCCCTGTCGGGCGGGATGCGGCGGCGGCTCTTGCTGGGCAAGGCGCTGGTGCACAACCCCCAGATCCTCGTTCTGGACGAACCGACCGCAGGGGTGGACATCGAACTGCGCCAGATGCTGTGGCGCAACGTGCGTCGCCTGAACGACGACGGCATGACCATCATCCTCACGACCCACTACCTGGAGGAGGCCGAGCAGATGTGCGACGAGATCGCCATCATCAACCACGGCGACCTCATCGTGCGCGACACGACGGCGGCGCTTCTGGGGCGGCTCGACGCCAAGACGCTGGTGATCACGCCCGACACGCCGACCGACACCCTGCCCGACATCGCCCGGGTCAAGGTGACCCGCCGTCCCGGCGGCAAGATCGCCTTCGACTTCCGCAAGAGCGAAATCAACCCCGGTGCGATCCTCGATGCGGTGCGCAGCGCGGGCATCGTGCTGCGCGACGTGGCGACCGAGGAACCCGACCTCGAGGACGTGTTTCTCGCACTCACCCACGACGCCTGAG